>CAZYUV010000176.1:0-7222 GCA_964650625.1 uncultured bacterium
TGGTTTAGTTTATTTTTTGACATTGGCGATACTTTTTATCCAGTGTTTTTATCTATTGGGTTTGGGTATTCAGGAAAACTATGGATTTCGAAGCTGGGGAAAAGCTTTTTTAGTTATGGCTGCAAGTGCTTTCATTTGCATAGGAATTTATATCGTATTGTTTAGTGGCTTATTTGTTTCCACTCTGGGTACATTGGCTAACGCTACGGGCTAAAGTGAGTCAATCGAAAATGGTTCCTTGGTATCACACACATTGGTGTGTGATGTGTCTTTTGTTTTTATTTCCGCCCTTAGGGTTGTTGAATTTATTTTTGTCGAAAGCTTTTTCCATTCCAGCTAAATTAGCTACTCTATTGGTGATTGTAATTTGTCTGGTCATGTTAATGCGTAATCAGGAAAATTATGAGGACCATTTAAATGATTTATGGCTCTCTAAGTTTAAGCAGTTAAAGCGTGATTTTAAGTTTGAGTCGGCTGGATATTATTTATATCGAAGAAAATTAAATACCCCACGAGATCAGCTTCTAGAAAGTCTATTGAGAATGGATTATGAATATTCAATGGGGCGCATTGAGCGAGCTTCGATTCATCAGCGAGAAGCTCATAAAAAGCATGATTTACTCTTTGAGAGCACTCTTAAAAATTATCGAAATTTGTTGAGTTCTTTATTAGAAGGTTCCGGCTCTTTCAAATTTAGTGATCGATTATTTGAGTTTTCTCATTACTACGATTTGTTCTTGGAGGGTGCCAATTTAAACTGGGACATTAAAGATTACACCGTTCCAAGTATGGCTCAAGCTAGAGAAGCCTTGAGAGCTTACCCCGAGAAACAGGAGGCCCTCGACGAGGTGCGCGAAAACTTTATTATTCTTATGTCATCAATTACTCAGACCCGTCCAGCCAATCTTCTTTTGCCTTTGCTTGTGGAATGGAAAGATTTGGATAGAGTTAAAGCTTTAATTACGAGAGCTAGTTTAATTCATATGATCCTAGGTAGCCGTATGGATTTGAAGTTTTACTTTTATGCTTATGCCTCACGTTCCAATAATCTTGAAACCGTAGCTATATTGGAAAGATTGGGGCGAAAACCGCTAGATGCATTAAATGACTACGTTAAGCAATCTCCATTTCATCTAAAAGCTTTCATGTTGCGAGGATTATATTTTTTGGAAAATGGTGAACAATTTAAGGCAAGGTTGGACTTTGAGCATGTGTTCAAGCTTGATGTGCATTACATGAGAGTGTGGAAATATTTGAACTCACTTAAGTCTGATTCAGAAGATAGGGCTTCTATCGAACTGTATAAGAGGGCTGAAGATTTACGATTTCGTAATGCAAATTTTGATGAAGCGGTTGCATTGTTTGAGGGTTTATTAGCAACAGAATGGAGTGCTAAACAACGATTTACGGATGAAATTCTTTTTAATTTGGGAGTCATATTCAGGAATAATTTAAAGCTTTATGATCGAGCGATTTCAACTTTTGAGGAAATATTGAAGATAGATGGTAGTTTTAGACATGAAGAGGCTCGCTATAATTTGATAATGTGCCACTATTATCATCGTGATTATGAGGCTATGGAAAGGGTTACAAAGCAATTCTTAAGTAAGCATAGTAATTCCGATCGCGTGCCTCGATTAATAATGATTAACGTAGTTATGAAGTTGATGAAAGTGTTCCGTATAGTAGTGAATAAATTTTTGGGTTTGTCGGGAGGTTCACATGAATGATTTCAGTCCTCTTGAAGTGGTTGATCTAGGGCGGTGTTTTGAAGATTTCTGGGCTGTTCGTTCGCTTAGTTTTAGTTTGAAATATGGCGAGATATATGGCTTTCTCGGGCCTAATGGCGCAGGCAAGTCGACTACCATGAAAATGATTACGGGTCTACTTAAGCCAACAGAAGGACAGGTTAGGTTGTTCGGTTTAAATCCTTACGAGAATGAGATAGAAACTAAACGTTTAATAGGTATGGTTCCAGAGCATTTACAGATGTATGATCGTTTAACAGGTAGAGAATTTTTGGAATTTGCAGCACGTATGTATCAGGTTTCCGAAAATTCTTACAACTCCAAAATTGAAGAGTTTTTCGAGCTTTTAGATCTAAGCTCGAAGGCAGATGTTCAAATTAAAGATTACAGCAATGGAATGAAGAAAAAAACTGCTCTGGCCGCAGCTTTATTGCATGAACCTAAGATTCTTTTTCTTGATGAGCCATTCACAGGTATGGATGCTATGAGCGTGATTAAAGTACGTCGCTTGATAGAATCTTTACGTGAACAAGGAACTACTATTTTCTTTTCTTCTCATATTCTAGAGGTTGTGGAAAAGTTATGCAGTCGAATTGGAATAATCGTTAATGGGTGTTTGCGCGAAGAAGGCACTGCTCAGAAGATGATGGATAGCTATAAGGTAGGGAGTCTGGAGGAGCTTTTTTTGAATTTGACACCTGCAGAGGGGCTTCGTGAGTGAACTAATTCGTCTAAAAGCTGTTCTCAACTTAAGGAAGTTTCAAGAAGCTTTTGGAATGTGGTTTCCAATAAATTTAGTTCCCGCTTTGGCTCTTTTGATTTTTATACCGCTTAGTTTAATTATCTATCTGATTTGTTCACAGCTCCATGGAGCCTATTTCTACGAAATCTTAGGAGTCTGCTACATGTTCGTTTTTGTTAGTTGGGCTGGTGGGGCTTTGACTGGACTGAGGCTTAATGAATATCTTGAGTTTAACTCTTTATCTCTTTACCCGATTTCAAGAGCTCGTGTTTTTATTGCTTCAGTATGCTCAGGTTTGATGGATCCAAGTTCGGTCTCTTTGTTTGCGCCGATTTGGGGCATAAGCCTTTGTATTGGACAATATTCCCGATGGGAATTGGTCCCGATTCTTATCTTATTGAATGGTCTATTTATACTTAAATGTATAGCCACTTCTCAGGTAATAGTTTTTTTCTATCAGTTTATTTTGCACCGTTCTCGTTTTTATCGATTTTTTATGACGGTAATTTTCCCCATGATTACTTTGCTTACAGTATTAGCTATATATGGGATATTTCTAGTAGTTATTCCCATGGTTGATTCCTATTCATCGCCTGATTTTCCTTTCCTAGATTCTACGAAATGGTTTAGTTCGAGTTTGTTCATTCTTGTGCTCAAAAATTTGGTGGAAGGTGATTTGTTGAGTGCAACAGGTTTTCTAGGTGTCTATCTTGTAGAGTTTGTTTTGCTTATATTGGTTGGCGCTTATTTGGTGAAGCTTCTTCAAGGTAGCTGTGGAGAGGACTCTGGGAATCGTATTTCAGGATCAAGTTTTAATGGTTTCTGGGACGGTTTTTTAGGGAAAATTAAATTATTAAGTGCCCCTATACGAACTCTGATACTTAAAGACTGGAAGATTTTACTTAGAGAACCATCGACTAAATCAATGATTATCATTCAGTTGTTCTCTGGGGTTCTTTTTTGGTTTTTAAGTTATTGTTTTGCTTTATTTAGTGTGGAGCTTTCAACCGGAGCTATGCGTGAATTTATGGGTGACAGAGAAGGGGTGAAATTTTTTGAACCCAAGACTATTGGTAGAGTTTGGCCTCTTTTTTATTACGGATCTTTATGGTTGATTGGCGTAAATTTTGCCAACAATATCTTTGGAAGAGAAAGAAGCGGAATTAATCAGCTTTTTGTTCTTCCCTTGAAATCTTGGCAACTTTTGCTGTCAAAAAATCTTGCCTTGATTTTAATGCTGGCTATTCCAAGTCTAGTTATCAGTTTGATCGCTAGTATCATAGGTGTTCAGTCATGGCATATTTTACAAAGTCTGTGGTTGTCGTTTGTCATGGGTTTAATCTTGATATTTTTAAGCGGGAATTTTGTTTCAATTCTATTTCCCCTGAAAATTGAGAGTGGTGCTTCTCAAAACTTAAGCAGAGTTGGACTAGGACGTTCTCTTTTGCTAGGTCTAACAAGTATTATTACAGGATTCTTCGGTAGCTATCTAAGTCTGCCCATTTTGTTTTTCTGCGTATTACCAATGCTACAAAGCCCCGACTATTTAGTTCCATTTAGCGAACAAAGCGGACTTGAATTGGCCGCAGGTCTGCACATGCTGGTTAAGCTTGGCTCTGTGCACCTGTATTCTCTGCTATATGCTGTAGGCGCCTACTCAGTAGGTTTATTTCTAGCTAGCCGACTCTTGGATAGGCGGAAGGAAAAAGTGCTCATAGAATTGAATCGATCGGAGATATAAATCATGCTATGGATTCGAAAAATATATGACTGGACCCTTGCTTGGGCCGAATCAGCTTACGCGTCTTTAGCGTTATTTGTTTTAGCCGTTGTTGAGGCTTCATTTTTTATAATTCCTCCTGACTTATTGCTTATGGCTCTGTGCGCAGGCAAGCCTAAAAAATCATTTTGGTTTGCTGGAGTGTGTGCTGTAGGTAGTTTATTGGGAGGTGCTATTGGTTATGGAATAGGATTATTTTTAATGGATACAGCAGGTAGATTAATCTTGGATACATTGCATTTGCATGAGGCCTTTAAAATTGTTCAGATTAAATATGATGAGAATGCTGCTTTGGCTATATTTGCAGCAGCATTTACACCAATTCCATACAAAGTATTCACTATCGCGGCAGGTGCTTTCAAAATTTCTTTCGCTGTCTTTATGCTTTCATCTGCGGTGGGTCGTTCCGCAAGATTTTTTCTTGTGGCTGCCAGTATTTATTGGTGGGGTCCTTCAGTGAAGGCGCAAATCGACAAGCATTTTAATTTATTTACCATTTTATTTACCTTGGTTCTGATTTGTGGATTTGCGGCAATACGTTTGCTCAAATAAAAAGTCTATTGGTATTTTTTTAATAAATTTTTTGCACTGCTAAAGCTCGGGTTCAAGCTAAGCGCTTGTATAAGATTGTGACTCATTTGAGCTTTGTTATTTTCTTGTTCGAAAATTACTGCAATATTGTAGAAAAGGTAGTGCCTTATGGAGGCATTGACTTCAGTTTGAACGCTGGACTTAAGGATCTTTCGAGCTTCACTGAATTTATTTAGGGCAACATTGCATAAAGCTCTTGTATTTTGGATTGCGAGAAATAGTTGGCTATTTAAATTTTCTTGACTCAGTATTAATAGGGAAAGTTTTTGTAACCATTTATCGCAACCGCTAAAGTCACCTTCGTCGAAAGCCCCAATTGCCAAAGCGTAGTATCGATAAAAGTTGTCTTCTAGCATTCGCTTGAAAGTCATGGGACGCAGGGTTTGGAATTTATCTATCACATTTTTGTTTTTACTGATATCAGAATGATATTTTTCAAATTCTTTGATTTTCTGCAAAATTTTATCTTTTTTCTTTAATTTTGGATCTTTGTAGTGATACATGATGAATGGACTAGAAAAATTTTTAGGTTTCCAGCTATGTCGAAATATGAGATCGGGAACTTTTGCAAAACCTTCCATTTTTGTGCAATAGATTGTGGTTTGAAAATAAAGGTCAACACGATCGTTAATATTGGCTATTTTCTTGGTGAGTTGATCTCGTTGATGATGTGGTTCTTCGTTATATTGACCGAGGGCAGCCCTAGTGATTTCCGCTTTAGGAAATTTGGAAGAAACCTTTAGTTCAATTGACTCTCCTAATAATTCACGTTCAATCATGAGTTCCCAATGCCAATTTTGACTATTCGTCTTTTTTAAGACCTTTTTGGATTGGGACATGCGACCTTTAATGATTTTTACCCCCCTAGGAAGCTTCAATTGAAGTTCAATATTATGGAGATCGCCTAATAAATTATGAAGTTCGAAGTGCAATTTAAATGGCTTTTCTAATTCAGGTGTTGTTACTGGGGTTAATTTTGCTTTATACCAAGTAGGGATTGGTAATCCAGGCTTATAGGCAAAATATTTTTTGTTGGCAGCGGTCACTAGCAATAGGCTAATTAGTAAAAACCATTTGGTGATGTTTGTCATGATAGATATTTCTCCACTAAAAAATTAAAAGTTTCGATGTGGCTGGGGAAATTATAGTCTCAATATTAAAATTCTGAAACTACTGGATTTAGAATGCTTGACGAAAGTTGAAGTTTTGGTTATTATCCGCGTCTTCGCAGTATTCTGAGTACTGTGAAACGCATTTTTGCGCTCCCAGTTTTGGGGGTTTCTTTTTTTATCGGGGAGTTTTTATGGCCAAAGCAAAGAAAAAGGAGACCAAGGTTGTCGCCAAGAACTATAAATCTGTTCTGCTCGAGACCTTGATTGATAAAAAGATCGCGACTTGCCAGGAGTTAACTTCAGCAATTCAAGCGGAAATTGAGTTCCTTAAATTTGAATCACCATATAAAGTCAAAGCTGAGTATGTGCTGCCTACGCTTGAAAAAAGTAAATGCTTCGAGCAAAAGGATAAGAATACTTGGACATTATCGTCTTTATTTTTGAATCTAGAAAATCATGCTCACGATATTTTGAGGAAAGGTAAAATTCCCCTAACTTACGAACAGCTTACGGAGGAGATAGCGATGAAGTCTTCATTGCATCCCTCCGACATTCCTCTGAAGTTGGAAAATGACGCTAGATTTGTACCTGTATCAGTTGCGCGTGAAGAGTTTTATTTTCTGGATAATTGGGAATTCTGTAATGAATTCGCTTTCGCTCTTTTCGTGCAGAATGGTAATGATGGTTTAACTGAAGACGAAATACATAAAGCTATCAAGTCAAAGTTTAATAAAAAATCTAAGAATGCCGTTGTTTTGCTAGATTCAGATCCAAGGTTCCGGCAAGCAACAGACGGAAAATATTCAGTCTTTCCTCGGGTTATAAAGAAATTCAAGAAAAAGGATGTTTCTAAATCAATTCTCGATGAAATTTTCAGTAAATTAGAGGCTGGAGAAGGTCCTTTTAGTCTAAAAGATATTGCGGATGAGCATATTGATCTGCCTTATCCGTTGACTAATTTAGAGGAGCAGTTTTCGGAAGATTTACGATTCAGCGTTAGTCGTGAAAAGGTGAAACGTAGTCGTTTAAGTCTTGAGGAAATTAAAGAGGCAAAAAGGTTGGAACGTCGTAATAAGAAGGCTCAGAAGGAACTAGAAGAGAAGAAAAAAGAAGATGAAAAGGCGCTTTTAGTAACAGAAACAGAAGAAACCGCTGAAGAGGCGGCTGAGGTTGTAGATTTATTTGTGGCTGCTGGAGAGGCAGATGAAGAAGCCGTAGACGTTTTATCCCTAGATAAAATTCGGGAAAC
>CAZYUV010000177.1:0-7197 GCA_964650625.1 uncultured bacterium
CATTTATTAAAAAAACTTCGCCTTTCATGATTCTTACGAAAGCTTCCTTGAGGTGTACCGCACCTCCAGTCTTTATTGATTTAGTCTCACTTCCGACTAATTGAATTCCTGTCTCAATCGTTTCAGAAATTGTGAATTCTGCGCGTGCTTTTTTATTGACTGCGTAATTCTGTTGATTGATCTTCTTCTTCGATTTCTTTGTCATAATCTACGCCCGCAAGACGAGAACGGTAATCATAATACAATTCTCTATCTTTGAAATAGGGGTCAGCCGGAAAATATCTGCGACCGCGTTTAACCCATTTCAAAGCACGATGAGGATAATTTAGTTCACCATTAAGACGGACAATTTTCTCATAAATATCTCTTTGAAAGGGATTAAGTTTCAAAGATCGTTCAAAAACTTCTTGAGCCGAGAATAGATCTTGAATATCGAGCAAGGCATAACCCAAGGCATTAAGATAGGTAGTTTGTTCATTATCTAAAGCCGCTGCTCTTTCGAAAAATTCGATGGATTCATACCAGTGACCTTTCTGCATGGCGGCACGCCCCTGATAATAAGCTTTGCGTGCTTCTTGAATCCTACGAACCGATTGAAATGAAATAGAATCAAGGCCTGTGGGAACATCCAAGGCTTTTTCCGATTGTATGAAATCCATATGTTCTTTAATCTTACGTTTTAGTCGTAAACCTTTTTTAAACGTTTGAATTGCTATTCTAGGTTTACCAAGTTTGAAATAAGTGCGACTCAGTAGGAAATAGGCTTCGGGGAAGTTCGGGTCCTTGTCTATACTTTTTTTTAGCAGGGGAACAGATTTCTCAAATTCACTCTTGCGATAGTTTTTGAATGCGTCTAAAAATAGATTATGGGCATCGCTACCCCAAATAGTTGGGATAAGAGAAATAATAAGAAATAAACAAACAAAAACCCGCATTTTTCTCGACTATCGGTTAAATGTTGATGAATGGCAAGCAAGTTCCCTCATAATCTTAAAACTATATGCTACCAATTTGGGTATAATGTCCTCATGTTACGGATTTTATTGATTTTGGTTGTAGCGCTCGCGGGTTGTTGTTCTGAAAAGAACTCCACTTTGAAGGAATTTTCAGCTGACAATTCGGAGTTCAATGAGACTACAGTTATCAACAACTCAAGTGAATCTGAAGAGGTGGAGCCAAAAGATTCAGAACTAAAAGATTCAGAACTTGCTGAATATACCTCACGGACTTTAGATGAAAAGTGGCTGGACTTTAAGAAGCGTAGCAAGTTTTCTCAACCAGAAAACCTTCTGTATTTTGCGGAGGAACTCTATGATGCTTTTGAAGCTAATCATAATGTTCGTAGAATGGAGCTTTCTTTTTTTATCGCACAGATCTATCGAGAAAAGGGTAATCGAGAGAAAGCCAAAATATATTCAGAGTACTATCTAAATCATCTTAAGTCGCAAAAGGGAGGCGCGTCATTTAAGGCTCATCAAACTGAAAAATCAGCCATCAAATCAATCATGGACGAAATTAACCGAAAAGGAATGGGATTGGATGAGTAGTAAGCGAGGAAGTATTTTCTATGTGGTGATGATAGTTCTCAGTATTCTTGCGGGAATTGCGGGGACTCTTATCGATATGGGCATAGACGAAAGTCATGCTACACAATTGGCTTATCGCTCAGAGATAGCATTGAACATTGGCGAATCCTTTGTGGATGAATTTTTTCATAACGTAGATAAAACCATGAATGCTGGTAATTCGGGCCCCATTGGAGGGATTTACGATAAGCTGCGTGAAGAGTCTTCAATAGATTCTGTGATAGAGCTTGACTCTAAAGAATATATATCAAAATACTTAGTTCCCAGTTCTAAGAAATTATGCGAATCATTTCAAAACAAATGTTCGGCAGTGGTGATTGCAAAAATTAAGGATATTCAACCACTGAATATAAACCCAAGAGCGAGGGATACACAGAAGCCAAAGCCAGGTATAAAAGTAGATAAAGTGGAAAAAGATGCAGTTTTGGAAGTTCTTGTAGAAGTTACTTATGAGGGTTATAAAAAAAATCTGGCAGTGACTAGATCTCTCAAAGTTGTTAACACTACTATCGCACCTTTGAGTGTTTTTACATTATTTGTTAATGATCCGGGTTTTCCACTGCAGTCTTATTGGTCATCCAAGTTAGGTATGGACTTTAATAATGATAGTAAAGAGCAAAAGAGCGTTGTTCTGGATCATAGCTGGGACTATGTATTTAACAAGTCGGATTATGATAGAGAGGAGCTTATAGCGGGATTTGATACAACAGTTATGCAGGGAGAGGTCCCTCCAGGTAGAGTATTTATGAATTCCTCAATTGTCCCATTAACTAACGGAAATCGTGAGTCAGGTATGTTACAAAATGCTTTTTTCAGTGCCGAATCAGAGCTTCTACCTCCCTTCGTTCCTATGGACCTAGAACAAAAAGACGAATTCCTGACTCGCGTGGGCTCAAAGATGAGTGAGGAAGAAAAAGTGATCCTTGAAGAGGTATTGCCGTCTTCAGGTAAAATTTTTACTCGGCCCGTAGGCTACGGTTACGAGGTACGTGCTCGTGATGACTATGAGGTGAATGGTAAGAAGCGCTCAGGTTTTCTAAGGTATATGGAAGCTTTTGAAAGTGATTGGGATGGCGAAGTTAGTAGGAAGAACCCTTCAAAATCAGGCTTAGATTTATTCGGTCGAGTAGAATATAAACCGGGCGTACTAGCTAGAGAAGATGAGGAGTCAGGCTGGTTTGGTAAAATTGTGAAGGCGGCCAGTGATGCTTATGATGACTTAGTACGTTCTTTTGTTAACGATACTTATCATTTGAGAATTAGCCCCACACTTGTCTACGGTAATGTTCTGGCCTCTTATTTTAGAGTAATGGATTATAAGTACACCCGTGTGGACGAATTGAAAGAAGTTTGGAAGTCCCGGAAAGATCGCGAAAATTCAAACAAGAGTTGGTGGGCATCAATATGGGATGGGATTTCTGATTTAGGTAGCGATGTCCTGAAAACTGTGAAAGTAGGTTTTCTTGGGCCAGGGCAATATCCTATTCCTGAATTACCCCCAGGATTTCTTGATGATATTCCTCAAGAGAAACTCAAGGACTCTTTTACTGAGTCCGATCGAGCCAAATTTAAGGCCATTGGATGGTCAGATGATACTTTCGAAGACTTTCTTGATTTGCCGGAAGGGATGCGATCTCCTGTTTTTTTTAAGTTTTTCGAAAAGATGCGAACATACAGTTTGCAATATTTTGGAAAAAACTTTGAAAGCAATGTGCCTAAAGGAGCGACCTTGGCTCCATACAATAATTCGATTATGAATTATTTACGAATTACCCAATATGATTCTCCGTTTTATAAGTTCATGTTGGATCCTGAAAAAGGTATTCCTACAATTTCCCAAACTGGATTAACTGTATTGGATAACCCCTTAGATCAGAAGATAGATCAAGAGTGGGGTGGTGAGTATATTTCTCCATTAAAGGAACTTCTCGATGAAAATGTTCCCCTGAAAAGCTTTAATCCCTTTTTGTATTATCGTAAAGCCACCGATTATGTTTCCTCCATTTACGATTATCGTGCGGGAAAAAAGGGTACCGGAGTTAATGTTATACGTAAGAAGTATTTTAATGAAAAAGATGGAACTCTAGATATCAATGGAGTCATATATATTACCGGTACAGCCAGACCACTCAGATTCAGCGAGTTACTGGCAGATGGTAAGAAATATGTACGCTATAGAGGGAAGAGTATAATTATTACTTTTGGAGAAGTGATTTTCGATGTTGGTGTGCGTAAATTTACCACCAAGGATACTAGTCAAATTAAGCCTCAATGGGGTAAAGATGCTCCGCTTCTTACTGTTGTCGCTCTTGGTGGAATTCAATTTGAAACGAATGAACTGGTTGAAGCAACATTGTATAGCTTTATGAATCCTCCCACATCAACTAGACATTTTACTCTTCATGGGACACTTGGAAGTAGCGAATTTGACCTAGCGCGTTCAAAGGTGGGCGGTGTTGTAAAATTTGATCCTTCATACTCTATGAGTAAGTTGAGTAGCAGTGAACGAAAAGATTACTATTGGGTGGCGCTGACCGATGAAATTAAAAAATACTCATGGAAGGCGGCATGGTAAATGAATAGGCGCGGGTTCACACTTATCGAAATTTTAGCGACGATAACTATTGCGACCGTTATGATCACGGCTATTTTCCCAATGCTGAATATAGGTCAGAAAGGCGTATATAAAAGCTCAGATAAAAATTATGCAGTCTTAGCTGCCGCAGATTTGATGGAAGTGGTTCGTGGTACGGAGTTTTCAGTTTTACCACCTCGAGAAAATCCTTACTCGGTTCAAGAAATACGGCAACTTCTATACAAGGGAGATAATGCTCGTCGAAATTTGGTTTTTGGGCATGTTTATGAGGATAAGTTTGCAATTGGTGTTTTTATACAGCTTGTGGCTGAGACCGAGAATAGTACTAATCCAGAGGATGCTAATAAATCTATGCGGCAGTGCACAGTGGTGGTTCGATGGGAGAGCGTCATGGATAAATCGAAGAAAGAAGAAGTTAGATTAACTTCTCTTTACAGGGAGCACACAAGTGGTTGAATATCGTAGAAAAGGTTTCACGTTGATTGAACTGTTGATTGGTTTTTTATTGGCCATGTTTATTCTCAGCGTATTCTATCTTATGCATGGAACCTACCAGATTCGACTAGTAAAACTGATTCAGAAATCTCGAGGTCAACAAGCAGTTCGTTTGCTCATGACTAAGTTACGCCAAGAGTTGAAAGGTGCTGTCAAAGTGTATGTTCCTACAGGGCCGCAGGGCTCGGAGGAGGGATCTATAGGTGATCACCAATTCAGCGAGATGCGGAATGATATTTTGGTGATCCAAATGGGGCGATCAAATATACGTGATTATCCGGGCTACACGGTGCAATATGAATACTTGCGAGATAAAAAGGCCATTCTTTACAAAGAATTTAAGAACGGTAATCAATTAGTGAAAGAGCGTCTATTTCTTGGTGGTAATACTCAAATATTGGGTTTTCATGCACGGCAGACAGATAAAACAGAACAAATTTTAATTCAAAAGCATAAGGTGGATGTGGAATTGGAGTATTTTGATACAGCTAAACTGACTAAGGGTAGCGATGGCCGGGAAATGGTGGTGCCATTGAGGGCTAATCTCACAGTATATCCAAGGCCTATTAATATGCTGCTTCGAATCGATGTTCCCCAAGGCTAAAATTGATTGGTCAATAATTTATGGGTCGAAGTGAGTGATGTCGGCTTAAAAATATTCTGATTTTGGTTTCCTTGACTCATATTTCTTGAATTCGGTCTTCTGTTTTGCTATTCATATTTGATATGAATTTGCGGATTGTGAAAGTCTTTTATTACGGACTCGCTCTCATTCTCTTTACGGCTCCTTGCTATGCTCTAACTGCATGGTTTGATTCGGACTCTTCAAGAGGTCAGCTCCACTTGGTTGTGCAGTGGCAGAGTACAGAAGATGTGGTTGTTCTGAACCCTATTTTTAGTGAAGATCATCCACTTTTTAATGCTAGAGCTTTTAATACGATTCAGGAGCAAAAGGGTCGAATAACAGAACAGAGGCGTACCTATGTTCTCGATGAACTCTGGGACGCTATTCCTCAGGCGTCTGTAAAAGTTCTAAATTCAGGTAAAGTCCAGGAGTTGAGTATTAGCTCTATTCAACCTGCTCAGCAGAAAAACTTTTGGGGATTGAGCGTCATAGTGCTTCTGCTGACTTGCAGTTTTGGCGTCATCTTAGTGTGGCTTGTTAGGCGATCAAAGCCCCGTTCCATGAAGTCGGAGCCTACATTTAGTAGGGAAACTGCAGTCCAAGCTGCGAAGGGTAGCAATTGGTCTCTTTTGTTTGAAATTTTATCTTCAAACGTGCCTTGGAGATCTCAGCTTGACGATTTACCTTGGGAGCAATGGCAGCAGCAATGGCAATTTGCCTCTCGAGAACCGTCAGATAGAGATCGTCAGTTGCTAATCCAATTATTGCAGCAATCTAATGCTGACAAATTGCGAGAACTAATTATTAGTGAAGAAGAACAAGTATTAAGTGAAGTTTTGGAAAAACAATAAGGAGTGAAATCGATGAGCTTTGATTTAGATCAAATCACTGCGAAAGTGCAGGAAAAACATGCTCAGATTGATAAGGTTTACGATCAGATATCGAGACAGGTAGTTGGTCAGCGCTATATGATTGAACGTTTAATCATGGGCCTTTTGGCAGGCGGACACATTTTACTAGAAGGTGTTCCAGGCCTGGCGAAAACTACTACGGTTAATGCTTTGGCAAGTTGTTTACGTGCCAAATTTAAAAGAATTCAGTTTACTCCTGATCTACTACCTGCTGATTTGATAGGTACGCAAATCTATTCACCTAAAGATGGTGACTTCTATATTAAAAAAGGGCCCGTTTTTGCGAATATCGTTTTGGCAGATGAGATCAACCGTGCTCCAGCCAAGGTGCAGTCGGCTCTTCTAGAGGCCATGCAAGAGCGACAAGTAACTATTGGTGACGAAAGTTTTAAATTGGATCAGCCTTTTTTGGTACTAGCTACGCAAAATCCCGTTGAGCAAGAGGGGACTTACCCTTTGCCAGAAGCTCAAGTCGATAGATTTATGCTTAAAATTAAAGTGGGCTATCCAAGTCGAGAAGAAGAATTGGAGGTCATGACAAAGGTTGCTTATGGAGTAAGTCAGCCAATTGATCCTGTTCTGCACGCAGAAGATATTTTTGCTATGCGTGAGGTGATCGACAAAATTCATGTTGATGAAAAAATCAACAAGTATATTGTGGACTTAATCTTCGCAACACGCTACCCACAGCAATATGGAATTGAAGACTTAGACGGTTTGATTGAGTATGGAGCTTCTCCTCGAGCTTCTATTTACCTTAATAAGCTTGCTCGTGTTTATGCATTTCTTCAGGGTCGCGGGTATGTAATACCCAATGATATTAAATCCATTGGTATGGATGTTTTACGTCATCGCGTCCTTGTAACATTCGAGGCGGAAGCCGAAGAGAAGACTTCCGAGGACATAGTGGAGCGAATTTTTGACTCTGTAAAGGTTCCTTAGGGAGGTGTGAATGGCCGCAATTCCTAAAGAAATTTTGAAAAA
>CAZYUV010000178.1:0-7131 GCA_964650625.1 uncultured bacterium
TAATTGCGGATGAAAATCCAGAGTCCAAGAGTAAATTTGTAAATGTCTTGGTTGCGTTAAAAATGCATGGAGAAGGTTCGGCGGAGTTCAAGACGGCACTAACACAATTTCATGATGCTTCAGAAAATGCCAGGTTGGACCAGTCTAGAAATATAATGGTTTCTCGTGAAGATAGGGTTAATATTGAATTTAAGGGAGCATTTAGAGATAAGGTTGCTGCAGTTTCTAATGCGAGTCTTCAGTTGAGCGCTTTACCCTCAAATACCCGCGCCAAAGTCAAAAAAGCGGCAGAGGAATACACTCGTTTGAAGCGTTACGTAAAAGATTACGGTTCTACTGATTCGCGTACCAAAGCACAAGCCAAAAAATTTCGTAGCGCCATAGAATCAGCGTATCCTGCAGTGCAGCAGTTTAGCGACAACAATCCGTCTACATTTCTGAGAGAAGACAGATATCAAGTTGAAAATGATGAGATCGGAGCTAAATCTCGCAGTTTAGCTTCTGTAGATTTACGGCGTGAAATAAGAGCTATGAATTCACAAATTTTGAATTTGATCAAACGAACAGCCAGAGAGGTTGAACAAGGCTGGGATGCCCATGATCGAGATAACCGAGGATTTGGAGGTGTGTACCATTCTGTATGGGAGCCTCGTAAGAAAGAAGCCACTAGAAATTTAAAGAAAATTGTAAGTATGGAAATTGAAGGTAGTGCGGCCAGCCAGTTATTCAACCGCTTAAAGGTTGTTTATGCAACTGCCCATAAAAATAGTGTAGATTTGTACAATAGTGTCAATTTTTCCCTTCTGAGAAAGCGTATGATCGGATTGATAGGGATGAATATTGTGGTGGAAATGATCCAGCCCTCGTACATGTCTTCTGAGGACGGTCGTTTCAGAGACCTTTCTCGTAGTGAAGCTCTCACGCGCTTGGGTGTTGATATTGATAAAATGGATTTTTATGATGTTGGGGAAGGGGCAAAACCTCAATTTCGTAAATTGAACAGCCGACATAGTGCAATGCTTTCCCAAGCTGAGGGTTTGCGAAGTCAATGGGAAAACTATATAGCTTTACTAGCAACAATGAGTGCTGACTTTATTGCCCAAGATCGTTTTGCTGAGTCCGTGAAAGAAGCCCGAGAATTCTGGGGAAGAATAGACGATAAATTGTCTAAAAAGTGGAAGTTCAAAGCGATCGGAGGAGTAACTGGTTTAGGTTTAGGTGTTGGAACCCTTGTTACACTGGCGGCAACCAATTTTTGGAATCCAGTTGGCTGGGTTGCGATTGCTACTGCGGGCGGAGCTGCAGGGGTAGGTTATGTCCTTGGCGAAAAGTCTGATGAAGCAAGACACATAGAGATGATCAGACAGTACGGCCAACTCCGAACGATTACTGATTTAGCTATGGCCAGTGTGAAGGAAAATGACATCAAGCCTATTGAGAGTATGCTATATCTAGACGAAGTCGTTCACGGTTATCTGTAAATTTGTATATGAATTAATGAAACCGCACGGCACAGTGCGGTTTTTTTATTACTTTATGAATTAGCTCGCAATGGCTCTTTGCCAATTGGGAATACATTGAATCCTAAGGATTGAAGTTTTTCATGATCAAGAATGTTTCTACCGTCAAAAATGAATGCGGGCTTATGCATTTGATTATAAATTAGCTCGAAGTCCAGTTCGCAGTACTCTTCCCATTCCGTCAATATCGCAATGGCATGGGCACCTTTGCAGGCTTCAATAGGGTTAATTTCGAAATTTACTCTGTCAGACACATCACTTAAATCTAATTTTGCATTTTCTAATGCTTTTGGGTCGGAGATTATTACCTCTGCTTGTTCTTCTAATAGTTTTCGGGTGACATAGATTGCTGGCGATTCTCTCGTGTCTCCAGTGTTTGCTTTAAAAGCAAAGCCAAGTATAGCGACTTTTTTGGATGCTAATGTGTTGAACATATTACGTAGCATTGTCTGTACGAATCGAGTTTGTTGGTAATTATTTAGGTTGATTACCTGACGCCAATAATCTGCGACTTCATTTAGACCATAAGATTCTGAGATGTACACTAAATTTAAGATATCTTTCTTGAAGCAAGACCCTCCAAAACCCACAGAGGCTTTGAGGAACTTAGGGCCAATACGGCTATCAGTACCGATTGCATGGGCTACTTCTGAAACATCAGCCCCTGTGGCCTCACAAAGTGCACTGATCGCATTAATTGAACTAACTCTTTGTGCAAGGAAGGCATTAGCCACCAATTTAGAAAGCTCACTACTCCAAACATTGGTGGTAAGTATGCGATCTTTTGGTACCCATTGTTCATATATTTCTACAATTGCATTACTAGCTTTTTGACCCGCATCGGTAGTATCTGCGCCGATCAAAACTCGATCAGGATTGAATAAATCTTCAATAGCAGTTCCTTCAGCTAGAAATTCAGGGTTTGAAACTACTTCAAAATTTAAACCACTAGAGTTAGCTTTAAGTATTTTAGACATGGCTTCAGCAGTTCTGACTGGTAGAGTACTTTTTTCTACTACTACTTTGTCGGTAGTGCTTATCTCTGCAATTTGACGAGCAGTTTTTTCCCAATATTGAAGATCAGCAGCTACACCAGCACCTTCACCGTATGTTTTTGTAGGAGTATTGACCGAGACGAAAATAATGTCAGCGTTACGTATTCCTTCTTCCACATTTGTGGAAAAGAAAAGATTTCTTCCACGAGCTGTTTTAACAATTTCATCGAGACCTGGCTCATAAATAGGTAATTGTTCTGAATTCCACTGCTTTATACGTTGGGGATTTATATCGACAACAGTGAATCTATAGTTTTTGCACTTGTATGCCATAACGGCCATGGTAGGTCCACCAACATAGCCTGCGCCAATGCATAGTATTTCTTTTTTGAACGGGCTCATATGAAGACTCCTTCAGAACAAAACTGTTCGCTATAGCGCGGCATTATTTCATGTTTAACAATGCCACGCAAAAAGACGAGTCTTTCAGTTGATTGAATAAGAGAAATCCTGTCCACCAGTTCTGAGCTGGACAGGATTTATTGAACTGATTTTGACTGGGGTAAGCGACAATTAGGATGCGAACGAAAGAACTGATTTTCTTGACGACTACGGATTGCTTCCCTAAGAATGCTAGCAAACATTATCGCCATGAGTAAACTACCTGTTAGTGGTAGCCAGAAGTACAGTGTTTCGGGCATAAGGTCTAACCTACTTCCAATAATTCATCGAAGTCGCCACCCATCGTTTGTCGATCTTTTAGCCACTTATCAATTTCATTTTCGTCAAAACGGATAGTTCGTCCCAACTTTATAGTTGGTAGATTAGCTTCCTTGCGTAATTGATAAATCGTATTACGCTTGACCTTTAGTTTGTCCATCAATTCCTTAGTCGTTAGCAATCGGATAGATGTTGCCATGCACTTCCTCCATAAGACTTAGTTGTAAATGTCACTTTGCATGAACTCAGTCAATTTTGTCACCTTGTGAGTATCAGATAAATGCTCGGACTTCTTCTTTCGCACCTTAATCTTATTACCCTCTCTGGTTAATTTAGGGGGTCTTTGGATTTTTATCTTTACTTTCATCCTCGGCTCCCAGTTCTAGTTCAAAAGGGTAATCGGGACACTGCGTTAGATTATTAACAAAAACTTTAATAATCGTTTGATATTTGTAACTAACCAAGAGGATAATTATCGTATGAAAAAGCGAGACAAATACCATTGCGAGATACGCAAACCGCGAGTATTTGTTGGTATAGTGCATTATGGTAGAACACAGCTATTGCTAGATACCTTATCTAATTTAGACTCGAATGAGTTAAATATTTGGGTAATAAATCATAATAGGGAACCTCTAGATTGGCTGGATGAAAATATAACTTGTCTTTGGGATGCTTCGAACCCAGGTTATGCAGCCGGGATGAATAAACTCTTATATCAAGCTCAGTTAGAAAGAGCTGATTATGCCATCTTTCTAACTAATGATATTGAGCTTCTTATGCCAAACTTAAGGCTATGGGTGGAGATGTTGAAAAATAGTTCGCATACTGTACAGCAGCCGGTTCTTAAATTACGAAAAGGTGGTATTGCCGCTGGTATCCAGTACTTTCCAAAAGAGTTTCATTGGCCATTATCTCCTTGGAGACATAAAAAATATAGACTGTTTTCAAAAGATTACTACAAAACTGGCTTTATTTGTGGGGCTTGTTTTGCTTGTAATATGAACTATTTTTCGACTGCGCCCGTATATTTTGACCAAGATTTTTTTATGTATTATGAAGATCAAGAGTGGAGTATTCGTTTAAAGGAATCGAGGCATTCATTTTCGGTAAATTCTCGCATTTCGGTAGTTCACGGAGAGTCACTGAGTAGTGGTGGAGGGATCCAATGGTCGGGAGTAATCATGCGATGGCATGGTTTGAAAATTTTTCTGGAAAAAACTAAAGCGACTTTCTTAAATCGATCAATGTCCAAAATACTTTTTTTGATAAGAATGATAATTTTACTATTGAAGTACAATCGAGCATACTGAAGCAGATGAAAATACTTCATTTTAAGTACAGAGCACTAGGTCCTTGTGAAACCTTTATTGAGCGCCAACTACGACTCTTTAAAAACTCGAGAAAATTGAAAGCAGAGTTTTTGTTTATTCGAAACAACCCTGTTCAACTTTCTTGTCCGATTAGCTATCGCTCGGGCTGGCTTGAGTTCTTAAGATTATTTTTGATTTCTAGAAAATGTCTACCCGATATAATTCATGCTCACTTTGGTAGTAATGCATTGCTTGCCATGAGTTTAACTTTATTCCGTAAATTACCTTTGATCGTTAGTTTTTATGGTCATGACGTAGGCGCTTTCCCTAGGAAAAATTTAGGTTTCAATCTCATTCTATATTACCTTTTGTTTAAACACTGCCATACAGTTGTAGCAATGACTGAACCAATGCGAACTCAGCTGATAGAACTTGGCTGCCCACCCTTCAAAATAAAAAAATACTATATTGGGGTAGATCCACTGAAGCCTCGCCAAAGAAAAAGTAGTGCATTAAAAAATTTACTGATGGTTAGCTCTCTTAGGCCAAAGAAAAATCATGCTTTGGTTCTGAGATCATTGGCTTACTTAAAAGATCAAGATATCAATTTGAATTTGAGAATCATCGGAGATGGTCCCCACAGAAAGCATCTTGAGAAATTAATTTGTGATTTAAATTTGGATGACCAGGTTGGTTTTATGGGTCACATAGCTGATCGGGAAGAACTTGCACAGCATTATCAATGGGCTGATCTGATGTTACATCCAAGCTGTATAGATAGGTCTGGGGACCAAGAAGGATTACCCAGTTCTATAGTGGAAGCTTTCTCAACAGGTATAGCAGTTATACTTAGTAATCATGTTGGTTTGCAAGATGTTTTTTCGGCTGTGGGTTTATATACAGATCCTCATGATGATCAGGAGCTAGCCGCATTAATTGAAAATTTGTATTCTTCACCCGACCTTTTGAAGGATTTGGAAAAGCAGTCTTCGCAGATTTATGCCCGAAGCTTCGCTAATAAAGAACACTTTGAGCCACTAAAGAAATTATATACGCAAGCTTTGGTATAAGTTTTTCCCTATGGTTCAGTGCTCGTCTTAGTTGGTATACTCTATAAATTTAACCTATGTTGGATGCCATTCGTAGATATCAGCAACACCGTATTTTTCAATTGATATTACAGAATATCAGTTTACACCTGTATCTTGCTTTAGTTTTAACCTTAATATTACTCTTGATAGACAGTTTCGAAACGGCTTTTACAGCTTTTTTCATCTGTGTTTTTTTAAGTGTGTTCTACAACGTAATTTTATATGAGAGGCGAAAGGGTAATTATCGGGAGGCCGCTCTTAATCTAGATCGCGAACTTAATGGTCAAGATATTTTTGTTACTATTTTGGAGTACCCGAGTAGCTCTGAAAATTTAATGTTGCAGCTTTTACATGATCGTGGACAACGAATGTCTAACGGTATTTTAAGCCAAGACTTTGATAATCAGGATAGAAAATTACTTAGCCAAACTGTGCGTAGATTCTTTATTATCTTGGTGATTTTATTGATTCTGTTTCTACTATTAAATTTCTTAGATTCAGATTCTTTTGATAAAAGTTCGAAGTTTGATCCAAAAACTAGTGTTCATAAAATTGGTGTATCTGAGAGTGTGAATAAAAAAAAGACAGAGCCTGTTTCAATGCAGAGTCATAAAAAGGATTTCAATAAATTAGGGAGTGATTCTGTTTCAACAAGTTCTAAAATGCTGAAAAAAAATGCTAATGCTTCTAGAAAAAAAACGACCATAGCCTCGGGAAAGAATTCTTCTAAACGGTCTAAGCTAGTTCGAAAAGAATCCAGTAATTCCGGAATTGGAGATTCTAAATCCAAAGGTAAAATGAATGCTCAGCAAAAAATAAGGGGTGTTGAGCGGTCTAGTGAGAAAAATTCGAAAAAGAATAAAGATTTCGAGTCATCTAAAGGTGGGCGAGCCAATAAAAGTAGCCTTAAAAATATAGGAAAGTCTGAGCTTAATAAGAGCAAAAATGATTTATCTCTTAGAGATAAGCAGTTAAAGAATAATTTTTTTAAGAAAGCTCAACAGAATCCTCACAAACCGAGCCTAGATACTAAGTTTGATTCGGGAGTGTTCGGTGATCTTGGGGGTCAAAAGTCGTTTGAAAAACTTAATTTCAATGCTCAACGAGATATCAAAAACACGCAGTATAAGAGGCAGCAAGATGAACTTGAACAAGTTTTGAATAATCCTAGAATTCCTAAGTCCTATAAGAATATTCTCAAAAGATTTTATTCTTCGGAGAAAAAGTGACTATTCCAGATCTTCATAGTATTGAGTTCTTAAAAGGCTTGAAAAAGCTTAATCTAGTGAGTAAACATAATTTCGCAGGACAAAAGATTGGCGATCGAAAAACTAAGCGCAAAGGCGCTTCTGTTGAGTTTAAGGATTACAAGGAGTATAACCCGGGGGATGATATCCGGTTTATTGACTGGAACCTTTGGGGTCGTTTGGATCGTTTCTATATAAAATTATTTTATAATGAAGAGAACCTAAATGTACACTTTCTATTGGAT
>CAZYUV010000179.1:0-7059 GCA_964650625.1 uncultured bacterium
ATGATTTATCAGGTAAAGCTCTTTTTAGATACCGAGGCTTCCGGTGAATTTCTTTGGGATACCAACAAATCTATTTATGCTCACAACGAATATATTCATTGGTGGAGTGAGATCGGTTTTTTTGGTATTTCACTGATGTTTTTGTTTTGGTTTTTCTATGTAAAAAGGACCTTAATAGGCTTAAATCGAGTCCATGCTTTTGAAATGGAAGCAAACCCAACTAAAGTATTAACAATCCTAGCCTTGTTATCGGGTACTGTGGGCACTCTGGTCCACTGTATGGTTACTTTTGATCTACACCTAATGTATTCAATGGTGACATTCTATTGTTGGGCTGCATTTGCTCTGGTTTTAGCAGGTGTTCGTTTAGAGTGCTTTAAAATCAATCCTGTTACACGATTTTCAGTTCTTATTATTGGACTTCTGATTGCATTATTTGTTGTTTACAAATTGCACAATGTTTACATGAGAGATTTTTATTGGCGTAAAGCTTTTTATCAGTTTAGCCTGAAAAACTGGCAAAAATCTTTTGATCTTTATCAAGAAGCTTTATCTCATGATTCAACTTTGGGTGAATTACTATTTGATTTCGGAAGGGTCCTAATGGATTCTAACGACAAGCCACGAATTAAAAAAGCTGATATTGATCGCTATAATGTGGAAACCATTCAGCGTAATTTAAATATTCATACCATGTATCAAAGACCAGAATTTGAAAAAGATGTTTCCAAGCTTCCGGCTAACGAAGACTTAACAGATAAAAACTTAACAAATAATTTTATAGCAGTATCTAGCTTTCTCGAGGCTACTCACAATTTTACAGATCCGGCTAATTTTCACAATATAGCTTTATGTTTCTATAAAGAATCGCAGCGCGCAGGTAGGCCGCCTGCGGAAAAGAAAATCTTAGCTCAGAAGTCTGAAGATTTCTATCGTAAGGCTATAGACCTTAACCCAATTTATGCACAATCGCTATCAAATTTAGGTTATCTGAAGGCTTTAAGGGGTGAGCATGAAGACGCTATGGCGATGTTGGGTAGGGCTGTTAGATTGAAGGATGGACGCACTCCTACTACCTATTTAGGTTTGGCTGTGATTAATCAGGCTAAGGGTAATTATTTTGGAGCATTGGAATCTTTTATACAGCTTGAAAAACGTAGTCCCAAATCTCAGGATACTTTGGTGAGAATAGGGGGATTATATCATCAATTGCACAGTAAGACGCAAAAGGAGAAACTGTCAAAAGATTTACAAAATCGATATCATACTTTTGTATCAGAAGAGAGATACTCAAAGTACTTATGGCCTGAAATAAAATATGAAGAATTTCTCGGCGTTTATGCTTACATGCTTGAAAATAAACTGTCAGCGTATGATTTATCTCAGATGTTATTCAAAAAAAATCGTATAAAATTGAAGCAATTATTTGATACTGAGATTAAATCTCCTTTAAGTGATGACCAGTTTATTTCTATGCTTGGGATCAAGTCGGAAGAATATCTATTTAAGGCCTCTGAAGCGACTCAGAATAGGCAGCGAAAGATCTCCTTCCAGAAGCAAGCACTCGAATTTAGAATTCCTCGTTTACAGAGACTTGTGAAGGCGAATCCAGAGGATCAGGTGGCATTCATGCAGTTAGCATTCGCATTTGTACAGTATGGAACTATACCAATCAATATTCCAAAGAAGGGTCAATATCTTCAACAGGGTATTCAGGCATTACGACATTTGATAATAAAGAAACCTACAAACGTCGATGCTCGATTAAAATTGGCTGAAGCCTACCAAGAAATCCAGGATCATGACAGATTGAGAGAGGCTTACCAAAACGTTATTAAAATAATGAGTCCAACAGACCCTAGAAGAGGAGATGTAGAGCGTAAGTTATTGTTTCTCAGTCAATAGTGTACAAATGTGCTAACTATTCTTTGACGGTTTATGTATGGCAATAAAGTGCGCCGAAAAAGACCTTAGTAATCTAACTTTGTCTTTTAGAATATTCTAAAGCGGTACTTACAAATGCTTCCACTTGAGGGATTGGAGTAGTGGGTAAAATACCATGGCCCAAGTTTAAGATATGATTAGGTCGATCTTTAGTGGCTTCTAAAATTTCTTCAGTTTTCTGAACCACGATATCTACCGGTGCAAAAAGACAGCCAGGGTCTAGATTGCCTTGAATTGCAATATCGTCAGGAATTAGTTCTAGATAATCACGAATGTGAAGTCTCCAGTCTACTGAAACTACATCGGGTTTCGATTCAACCATAGCAGAAATTAAATGGCTACCGCCGTTGATATACAAAACAATTGGAAGATTATTTGTCTTTGCCGTTTGTATTATTTTAGTTGTATAGGGATGAGCAAAAAGTCGATAGTCATCGAGACTTAGCTGGCCGGCCCATGTATCAAAAAGTTGTACTACTTCGGCTCCCGCTCTCTGCTGAGCGAGAATGTATTCAGAAACTAAGTCAGCTAAACCGTTAAGAATTTGATGAAACTCTTCTGAGTTCTGATATGCCCAAGCTCTTACCATTTCAAAATTTTTGGAAGTTTTACCCTCAATGGCATAGGTGGCTAATGTGAAGGGGGCACCTGTAAATCCCAATAATGTTTTTGAAGACCCTTTTAATTCATTTTTCAAGATATTTAAAGTCTGCATAATATGAGGTACTTTTTCTTCTATTGGACGGGGTGGACACTCTAGTTTTCTAAAATCATCTATACTTTGAATCGGATTTGAAAAAACTGGTCCCGGGCAGAAATCTAAGTCCATCCCCATGGCTTGCAAGGGAACTAGGATGTCGCTGAAGCAAATTACACCATCCATATTGTAGCGATTCAGTGGCTGAAGACTAGCTTCTGCTGCTGCTGATGGTGTTTTACAAAGTTCTAAAAAGCTAAATTTTTCCTTTAACTGACGATATTCGGGTAAATGTCTGCCTGCTTGTCTCATCATCCATACGGGAGAGCGATGTGCTTTACCAGTAATTGCCTTTATAATAAGTTTTTCTGACATAATAACCTCGATTGAATGCTTCGATTGAAGGCTGCGGTTGAACTTTGTATTATACATAAATCAGTAGCCTTGATGAATAATACTAGGACAAGTAAAATTAGTACTTTCTTTTGAATTAGTGAAATTTGTTAGCGGGTAAAATGAAAAAAGATAAACGTGCTTTAACTACAGGTGAAATGGCCAAGTATTTAGGGGTAAATTTTCAAACGGTCTTGAGATGGATTCAGAAAGGTCATATTAAGGCTCACAAGCTACCGGGTCGTGGAGATCATCGAGTAACTATCGACGATTTTCTCTCATTTTTATCTGAGTTTGATCTGCCTATTCCAGATGAATTGCGACCTGTTTCAGACTATGTGTTAGTTGTTGAAGATGAGCCCCTAATAAGTAAAATAATAAAATTAACACTGGAAAGTGCGGATTATTCTGTGATCACTGCGCATAGCGGATTTGAGGCGGGTGCACTACTACATAAACATATGCCATCAATAATTACCCTCGATCTTAAAATACCGGGCTTGGATGGAATGTCCGTATTAAAATTCATACGCGCGAATAAAAAATTTGATGATGTTAAGGTGTTGATTATATCTGCAAATATAGAAGAGGATGACCAAGTATATTTTGATATCGGAGCCAATGGACTTCTTAAAAAGCCATTCATGAATGAAGCGTTAATCAAAAAAGTAAACGAGCTAATTGGAAACTAAACAAGGATGGAAAGTCCAATATCGAAGGGGATTCATATATTTTCCCCTGCAAGTTTTCCATCTTCCCGCAAGTCCTGGATGGATTCATTGGGTTTAAATTATAAAGCCAAACTCCCTAAATATATGCATGTCGGTTTTGCGGCATCAGATCAAACGAGAGCTTCTGAGTTGAATGAGCTTTTACCACAGAACATCCTAGCAGTTGCTAGTCGAGGTGGATATGGGTGTCAAAGAATGCTTCCATATCTAAAAATACCAGACAAAATTGAAGCTAAATTATGTGGCTTTTCTGATTTGACAGTCCTCTTGAATTACCTGTATCAAAAACATAATGCTGTATGTTTCCATGGCCCAATGATGCAGTGGCCAAATCATACTAGATTTGATAGTTTAATGTGGAGAAGTTTTGAAAGTATTATCATTCAGGAATCTTCCTTTGATTGTAGCTTTAATGGGGAACTAATAAATTGCAAAACGCTAAGTGGTTCGATCATTGGGGGTAATTTAAGTGTAATTTGTGCTTCATTGGGAACTCCTTATGCGCCGGACCTGTCCGATAATCTATTGCTATTAGAAGAAATTAACGAGCCAACTTATAAAGTTGATAGGATGTTAGATCAGCTCAGTAAGCAAAAGGATTTCGCCAAAATTAGAGGGATACTATTTGGCTCCTTTAAGGATTGCAAGATCTCTCCCCCGGATAGTGGTGACATGAATGTAAACGAGCTAATTACTGAGTTTTGTTTACGTCATAGAATTCCCGCAGTTATTGGAATACCAGTAGGTCATTTGGAGGATTTTGTTTGTTTTAAATTAGGTTCTAAAGTTAGCTTTAAACTCTCAAGTAAATCTCAAATATATTGGAGTATTGAAGGGTAAAATGGATCAGGTTGATACATTACTAGAAGGTTTCTCTAGGAAAGACCGAAGGAGTCTCGCAAAGGCTATCACCATACTAGAAAGTTTACGAGATGTTGATCGTGAACTTAGTCGTGAACTTTTGCGGCGTTTATGCCCTCCAAAAAAAGATACTTTTAGAATAGGGATAACAGGTTCTCCGGGGGTCGGCAAGAGTACATTGATAGAAAATTTGGGCCTCAAATTTATCGAAAATAAATTTGAGATTTGCGTTTTGGCAGTGGACCCGAGCTCACCAAGAGGTGGTGGAAGTATTCTTGGAGATAAAACTAGAATGCCCCAATTGGCAAATAATCCTAAAGCATATGTTAGGCCTTCTCCTACTGGTAATTCTTTGGGTGGAGTTGCTCATCGAACTCATGATGTTATTCAGCTCTGTGAAGCATTCGGATTCGACATGATTTTAGTGGAGACTGTTGGAGTGGGGCAAACAGAGTTAGCTGTTTCTTCCATGGTAGATCTATTTTTTTTAATGCTGCTACCTCAGGCTGGAGATGAACTTCAGGGTATTAAAAAGGGCGTGATGGAATGTGCAGATGTCATTTTCATTAACAAAGCTGATGTTGATCCGAAAGGTGCTCAGAAACTTCTGAGTCAATGTATTTCAGCCAGTGAGTTGTTTAGGCCTCGTTGGAATCATTGGAAAGTTCCTATCATTCAAGGCAGTGCATTAGAGACGGATACTTTGCAAAAACTGATAGCCCATTTTAATAATTTTGTAGAGCTCCAGAAAAAAAATAGAACTTGGCAAGAGCAGCGACAACGTCAGCAGTTAAGTTGGCTGCGTAAGACAGTTAGACATCAACTTCTATCGTTGAGTCTGGAAAATCCGTTGTATGAAGAACAGATAAGGATTTTTGAATCAGAATTTTTACAATCGAATAAAAACTCTGAAGAGGTGATCGAGGAAATTCTTAGATTGGTAGGTGTCAATAAACTTTAGTTTTCAGAGGAAAGATGTTGCAAGGTTTTCAAGCTATCGCGAGTCTCTTCGAAATTTTCATTTGCTAGACTGTCTTGGATATTCCGCAGAATTTGTTTTCTTAGCTGTGGGTTACCTTGATAAGGATTCGTTTCATTGTAATTAACAATATTTTTTGATTTGTCAGGATTTACTTGTTGGTTAAAAGTTTTGTGAAGGTGGGGAGACTCTTTTTTGTTTAGAGTGTTGTACAGTTGGTCGCTAAGTATTGATGCTACAACACCACCAGCAATAGCTATTAGTCCACCTCCACCCAGTGCTATAAATGCTGCGGACGAGGCGATAGCACTGACTCCTTCTTTTACCCAATCTAAGTTGCCCAGATTTCCTTGACTCCACTCATATCCAAGTGCAGCACCGAGAAAGCTTGGCACGGTCTTCAGAATAGGACCAACACCCGAAGGTAGCAAGTTGCCAAGCGTAGATAGCATAGTACTTCCAACGAAAATACCTAGGGATGATTTGAAAAACTGAGAGTCAGTCAGAAAATCCAGAGCTTTATGAGGTCTAATTTCGCCCGTTTTGGAGAAGTCATGGAGAAGTGCAGTCCCAGCTCCAATAGCGGATACACTCAATGCATACTTAAACATATTTCTACCCATGATTTTACTTAGGGACCATTTTTTTGAAGCTCCTGATTGCCACTCTGTAAGATACTGAGGCACATCTGTTTTCAGAATCTGTTCCATTTTGATGGTAGATTCGCTAATTAGTTTTGAGGAAGTTTTTCGTTGTAATTGCTTGAGTTGACCACGAATTCGACTAGTTTCCCGATGACTATTCAAAATATGACTTTGGAAGTAACTTTCGCTTCCCTGAGAAAAACAAGAGGGTACGCAGAGGTGACTGGCTAGGGCTAAAGTGACAATCACAAGAACTTTCATTACGAATATATTACGTACAAGTTAACGAGAATGTTACCAATGCTGTTTAACTTCCCGTTTCGGAATGCACCAAGTCTTATAAAATATGTCTAATTAACTCGATTTGAGGTATATTTCCAATGCTTATTTTTTGAAGGATTAGATATGAAGACTCTTGTTTTGGCAAGCCCTAGAGGTTTTTGTGCAGGTGTGACTAGAGCGATTGGAATAGTAGAAAAAGCTCTTGAGATCTGGGGGCCTCCGATTTATGTGAAGCACGAGATCGTTCACAACAAATTTGTGGTGGGTCGTTTGCGTGAGAAAGGGGCTATTTTTGTTGAAGATGTCTCGGAGATTCCCCCTGGGAGTCACGTAATATTTAGTGCTCATGGAGTTCCCCCATCGACTTTTGACCAGGCTGAAAAGCTTGAATTAAATGTTACAGATGCGACTTGTCCATTGGTCACAAAAGTTCATAAAGAAGCCCGTAGGTATGCGGAAAAAGGTGTAGAAATTCTGTATATCGGCCATAAAAATCATGTGGAGGCAATTGGAACGCGAGGAGTTGCT
>CAZYUV010000180.1:0-7052 GCA_964650625.1 uncultured bacterium
AGTTTGATACAACAGTTTCTAGCCGTGAAATTGATGATCAAGTGAAAGATGTATTAAAGAACTCTTTGGCCGTATACAGCGTAAATGAAGAGATTATTAAAAGTCTTAACCCAACTCATATTATTACGCAAGCACAGTGTGAGGTATGTGCAGTCAGTTTGAAAGATGTTGAATTAATGGTACAAGATTGGACAGGTACCGATACCAAAGTTATTAGCCTTCAACCTGATTCATTAGAGCATATCTGGGCTGATATCAACCTGGTTGCCAAATCTTTGGACGCAGAAAAGAAGGGGATAGAAGCTATTGCCCGACTAAAAGAGAGAATGGCCAAGATTAGAATTGAAAGTTCAGTAATTCAGGCTAAACCAAAAATAGCTTGTATCGAATGGATTGACCCCTTAATGGCCTCTGGTAACTGGGTCCCTGAGCTGGTTGAGCTAGCAGGTGGATATAATTTGTTAGGTGAGGTAGGAAAGCACTCTCCTTGGATGAACATGCAAGACCTGATTGAGTCAGACCCCGATAAAATTATAATTATGCCCTGTGGGTTTGATATTCCAAGAATCAAAAAAGAAATGAACCCCTTACTAAAATCCGAAGAATTTATGAATCTGAGAGCTGTTAAAGCCAATGAAGTTTATATAACTGATGGTAATCAATACTTTAATCGACCAGGTCCGAGAATCGTGGAGTCATTGGAAATTTTTGCTGAGATATTCCACCCCTCTAAATTCCATTTTGATTTGGAAGGGTCAGGTTGGCAGAAATATAATTGTTTAGCTCAGAGCTAAAAAACAAATTACATTAGAAAGTCTTTGAATATGTATTCTTAACTACAAACAAAGACGCTTAGGTACCATTATACAGCTTATGATATGTTATAACGTTTCCTTCGAAAATCATGAAAAATAGCCAGAATTAGGCATTAATGGAGTACATAAGCTGTGATTGACGTACAAAAATCGGTATCCAAACAAGAAATAGCAATTAATAGGGTGGGTATTTCGAAGATCAAATACCCCATTTGCGTCATTGATCGCGAAAATGAAAAGCAGCAAACTGTAGCAGAGTTCAGTTTGTCTGTCGATTTACCAAAGCATGCTAAAGGGACCCACATGAGTCGCTTTATTGAAATATTGAATGGCTATCATCAAGAAATGTCACATGCGAGCGTTATTAGAATGATTAAAGAAGTTCAAGCTAAACTCGAATCATCAAATGCTTATCTAAAGTTTGAATTTCCATTTTTCGTGACAAGAAAGGCTCCTGTATCAGAAGCTTCCGCTTTATTGGATTATCAATGTTATTTTGATTGTGCAATTAATGGTGAAGACATAACTTTTAAGTTGGGTGTAGAAGTCCCTGTAACCAGTCTTTGTCCATGCAGTAAAACAATCAGTGAATACGGCGCCCATAATCAACGTGGCATAATTACAATAGATGCTGAAACCTCAACCACTAAAGATGCTAAAGCGCAATTTATATATTTTGAAGAGTTGTTTGAAATTGCTGAAAAAGCGGCCTCTTGTCAGCTTTATCCAATTCTAAAACGTCCAGATGAAAAATATGTGACCGAATATGCATACGATAATCCTGTGTTTGTTGAAGACATGGTCAGAAATGTGGCTAGTCAGCTGAACGAAGATCAACGTATTAAGGCATACAGAATTCACTGTGAGAATTTCGAAAGTATTCACAACCACAGCGCATTCGCTGAGATCATTAAATGATGACAAAGTCTGTCGCCAGATAGAACCACTTATAAATCAATAATCAAAGTATTACCCGGCAATCTATTGCTAGCTATTTTAGAACCCTGCGTATCGAAATGGATTTCGAAATTGCATTTAGCTATAAATAAGAATAAGTATAGAGAACGTCATCAAGGTTAAAGAGGGTAATAGTTTACCCACATGATTTTTAACCCTGAGATGAGTACTTACCGCGGCAGCCATTAAAAATATGAGACCTATACAACCTAATTTAACGATATTGATATCAGATGATTGCAACATGAACACACACGAAATCTTAAGTATGCCGACCAAATCACGCATCCAATTGGGATATTTATATTCGATGAACTCTTTTACAATATTGTCATATCTGACAAACCAAACGAACAGCACTGAAGCCAATACAACCAATTTTAGCGTACCAATAACACTTGCCAGTTCAAGCATGGGGAGTCTCCGTTTTTACTGTTAAAACTTTATGAAAGATAGCTTTACACATGATTTATTCACTTACAATAGTTTCATCCCTACTTTTTATAATTTATGGTTTACTTTGCATCACAAGTCAGCACATGGTTGCAGAATTTGAAAGGTATGGAGTTTCACAATTTCGTACATTGGTAGGCTATTTAGAATTGGCGGGTGGATTAGGCCAAGTCATCGGTTATTACTACAGCGAATATCTTTTTGCAGCAGCAAGTTTGGGTTTAGCCACTCTGATGTTCATGGCAATAATACTGAGGTTACGTTTGCAGGATCCTATTTTAGAAATAATTCCTGCGGCTGTTCTGTTCGTTATCAATGTTTACTTGTTATACGCCCTTGCTTACGTCAAATAGATCTATAGCTGGGAGGCTCACCCATTAAAACTAGTTTCGACAGAGTGTGCTTTGGTCACTTTAAGACCACGAAAGATCTCTCAAAACAAATCTAAAACGGATAGTCCACAGCGTTTATATAGCTCTCACATAATATTAGTAAGGTGCTATCAATATAAAAATTAGTTGTATATCTAAATCCGATTAATCTTTGATATGTATATACCTTTTTAATATTATTGAGTCGAACTAGGCTAACCCATGGATAATAATACAAACTCTTTAACGGCTACTCGGAATGATTTATTTAGAAGTGTTAAAGATACTAAAACTGAATTCCACTTTCTGCTGGAGGTCAATTTCTTATTTGATCAAGAGCAACTCAGATGTTATGAAACCGAAGTGACTGATGTCTTTCATAAAATCGTAAATGAAGAAAAGGGGGTTTTTGAGACAATCGATCCCTGTCCTGAAACAAATAATTCTAATGCCTGGAAAATCAAAAACTGGAAAACCAGCCATGATATCTATGTTAACCCCCTTTGTTTAGATTTAGCCTCTATATGGAAAACCCGAGCTGCTAGCAAAATCAAACAATATTGGATAACTATTGAGAATTTGGGGTTGATATTAGATATGGAGGGTATCCCGTGGGAAGGTGATTTTATAAAACCTCAAGTACTATTTACTAACATATTTGATAAGCTGAACTACAACTTCCTCTTCATGTACTTTGATATAAAGATAGATTGCTATATTTCGTCAAATGATGAAATAGAAGAGCATATTCCTGGTTTAGAATCTGAATATCAGATGCTATGGAGCTATAGCTCATCTGATAGCAAGGTACTTAAGTCGCCTCAGGGAATGGATGGAAACGCGGTATTCGAAGCTTTAGATCCCAATGATCCAGTAAAACCAAGCAAGATTAAACTCGCTTAGTATTTGTGTACTATCGCATCCCGTCCTTTTCCGTCCTCGTAAAATTCAGTGATAAGTAGATCACCATTAGTGGAATAATGTTTCCATTCGCCGTGCTTATTACCATTAATATAAGATCCTCTAGTTTGTAACTCTCCGGTATCGTAAAATGATTTCCATTCATCCTCCTGCATACCAGCCTTGAAGCCCCCCATTTCAGCCAATAGTCCGTTTGCATGGTAGCTCTTCCACATAAATTCTTTTTTACTATCTTTATAAAAACCTTCTTCTATTAATACATCATTATGAAAGTGCTTGAATGGTTTCAATTGAGAGAAATAATCTTTTAGATAGCTATGAACAGGATATCCACAAGTGGGGCAATTGGCAGCTCCAATAGAAGCGTCATAATTGGAAATCTTGTGGCTACATGATGGACAAGCTAGAAGCATCTAAACGGAGTTCCTTATGTGAGTTTCTAAAAAGACTAACTTTTCTTCTTTTTCTCAAAGTTCTCAACCCATTCTCTTGCCATTTGTTGTGCAATTGCGATTTGTTCATTAGTCATCTTTTGGGAAAGTTCGTCTCTGTTTTTCGATGCCTTTACCTGCCCCATATAAACTGAGATATTAAACCACATATGTGCTTTAACATAATCCTGAATCGTACCTTCACCAAAGTAGTACATCTGACCCAAATTATACTGTGCTTCCTTGAGACCTTGTCCTGCCGCTTTCTTATACCACTTGAACGCTTCTTTGTAGTTCTGTTCTACAACTCTACCCTGGGAAAAAACTTCACCTAAAAATTGTTGCGCTTCTGCATTACCTTGTAACGCAGATAAACGATACCACTTCAATGCTTCTTTATGATTCTTTTTGACGCCTTCGCCTTGTTCATACATCACACCTAAATTATATTGAGCTTTTGAATAACCTTGTTCTGCAGATTTCTTCCACCAATTAATTGCTTCTTGATAGCTTTGTTTAACGCCTTTACCTTTGTCATACATAAAACCCAAGATGTATTGCGCTTCTTTATAGCCTTGTTCTGCCGATTTTTTATACCACTTGAAGGCTATTTCATAGTTCTGTGAGACGCCCTCACCTTTAGAGTAAATAACACCTAAGTCGTATTGCGCCTTTTTATCACCTTGCTTTGCCAATTTGGTCAGTTCATCATTTAAGGTGGTTATTGAAAAAGTAGCCGTAGATATAAGAATAATTAGAAGTGTTGCAAAACGGTTTTTCATCATTCAATCCTAAAAACATTTGAAAGCAATATAGTTTCAAACAGACCTATTTATTATTCAAGTATCGGGAATAGATCTTTGAGGGCTTACAAGGTGATCGAATACTTAATTCCATAATGCTAAAATTTTACAAAAATAGCATTCACTACACAGTCTAAATTAAATGCTATCTATCAGCCAGTTATAATGTAATACTAACATTATACGTATCGGACATCTCCATGAGACGAGTAGATGCTGAATGTTCAATTTTTGTAAGGAATCCGTTTTTGTAGAATTCGATCTTCTCTAATAACCCATTTTCCGCATAGAAGGTCCACTCACCAACCCGCATGTTGTTTTCATGAAAGAATATTATCTTTAGCTGACCATTCTCGTAATAGGACCTGTGCTCACCATCTTCCAAGCCATCTTTGTAATGCCCGATTAGGGCTAAGTTTCCGTTCTCGTGATAAAACTTCCAGACTCCTACTTTTTGGCCAGTTCTAATACATTCGAAACCTATGATGCTTGGTGTTCCGTCGCCATGAAACGTTTTGAAAGATCTTAAATTTTCTTGTGTTATATTCATTAGTTAAACCATAAATAATTTGTTATGACTGTATCTTCCGGCACCCGATCATTTTTTTCAAGTTACTGGAATATTTTGGACATATTTAATAATCAAAAAGATGGAGATTATCTTTTATTTTTCTTCTCAAAGTTCTCAATCCATTCATTGGCCATTTGCTGAGAAACCAGTCTTTTTGCTGAAGTCATTTTTTGGGAAAATTTATCTTCAATTTCAATAGGAATTGTCTGTTGAGCTGCAATGCGGCGCTTTGTGGGAATATCTGCTTCTCCATTATGTACGGAGATGTTGTACCACATATGCGCTTTAATAAGATCTTGAGTTACACCTTCTCCAAGGCTATACATCACACCCAAGCGGAATTGTGCTGCCTTATTGCCTTGTTCTGCAGCTTTCTCATACCATTTACAAGATTCTTTATGGTCTTGGACAAGACCAATTGAACCATGATTATAAGACCAACCAAGTTTGAACTGTAACTTCTCGTCACCTTGTTCTGCCAATAGATGAAGTTTTTCTTCCATTTCAGTTAGAAGTTCTATTATTCCATTGGGTAATTCCATCCATTGAACCAGTCTGGACATCTCTTCACTATCGATTGGATGACTAGTCACTTGCTTAGTAAAATATTCCAATAAATCATATTCATACTGGTGCTCATCAGATGAAGAAAGTGTTGTTACTTTTTCATATTCACGTTTTTTAAGTTCATATGAGTTTTTCCAACATTCGATTCCATATTCAGCAAATCTTTTTATTTCTCGCAATGTTTTTGGGCTGTAAGCACTTTCATTATTATCGATTTTTCTTTTCGTAGCTAAATAACGACGAAGATGTTGATATACCTCTTTTATTGTGAATAAAGAGTAGTCATAATCCTCAAAATTAAAGATGATTTTTCTATTTCGAGCCATAGTTCTGCCTGTAAAAAATCTTGAGACTAAAAGATGCAGAATGAAATTACGTGAGATTATTAATCAATTGTCATTTAGAAGCCATATTTTTTTAACTATTACTACAACAGATTAGATTTGATCACCGTTATCTTACTAGTAATTCCAATAATCGTTACTTATGTTTATTTCATGATTCAATCTGCTTATCTTTTTCAATTATAGAAACGGAGTCGTTATAATCATTTTTTATGTCTGAAGACAAATACAACAAATACGCTTCTTTTAGATGTGATGTTTGTGACCATAGAGTTTCCAAAAATGCTTGGGTGTGTCCCAATTGCGGATTTATATTTTGGGATGACCCGGTAGTATTCTGGAGGCCACTTCGTAAGTTATTGTTAGGAACACTATGGAACTTTTTGAAAATCCTTTGGATTGCTATTGCTTGGACCGTCATCATTGGCGTTATTTTAGTGCCACTTGTTATTGCAGTTAAGATTTTCGTATTAGGTTAATTTACAAGGGGACTCAGAGATTTAAATAAAGTCGGGTTGACTGGTTAAGAAAATAAAAATTAGAGCTAAAAGGGGTTAGAGATGAGTGTGAATCAAAAATTGAATGGTGAGGTAAAGACTTTCTATAAAGATGGTCAACTAGGCAATATTGCTACCTACAAGAATGGATTACTGCATGGTGAGGTAAAAGAATTCTATGAAAATGGTCAACTGGAGTGTATTGCTACCTACCAGTATGATAAACAGGAAGGTGAAACAAAGAACTTCTCTGAAAATGGAGAATTAAAAGGCATTCATACTTTCAAGAATGGATTACTGGATGGTGAAGCAAGAACTTTCT
>CAZYUV010000181.1:0-7028 GCA_964650625.1 uncultured bacterium
CAGAATTGAGCGATCTCCTTGATGGGATTATAGCTAGACGCTACAACATGGTTACTGACTTGGGTAAAGTTCTTGATCCATTAGCAGATTCAATTTCTCGCCTGAGTATGTTTTTAGCTTTTTTTCAAATGGGTCATGCCAACATTTGGATGATATTGATATTCTTTTATCGTGACTCACTTGTTTCTACATTGAGAATAGTGGCTGCTAGCCGTTCACTTATTTTATCTGCACGAAAGAGTGGAAAGGTAAAAGCGGTGGTTCAGGCCATCTCTGTGTTTGGAGTCATCCTCACTCTAATAGCTACTGAGTATTCGATCCCACTGTACTTCGCACCTGACCAGATTATCCTAGTGTTTATGAGCCTAGCAGTCATTATCACTATTTATTCTTTGTGGGATTACCTCTACTCCAACAGACCCATTCTCTCAGAATTACTTAATTAAGTGACGTTGAAGATTGAGGTTTGAATTTTGCGTTCATCTTTCTTCGCTTTGACCTACGATCTCTTCGCTTCTCTAGTAGACTTCTGAAAAAGAAAAAAGCCACGGGGCCCAATACCGTAGCTACAATCAAGCTACCTATTGTCATAGGCATTAATATTTCAAGGCCCAAACTGGTGACGTCTTCCAGATTTCTAAGCTGTGAAGTTTTCTCATAAAATTCAGCATAATTCAATACCGAGTAACTACTAAACACCGTTCCAACGACATATTCAGTGTAATAAATAGGAATGAAAGTAATCGGATTTGTCCACCAAACTCCAATCAAGCTGGCTATTTTATTTGCTCCGATCAAAATAGCAACTGGTAAAGCAAGTAAAGATTGAACACCCATACAAGGTAGACACCCTGCCGCAATCCCAATAGCCAAACCCAATGCCACTCTATGTGGAGTATCCTTAATTCTTAATAATTGGAGATATTTAAGCCTGATCGCACGAAACAATTTCATAGAAATGCAGATCCCAGAATCTACACGTCGAGATCGACGAAATAACAGGATAGTCTTAGAGACAAAGCTTCAGCAAGAAATTTATACGTATTATTTCAAATGAGTGCCTTGAAGATGAGAGAAGGAACTAAGGAAAGCTTCACGATGACCGGGAGAGCCAAATCGATATAAACCTTCCTTCATTGAAAGAACCTTATTAGCAATCTGATCATTATAATGATTTATAAAGAACAAATTCATAGCTTCTAAACGCTGTTCGACACTCTCAGGCCATTCTATGGACTTCATACTCCTAATAAAGAGACCTTTGTCCCTCATTCGAAACAATAGGTCGAGCATTGCTTTGCATTGCTCCTCGGTAAAATCTTCAGAAAAATATTCATCCCAGAAATCCTGAAGCTCCATTCGATTGGCTTTATTAAGATCAAGACTGTAAAAAAAGTTTTCATCTGCTACTTTGTAAGGAATAGAAAGATTTGCATCAATATCGATTTCTCCGGATAAGACTCTTCGAAATAAATCCAGCCTAAATTCTTTCCATCTTCGCAAGGTTATCTGTTTTTTTTCAAACGTTCCCTTCTTTTGCTTCCATGCTTTTTTCGCCAAGTAATAGTCTTTGTAAAGTCTTGCCGCATCTTTGTGAACCGTAATATATCTCGTACTCTCTAAAAACTGCCTGATGACAGTGTCCTTAGAGTCCGGATAATCACTGACGAATTTTTTTAGGAAATCTACGAAATGAAGTGGCTTGTGCCGCAACATGGTTCTAAATAGCTTTTCAAAAGGATTCGTCAATCCACTTTTAAAGAGTAAACGAAAGGTTAAAGATGCAATGACCCCTTCAGTTTTAAGCATATCCTCAGCCGAATCCAACTCACCGTCCAAAATACTGCTATCAGCTGTAAAACCTAGCTTATTATGCTTAGCCAAAACTAATCGTTTCCTCTTGAATCCACGAATAAAATCACGCAGTTCATCGGTTAAATGAGGGTAATCAATCAATGTATTTGATACCTCGCTAGCATGATCTTCAAGGGCTACCAACTCCATAGCCTCAGCAGTGCCTTCTATAAAAGCGAGAAATTCATCAGTTATACGATCTGCTGCATGCCCATTCCGAGAATAGGAACGGGCCTTCATTTCAATCATTTTTGTACCATATAAATCACCCATCAAACCATGAAATAATTCATGTGCCACAAGAGGAGCCAAATAATTCTGATTGTAAAAATGTATCGGCTTCATAATTGAACTACCAATTTTCATTGGAGCCAGAACCATTAGAGAATCACTGCGAATTTGACGACCCTCATCACTAGTTGCCATTATCCTAAAATTGCTTGCAACTGCTGGCCCACCCAGCCCCATATCAGAACCAACATAGACTAGGAAAGGAGTGTCAGGACTATCCGCACTAGGCTTTATGTCAACTTTTGATGCTTGAAGCCTTGCTTGCCGGCGCAATTCAAAAACAAATTGAATCATCTCCGATTCACTAAATTTTTCTCTCCAGAAAGCGAGGTCGTCTGTAACTGGAAGTATACGAAAAGCAAACACCTTTTGATCATTGACCACGACTTTGCGAATATTGCGCGGTAGCGCTGGCATCTCAGGGTCTATTAACTCGGCCTCGACAAACACTACTTCGTTGGCCGATTGTTGAACTAAGACAATACAGCTTAAAAGTATGATTAGGCGAAACAAAATTGACATTATGAACCCACAAGAATCCCTAGATGTACTACGAATCTATTAGAAATTAGTTTCAAATCGATTAAAAGAGACTCTTTATCGAGCTAACCTTTCATCAAGAATTTCCTAAAAGCATTTAAATACTTTTTATGCTTCTTAGCATAACTACCACTTTCCGGTTTGGTAGCTAGAATCTCTCTTGAAACTCTTAATGCTTCAGTATACTCGCGCCTAGCAAAATGAACCGCCGCTAAAGTATCTAAAATACCGACCTTACGATTGGATAATTCGACGGCTCTTAAAGCATATTCTAAAGCCTTATCAAGATTGGTCTTAGTCTTAGATGCATTCCAAGCATAACCGTTATAAGCTGAAACTGAACTATACTTGTCAATTGCCGACTGAAAAACCGCTAATCTTTTTTCTGGTTGCTTAGTCATCCGAAATAGTCTCGCAAGCCATCGTACAGCGTCCATATACTGACTCTCATTCGTGGCACTATCCCAAGCTACCTTCAAATATAATCTCGCCATAGTATAGTTTTTTTGCTTGCTATAAATTACTCCGCGCATTAGCTTCAAATCGAATGCATATTTAGCATAATTTGGATGCGCAGAATATGAGCGAATCGCCTTTAAAACATCATCCCAGAGACCCATATCAAATTGTTTCTCAATGATCTTGTATCGAATTGCAGGACGACGAGACTTTTTGGCTTGCGACAATTCTTCCTCAAGTACCTCAAAAACGTCTCGTTGAGACAAATTTGCATCCAAGAGATCTAAAAAGGAGTCTGTTGTAAGAAATCCTACTAGACGATCAATTTCCTTTCCTGAGGAGTCATAAAAAATAGTTGTAGGAAATCCTCTGCCTTTTATGGATTTAAAATATGCGGATCCAATTGACTTATCATCACCATCCACTGAAACCAAATGATATTCAGACATTTTTTGCTTAACTCTAGCGTCTATGAAAACCTCATCTTTTAACTTATGGCAATAACCACACCAGCTAGCATGAACAAAAACAAGAGTTGGCTTCCCGTCTTTCAAGGCCTGGCCCAATTCATCATCTAGTGGTAGCTCACCCCATGACAAATCCATCGCTAGATTTTGAAAGGTCAAACAAGTAAATATGGTTAAGATGCTAAGGTATCGCCTAGTACTCATTATGTCTCCTAAATATTTCCTTGTTTAGAAAAGGTCTTGAAGAAACGAGCGTAACTTCTTTTTTACTTGCTGTTTAACCTCTTCGGACTTTTTCTGTTCTATATCTACAACTGCTGATGTAACAGAGGCCTGTGGATCAGTTGATTCATTCTTCTTCTCATCTGTAGTCGAAATTTGGAGTACTTTATTTAGCAGTTCTTTACTCTTTTTCTTTAGATTCTTTTTTAAATTCTTTGCAGCTTGCTTGGCCGCTTTCTTTGCAGCTAACTCCACTTTCTTGGGGTCAATATTTCTAGCGATTCTTTGAATAACTTTTTGCTTCAAAACATCCAATTGAGATTGGCTTATGAGACTGGTTGGAGGCCCATCCAAAGCTACCACCAATTCAAGGTCTTGATCATAGGAGTCTTTTAACAGAGGAAATTTCTGCTTAAGAAGCTGACTTGTAGCTAACAATTCAATCTCTGTACTACAATAACCGGATCCTCTAAATTCATCGGGCAGGTCTAGAAGAATTGGCTTTGAAGTTTTCAAAGAAAAACGTCTCTGGTCTTCAATAAGCTCAAGACTCTGTACCTGCAACCTTGTGTTTTCAAAGTGAAATGTTTGAGGAATCGTGTCTAAGAACTCACTTTTTTTATTGACTGCACCTTTCCAACTCTCTTGCTCTTGTTTTGCAATTTTACGCAAAAAACCTTGTTTAAGGCTTTTATTCAATGAATCAAGCGCCTCCACTACAGTTTTATGATAAGTATAGGTTGGTTTACCTACATTAAAGTTACCCGTTACTTTGAGTGGATAAAAATGTGCCGGGTTTCGAGTATGCTCAATAACATCAATCTTCGCGTTCAGCTCACCTCCAAAATGACCTTTCATATTGGGAGCTATTGCAGCCACTAATCGATCAATGCTTATGCCTTTGAGCTTAGCATTAGCCTGAAAAGATTCTATTGATGAAATATTACCATCCAGAGCAGACTGAACGATTCCATCAAAAACATCAAAAGAAATCTCTTTAGAACCAAAATTACCCTCATTATCAATATAAGAAAATGCTTCTATGTTTTTAATAGATACGGTTGGTACAGTGTCAGCTATTTTCAATTGTAGGGATTTCGAATTAGCCTCCAACTCAAACTTATTGGCCTTCAAACGACCCACTACTTTTAACTTACTCTTCAACTTGTATCGATCAACAACAGGATTACTTACTAAATCGTCCAAATCAAATAGACCAGAAAGCCGTAATTCGGGCAACAGTAGCTTTTTCCCTATTTTATTAACCCCGAGTATTTGTATGTCAGTTGCAGCGGCTTTTGACGATGTCAAATTAACAGTAAAATCAGCCTGAGGAACAATGTGGCCAGACAATTGCAAAGCTGATTCCGGTAGATCGAAAGTCAGTGATTGTTTTAATTCCGATATTAACAATTTATCAAACTTAAGCTTTCCTTTGAGAGTCGAAAGCATTTTGTCAATGTTACGATTAAGTTCGGAGGAAATATTGATATTAAGTTTACCGCCGGCCAGATCTACTCTCGACGATTTAAAGTTCAGAACACTATTCCTAAGTTCAATCTTTGCTCTTGAAACTTTGCATGTGGTAAGCAAGTGTGGAATTCGGACTACAGGGTTAAGATGTATAGAATCCATATATATTATAGATCTTAAACTACCCATAGGGTCAGCAAATCGGAAAAGACCTGAACCCTGCATCGAGCCGTTCCCAGAAATATCGACGGAAAACTTACTAAATTCAAAATTGTCGCGATCCATCTGCCCGGCAATATGAAAATCTGCGTCACCCAGTTCGAATGTATCGCTAACATGCTTTTGAAGCTTACCATGAATCTCATAGTCCAGACCGAAGTGCTGCGTTAACATCAATTGCGCTTGCCAATGAGCAACACCTTTATGCTCAGGGAAGAATAATGCTAGAGGAAGATCTCTACTTGTCACCCTTAACTGACCCGAGTTTGTCTGCAAAAAGAAACCCCCATCGGCCTCCAACAGAGAAAGCTCACCTTCGTCTCTGGGTGAAGATAGAGACATTGATCTTACCTCAGCGATATCAGTACTAATCACCATAGATAATTGGCCTCTGAACTCTTGACCACTTAGAGCCGACGTAACGATTTCGTCTGAGGCTAATTCTAACGAATATTCATTAGGCCAACGCCAGTGACCATCCAAGGGTCTTAGAGTCCATTTCGAACGAGTTTTAACTGGATAGAAATCCAAGTTCATTAAACTCTGTATTTGTGAAGCATTCCAATATCCATCGAATTTAGATACTTTAGTAATATCACCAATCGAAATCTGATCTGAATTTATCTTCAAGTTGGGGATAATCTTAGAGTCAGCCCACTTAAAGTCACCACTTATCGAAATCAGTCCTGAAATTTTTTGCGACTTTTTACTAAGGCTTAATTGCTTGTAGATGTTTGAAAGTGCTGCAACCTCAAGTTCACCCTGATTAATTCGAAGTTCAGCCATCGCGACGGACCAATCATACCAAGCACTTGATTTAAGTGTGATAACCCCAGGTCCGTTAATCACCAAACTTTGCACATTAATTCTGCGATCAATTACTTTACCGTCCAATCGAAAGTCGAAAACTTTCTGCCCCTGAACGAAAAATTGAGCATCCTCTGCCCAGAAAGAGTCGATTTGAAATGGCTTACTATTCGAGGTCTTCGACCTAGCCACCATACTTAAGCGGCGAGGGTTTCGAGATGCTCCAGCGGTTGTAAAATTTAGATTCTCAAAGTTCCACTGATCACCATTTTTTTCAGCAAAAACTTTCAGACCTTTGATATCCAAAGAGGTAAACCTCAATTTAGAATAAATTAGATCAGACAAACTTAACTTAAAGCTTAGTTGCCCAATCTCAAAAACACGTTGTCCTTTTAAGGTCGATACCCTCAAACCTTTGGCATAAACTGCACCAAGGCCACCTATCTCCAGTTCGTCCAACGCACATTGCCCTTGAATACGTTTCTCAACTTCATGCAAAAGCATACGACGCAGTTCTCCTGGGTCTAAACTTTTAATGTAACTATATAAGAACACCCCGAACAGCAGAAGTAGAGATGTCGTACCGAGCAAAACCTTTTTCATGAGAACAAATTAATAGTTATCTTTATTGAATTTGTCCATCCTATCAGTATTCGCAAGCCAGTCAAAGGAAAGCTTACGAAATAACTATTTTTC
>CAZYUV010000182.1:0-6998 GCA_964650625.1 uncultured bacterium
ATAAACATTGAATTTGAGGACAACAAAAACCAAAACTTCAGAACAGTAGCGCCGCAAGCCACAACCCCACCCTATTTGGATCTTTTAATAAAAAACAAAGATAATGTAAAAGTTACTTTTCTTCCGTTAGAAGATTGGCCTGGCTGGTTACAAATTTTATTCAACCTCGCTCCATGGGTAATTATTATAGGGCTATGGTTCTATTTCATATCTAAAATGCAAAGTGGTTCACCTAGGGGCATGAGCTTTGGGCGCTCTCGGGTCAAAATGTTCACTGAAACGAAAGAGAAAGTAACCTTCAAGAACGTAGCTGGCTGTGATGAGGCTAAAGAGGAATTAGCTGAGGTAATTGACTTCTTAAAATATCCTAAGAAATACAAAAAAACAGGGGCGCGAGTACCTAGAGGAGTTCTCATGATGGGTCCTCCAGGTACAGGTAAAACGCTGCTCGCCCGAGCAGTCGCCGGAGAAGCAAATGTACCTTTCTTCCATATCTCCGGTTCAGATTTCGTAGAAATGTTTGTAGGTGTTGGCGCGTCGCGAGTTAGAGATCTCTTCGAACAGGGTAAAAAATCAGCACCCTGTTTGATTTTTATAGATGAAATTGATGCTGTGGGTAGACAAAGAGGTCAGGGTATATCGGGCGGAAATGATGAGCGTGAACAGACTTTGAATCAATTGCTAGTTGAAATGGATGGATTCGAAGGTGATACCGGAATCATGATTATTGCTGCCACAAATAGACCTGACATACTTGATCAGGCTCTACTGCGACCTGGTAGATTTGATCGACAAGTAACCATCGACCTACCGGACATCAAGGGTCGAGAAGGTATCCTTCAAGTACACATGAAAAATATTCCAATTATCGATGATATTGATGTAGAACGCTTGGCTAAAGCAACTCCAGGTTTTTCTGGAGCGGATCTTGCCAACATGGTCAATGAAGCCGCACTTCTCGCGGCTCGTTTTAATGACGAAAAAGTCCAACTGCATCATCTAGAAGAAGCGCGAGACAAAGTGCTAATGGGTCCTGAACGACGCTCCAAAGTTCTATCTGAAAATGAAATCAGAAATACTGCTTACCATGAGGCTGGACATGCCTTGGTCAGTCTTCTGGTTCCCAAAGGAATGGAAATCCATAAAGCTACGATCATCCCTCGCGGACGAGCTTTGGGAATGGTTTCATATCTACCCAAAGAGGATATGAAAAACCGAGAAGAAATCATAGACGATATCTGCGTAGCACTAGGTGGTCGATCTGCTGAAGAGGTTGTCTTCGGTACTTATACACCAGGCGCCACAAACGATATTCAGAAAGCAACTCATTTTGCCAGAGCTATGGTAACCAAATGGGGTATGAGTGAAAAACTCGGTACAATTAATTACAGCGAAAACACTGATAACTTTTTTGGTATAAAATCTTATAGTGAATCCACAGCTCGCGATATTGACGATGAGATTCATTCGATTATTAGTTCTCAACTAGCAAGAGCAAGAAAACTGTTAACTGACAACCGAGACACTCTAAATAGAATCGCAGAAGCTCTAATCACACACGAAACTCTCACTGTAGATGAATTAAAGTCCTTGCAGGCCGGGGAAGAAATTGGGCCCCCACAACCTAAGAAGAAATGGCAAACTGAAGCTATCAATGATGACCAAGAAGATTCATCGATGGATGATGAAAATGATCACGAAGAAGATCGAGAACAAATTTTATCACCTATGGATGATGACAATGATCAATCTGTAGCCCGCATCCTTGTGGAAGAGGCAATAGAGCGTGAAAATCAACAAAGCGTTGAAGAGGTAGATTCCAAACCGGGAGACAATACCTAATTACCTAAGTTAAGTGGGAAGTTTGAACCGCCGATTAACGTACATCATAATACTTCTTCATTTCTGTATCGGAAGTTTTGAAATTAATAGTGTGCACGGAATAGGCGCTAACGAGCCTGTTATGCCGAACAGCATTGACGCAAAACCTTGGGTAGATCCAGCCCCAACTCCCACAGACCCCACTAATCCTCGCGACCCTAGACCACCCTCGCCCATGCCTTATCCAGAGCCATCACCCCCAATACCAATCCCGATTGCACCAGATGTTCGAGAACTATTAGATCTCATCAAAAGCTTGAAGTCTGAAATACAATCTTTGCAGATAAAAGTATTAGAATTGGAAGCTAAACTGGATACAAAAACTTCACCTAAAAGCTATCGATCACAAAAATGTGACCAGTATGTTCAGCTGCTAAGAAAAGCAATCATTAAATTAATAAAAATAGATAAAGATCCGGATCTGTCCTCCAAAAATGTGGACCGTATTTTGTTTGCACGACTATTTCGAGCTGGTCTTCTTGAGTCTATTCCGCTATATCACGGTAAGATCAAAGGTAATTTACAGACAGAGATCTCTTGTGAAAAATAATCAATCAATTACTAGCGTTACTGCAGATAATAGTTTTCCACTATTACTAAAAATCTGGAGTTTAGTTTTTAAATCATCTCGATTACCCAACGGTAATTTAAAGAAGGTTCTTTCTTGCCCACTGAATTTGATCTTCCTCGCAATAACTTTTGCCTTTTGACTTAACTTGAGTTCAAGTTCTTGATCAATCCGCTCGAGGAAAATGAGATGAACAAAGTAATTCATGTCATCACTCTTTTGCATGTAAACTCTTTGCACTATAGCTGTAGAAAAAACCTCCGAACTTTTCTGTAATTTTATTTGATTCCAGAACCCACGATTAATGAAACTATAACCAAGATCTCTTAAATATTTCATTAAATCTGGTTTTCCACTAGGAATATATAGAATTGAATTTCTATCCTCCAAAATCTCTAGACTTAATTTCAATTGTTCAAACTGCATGAACCTTGGAAACACGGAATCAGATCCAAAACCTTTTGCAAATTCACACAAAGCAGAATACAGGTCATTTAATTGAGATTCATTAAGTCCCGACCAATGGAAAGGCCCCGCTCTTTTATTGTCAGAAAGAAAACGATAATTTTTCAAACTACCCAGATGAGGAAAATAAGATACCCACCACATGGGAAAAATAGACATTTTTGCAGATTCCTTACTACGCAGAACATGTCGCGAATAAGCGATACCAAATACAGAGTCATACCCTATAAAAATATGATTTAATTGCGGATTTTTAGAAACAGCTACATGAGCATCTTTGATACTCTGCTCCATTGATCTAACTTTGTAATGTAAGTCAAAAAATTGAAATGTATTCGCTTTATGAAGGCTATGCATAACACTCAAGCTAAATAAAACCAAATACATCCAGCCTTTAATTTCTGCGCAAGACACAATTGCAGCCACCGCAATATAAAACGTTATAAGTGGCTTACTAATATCTGGGATGTTGTAGATAAATAAGGGCCATATCAGCACTACTAATATTGCCAGATTAAACTGAGATTCAGCCTTTATAAAATAAACAACCAGACTTAGAATTATAAAAATCCAAATTTCTAGTGGCCAAACAGAACTAAAATCCTGCCAAGCTTGTAGGTGAAATCCCCAATCTAAAAACGCGACTTTATACACTTGTGCAGAAAGATGACCCTTGAATGCTTCAATACTCGTACCATCAAACCAAGGGTTCATTGTTGACTGTGAAGCTGAGTAATTTAGTAATAGACTCAGTATTGGCCCTGGAACTAATCCTAAAATCAAATGAAATGAAAAACCACATTCCAAACAACGTCTATAGACCATTAAAGCGGCCAATGGAGCCAAACTTAAATGATGACTAACCATCAAACCGATCACTAAACCAAGCAGGAGTTCTTGTAACCAAATTGGAAAAATTGAAACTCTAAAAAAATATAATTTTAGACTGAGTGCCAACAAAAAAATTAGAAAGCCATAAACCTCCACGGAATATAGATTTTGTGTAAAAGAATTGCAGCACATCATTAAAAACAAAAATAGTAAGCCGCTACCTTTCCAGAGCTGTATCATTCTGATGAAAATCAACATAGCTAGAAAGCTAGAAAAGCATTGGAAATAAGTCATACTCAATGCAGGTTGAAAATCCCAAAAACTAAGTAACCCGTGAAACCAACGATTCAATTCCAGATAGAGCCCATAACCAGGAGGATGCGCAATTCCTCCCGATGCCATCGCAGTAACCAACTCAAAACCATCATAATTCTCTAATCCAAATGGTAGAGGCTCGTAAATATAATAAAGGCAAAACAATACTAGTAGTGCCAATGTGATTCGACGCATTTATGAATCCTGATTTATGGTAAATTAGTGAGCAATAACTTAACATCCTAGTGCTCTATGAAAAAGTACTTGTCGTTTCTAAGATTAATATCACTCGCCATCTGCCCCGTTTTATTAATATTTTGTAGCGCCCAGTCCATTGCAAATCAAAGCCGCACAAAAGTAAAAAAAGTAGTTTTTGGAGAAGATTCTCGAGCCGCTGCCAAAATTCGAGGAAAGATAATAGGCTCTCTCCCAGGAAATCCAAGGTTGTATGGATTTTTAATTCGAGCCAATTCACAGGTCTCTAGGGAGCTGCAGGCACTAATTGCACCTAACTACCAAGTTCCAGTCGATAAAGGTAAATTTTCAATACCATTCGCTCAATCAGGTTTGTACATGGTGGGAGTTTTTGCAGATAAAATCAAAAATGGCTTACTGGATTTATACGATGACCCTTACTGGTTTGCTCAAAATATGCCCGTAAGACTTAGCTCTTCACAAATATTTGAGTTTAATGTATCTGTGGAAAATAGAGTCTGGCCAATAATCTCATTAAAGAACTTCCCTGAAAATCATAGCCTTCTTTTTCAAATTAGCTCAATTCAAGGCTCACCCTTCATGTTATTGCCTATCGAGTCAGACCCGTTCGAGGTTAGCGGCATTACTAAACCTTTTGGTTTCTCTGTGATAATAGATAGAAATGAAAACGAAATCGTAGATCCCGCGGAGCAGACTCGTAATGTTTTCTGGGTTCCAAAAACTCCCCAAACAAAATTTGAAGTAGAATTTGGCAAAGTATGGAATCCATTAACTATTGATCTACCCAATGGAAATGCGGGTCTAGAACTGAGGATTCAAAGCAATTCTACAGATCAAAAGTCTAATAAATCCATCAAAATACCTAGTCCTAATAGATCTGAAAAGTCGATAAAGTTAGCTCATTTAGACCTAGGTGAATATCAATTATTTCTTAAACCTAAAGGCAGTAAGGAAGAAATCAAAGGACCATATTTTGTACAGGAGCGAGAAAGTAGTTGGGAAATCGAATTATCCGAGAATTACTTTGCAGAATTCAAATTCCCATTGAAATCAGAAACCAAAAATAGTCGCTTACAGTTTTTTATGAGTGGAACTCCTATCTACAATTGTGAACTGAATAAAACCATAAAACTATATCAATCTGGTCAGTATGAAGTGGCTTGGTATTCCGATAGGAATACCGCAAAGGGCCTTGATCCTGACAAAATTTGGGATCAAATTCATGCTACCGCCAAGTTCGAACTCAAGAGTAATTCTCAAACTACCACGGTCAATTTGAGCGATACTGCTCGTAATATCAAAATTACGGGAACTTACAACTGGATGCATAATCCAGCCTCAGAAGTTCATCTACATTTTTTCCAAGATACAGACCTCAAAGGCTACTGGAATAATATTTTTAGCCACAAAACCACTGGATCAGAATCATCAACCTTACCTATTGAGATTAGCATAGATAGTAATCGAAATCTTTACATCTATCTTGATTTAGCAGGTGACGCAAAACTGAATGAAGTTAAGCCTGAATATATCCAAGTTATTAATCCACAAGCCTTACGAACAGAAGACAATGAATTTCAGCTTCCCGTTATTTCTTCGGGTATACTAAATCTTAATATCTCGGGTTCTAACCCCGAAAAGTACTTTCTTGAAATTGTCAGAGTTGATACGGAAGAAATAATTGCTGCTTCATTCTTAGATGGAGGCAAAAACACATTCGAAAATCTTCCGCTGGGCTATCCCTTAAACTTAAACATAATTCATGATATTAATGCTAATCAAGAACTCGATTCACAAGATAAAGTACTACCACCAATACCTGTCAGCATTCACCTTTTCGAGCAAAAACTATCCCTACCAATCAACTTGGAGAATCTATAAATGATAGCAAGGATTGTTACGCTCACATTTATTCTATTGATAGGGTGTAATCAAAAATTAGAAAAGAAAAATCATAATTATGAGAAAACATCTGAGCCCCTCAGAGTAATTGGAAAGTCTACTAGCAAAAGCTTGAAAAAAACTTCTGCTAGCAAGGTAAAAAAAAATTTCAGGCCCCCCACAATTATTCAACCAAAAGATAAAGTCTATAAATCCCTGCAAAGTCTTGGAATCACTGTTGATAATCTAGACTTCTTCTTTCACTCCGACGTGAATTTTCGAAAACTAATGTTGGAAAAGCTTTTGAATTCGCGTAACCCATATCATTTGCATTTAGTTTGGCAGAGATTAAAACAGATGTTAGATAACGATCAATGGAAAGTCGGTTTCAACCAAACACTAACTACACTTTGGCAAAATAGTGATGAATCTTTGCGCAATCAAATTCTCAATTATCTACTTATAAAACCTAAATTATTAAAGGTTGGACGAACACCATGGACCGCAAGTACATGGTTGCTTACTCTAAAAATACCTAGTAAGTCTGAACTTCCATTACTTAAGGCTCTAAAAAATAATCAGCACCCCTCCCGGCAATGGGTGCGAAATTATTTGAGTAAACGCTATGGTAAAAATTTTGGCTCGAATTATTTAATCTGGAAACAATTTCTAGAGCAGAATTAATTTAAAAATCTCAGAAGAAAAGTTCATTGCCGACTATGATAAACTCCTTGTATGTTTCTCAAAAGTTTTCTTACCCTCTTATTAGTTGCTTCAAATTCATATGCAATCAGCACCATAAAAATTCGTAAATTTTTTAAGGCTGGCCAATACAATAAAG
>CAZYUV010000183.1:0-6920 GCA_964650625.1 uncultured bacterium
AATGAGATTCAATTTAATTTTGGTGATATTCGACAAGGGGCGGGGGCTACGAAGAGTTGGGCAGGCGAAGCTGGTAAAGGTAGTTTCACAATTACTGATGCTTCTATTACCCGAGGGATTACCTGCGAAATTTCCTTTGCAGAGGCAGAAAGTCCTTCGGTTGCAAATTTTTATTATGACGATACTCCCAATGGAACAATGCTGCAATGGTCTATGCGAGGAAAAATAGAGGCTCCTTTGGGTGGTTATATGAACCTTCTAATAGATAGTATGTTAGGCCCCGTATTCGAACAGGGATTGGTCCAACTTAAGAATCATCTAGAAAATGCAAAAGTCGAAACTCTCTCACCACAAGGGTCGTAAGTTTGTAAACCCTCATTCTTACAAACATCACAAAGGAATGATTCACGCCTTTGAAACGTTTGTCTTAAAAGGTGAGGCATTACATAATTATCGAAAGCTAAAACATAAGGTAGGTTTGGTTGAACCTGAACTCTGCGGTTCCTTTTGTAATGCAAAAGAGGCTCGATCAACATGGCTGGGGCATTCAACAGTATTGGTAGAGGCGGGTGGGTATCGAGTAATGACCGACCCCGTTTTTAGAGATACATTAGGACCTCTTAAGGGTGTCGGTCCTAAAAGATCTCATCCCAATACTGTGCATCCTAAACAATGCTTGCCTCTGGATCTGGTGGTTATATCTCACAATCATTATGATCATTTGGAAGCCTATTCGGTAAGGCAACTTAGAGAGGATGTGAAATTTTGGGCTGTACCTTTAAAGGTTGGGCGTTATCTACGTAGTTGGGGTGTTCCACCGGAACGTATTATTGAGTTAGATTGGTGGCAAAGTAGCAATGTAGGAAAAACTAATTTAAAGGTACATTGTACTCCAACCCAGCATTTTTCAGGTCGTTGGCTATGGGATCGGGATACAAGTCTTTGGTGTTCCTGGATAGTAGATATGGGATCTTTCCGCATATTTTTTGCAGGCGATAGTGGATATAATGCGATTCAATTTAAGGAGATCGGAAGACAGTTTTCTCCAGTTGATTTGGGCTTAATCCCGATTGGAGTTTATTCGCCAAGAGAATTTATGGAAGTAGTTCATGTAAATTCAGAAGAATCCGTCAAAATTCATCAGGAGGTGGGCTGTAACTTTTCTCTGGGTATTCACTGGGGCACTTTTCCATTAGCTAGTGAACCAATCGATGAACCTCCACTTAAATTGCATGAGGCGATGCTAAAAGCAGAGCTTCAGCCTGATACCTTTAGAGCGCTCAGGATTGGAGAAAGTGTCATATTGCATAAAAATGGGGATTGAACAAATGACTAAATTTTTAGATTTTTAATTCCAAAAAGCTTTCAATTGAATTTCTAAATTTTTGCAATTATTAATATGAATAGGTCGCCAATGCCTTGGAAACAGTTTTTTGTAGGCGCTTTGAGAGTATCTTTGATCGATAAGCATTACAGAACCTCTATCTTTAGGTGAACGAATTACCCTTCCTGCGGCCTGTAAAACTCTTTGAAATCCAGGAAGTCGAAAGCCGTATTCAAATCCCTGCTGGTATTCTCGTTCAAAGTACTCTTGAAGTTCTTTTTGTTGTTGACTGGGTGGTGGAGAGCCAACACCTATAATAATGACTCCTTGAAGTTGATCTCCAACCAAATCGATACCTTCAGAGAATAAGCCTCCCAAAACTGCGAACCCAACAGTTTCATGGTTCTTGGAATCAGATTGAAATTTATTCAAGAATTGACTTCGATTTTTATAATTCATCTCTGGTTCTTGAATAATATAATCCCTTTTAGGATGGCGCTTTTGGATTTCATATACTAAGCCTCTTTGGTACTCATAAGAAGGGCTGAAAATGAGTATGTTACCGGGGCAATTTGACAAAAAAGTTATGAGTCGATCGATTACTGACGGAAGGCTTTTTGAGCGGTCTTGATAGCGCAGAGATAAGCTGGTATCTATAAGAAAGTTTAAATTTGAAGGATTGAAAGGAGATTCTAATTTTACTTCAGGCGTTTGTTTGGACCAATTTAGTAATTCTTTGTAGTAACTTAATGGGCGCAGTGTAGCTGAAAAAAGAACTGTTGATTGGGCCCGTTTCATCGATGACTCTAGTCTTGTCGAAGGGTCTATACAAAATAGCTTGATTGAGGTGTTTTCAGTGTTTTGATCTAGTAGGCACAAATAATCCTCATCGAAGCCAGAGAGAATATGTTGAAACCAGAGAATATCGAAATATATTTCTCTGACATCCCGATCTAACTCTGGATTGGTTGAGCTAGTGAGAAATAATTGTAAACTTTCACATAGGGAGCTAATTAGCGCTTTTAGTTCGATTGGAGCAGAAAGGCTTGAGCTCGAACTGTTGTTTTTATGACGTAAACTTAGACGCGCTTGACGCTCAACCCATTGAACTAAAGTCACTAATGCCTTTGCAAGTTCTGGCTCTTGAGTCCGTATTTTAAGTGTTAAATTTTTTAAATTTCTTGTGTGGAGATCTGCACTGAACATACTTCTAGCTCGTTCAATCAAGTGATGACCTTCATCCATAAATAAAATGTGATTCTCAATTTTGTCAACGAAATGGCGACGAAGTGTAGCGCGAGGATGAAACGCATAATTGTAATCACAAAAAATGACATCGGCGGCTAATGATGCATCTAAAGAAAACTCAAAAGGGCAAAGATTGTGCTTGTCTGCGAGTTCTTTAATTTTGCTTTGATCTAAAATATTTTCTGCCATTACATCCTGCATCGCAGCAGGTAATCGATCGTAGTATCCGGGGCATCTTTCACATTGATTAATTCGGCAAGCCCCATTCATATCTAGGCAAGTGCGATCTCTAGCTACGATAGTAACGGATCGAACTTTCAATCCTTTAGCTACCATAAGTCGTAAACTATGCTCTCCAATCGTTTGTACTGTATTTCTAGCGGTTAAGTAGAAAATCTTTTGTGTTAGATTTTCTCCCATTGCTTTGATACCTGGAAAAAGGGTAGATATAGTTTTTCCAATTCCGGTAGGAGCTTCCACTAATAATCTTTTTTTATCTCGTATTACTCGATAGGTTGAAACTGCTAATTGGCGCTGTCCATCTCGATATGTTTCGAAGGGAAATTTTATAGATTGAGCAGAGGAGTTTCTGTTTTGTCTCCAAGACTCCAACTTAGTATTCCATTGTAAGAATTTATTGATCAATGAATTAAAATTTTGTTCGAGTTTATTCATCGCGAATATTTGACTGTAAAATGCAAAATCTTTTAGTTCAGCCTGAATATAGACTAGGTTAAGACAAATGGATTTTGTAGCAGACCATTCTTGTTGCAATCCATACAGATATCCGTAAACCATCAACTGCGCAAGATGATTAAAAGGGGGACTTTCAGCGCTTTCATTAGGGTTAAAAATTGTGGATTTAATTTCTTCAATTGTAATTATTTCTCTTTCTGGATATATACCATCTATCCGACCACGTATGCGAATTTCAGGTTGATATTGGGGGAAGGTATAATCCACAGGAACCTCTGCTTGATAGTTTTCTTTGCGGTTTTTTTGCCATAACTGATGAATTACAGAACCATCATTAGCTGCATTTGATAAGGAGGAACTGAAAACTAAATCGCCTCCTGTGTAAAACTTGCTTACCAGTTCTCTGACGCTAATTTCTATCGTATCTTTCTGAGGCATTAGCAGATTTTATTTGGTTAAATATCAGCAGATCCAGAATCGTTAAGTTGTTTGTGAAGTCTTAATAATTTGGTTTCAAAGGTATCTATAGGTAAATTATTTATTTCAGCAAATTCCTGAAGCTCTTCGAGTGTTTCACAGGCTCCATCTATATCATAATTTGATTCAAGAATTTCTGCGTAGAGAAGACTCCAATGGATTAATTGCTCCCAGTTCTTATTTTTTTTGAAATGTCGTCTGAGCCAACGGAATGCCTGTTCACATGTTTCAAGCCCATCACTCCTAGTACTTGCAACTTGAAACCTAAGCGCTTGGTAAGAGACATACAATGGGTCTCTTTCTGCTAATACTCTTATCACCTGCGCTTCTAGGGATGGCCAGACAGATTTGGCTTCATCGAAATTCTGGTTATTGAGTAGTTCGCTAAGTTTATGCATTTCATTTTTTAATTTTTTTCTCTCCGGATTGCTTCCGGTCAGAAAAATCCAGATACCGATTAAAAGTCCCAGTGCAGCCAGTTCAAATATACCAAAATTGAATGAGTCTTTTGAATCTGTGATCACGGGCTGATCGCTAGTTAGAATAAGGACAACAAAACCCAGTGCAGAAAATATAAGCCAATAAATTGCCTGTTTTCGATCCATATGCCAGTGATAATACAAGCAACTGCAAGACGTAAACAAGCTTTTGTAACCAACTTGCTTTCAGGCTCGGTGCTATATATTATTGACGAATCATTAATTACAGGAAAGGTTGACTGTTATGTTGTCTCGAATAGTGTTGTTTACAATAGCATTAAATACCGTTTTCGGTCAGGGTTTTGCAGTAGATACTAAGTCTTTTAAGATTGAGTGGGAGGCCTATAAGTTCACCTCTCGCGCTGCTGTCAAAGGTACTTTTGATCGTTATATGGCTGGGGGATTTCAGCAGTCAAAGACTGTGGGTGATCTGTTCGATGGAGTTGAAATTTTAATAGATACGGGATCTGTAAATTCAGGGAACCCAGCTAGAGATTACACTCTTGGTGTTAAATTTTTTAAGCTTTTTTCGGGTGGCATCATAACAGCTCAAACTTCGAATTATGAAAATGGTGAGGTAGATCTATTTGTGAATATGAATGGACGTATGGCACAACGGCGGGTAAACGTTAGCATAAATGATAGCAAAATATCCTTCGAAGCTAATTTCGATATGATGAAGGATTTCATGTTAGGAGAAGCATGGAACTCAATTCATGAGGCTTGTAAACTACTTCACACAGGGCCTGATGGAAAGTCTGTTACTGGTACCGATGTCACGGTGAGGTTTTCTGCAAATCTGATGAAATTATAACGTATTTGTGGCTGCTTCTTTCTCTTTGGGGCAAAGTCTCAATTTACGGTTGGCTCGTTTAACAGTGCTCCGCAATACCAAAAGCAAAAACATAAAAAAATATATCAAACTTTTAATCCAATTTTTGACTTGAGTTCCAAAGGAAGTTGATTTAGCTGAAGATCAAGGGTCTCACAAAGCGGTTCATTTTTGCCGCCAAAATAAAAGTAGCGACCCTTCTGGCTCTTAAATATGACTGGGGTATCAAAAACCTCCACAAAACCCTTGCTTTGAAGGTTTAGTGCTTTAACCAGTTGACTATATTGTGGCGGTTTCAACGTATCTGAGGACTTTGGAAAAGGAGTTTTACCTCGAGATTGAAAATGTTCTAGATAATCTAGTATGAGAGTTTGAAAGAACGAATGATCAATAGCACAGTGCTGACTGGCGAACTCATACAGTATTTCATAAGCTCTTTTCATTGCCATTCCTGTAAAAGGTAACTCCTTTTGTTTAAAGTAACTGCTGAGTTTCTCTAGAAAAATCCAAGGTGAGATGAAGCTAGAGCTAAGCTGCCAAAAGGCTTCGCGGAGAACCTCACGATTCCAGTAGATTTCTAGTAATGCTGCAATTTCTTCTACTTTACGAATTTGAGAGAAAGACCACAGATCAGTCTTCAGTAATGAGTAAGGTGGATTGTCTTGAAAAATAATATCCTTTGATTCACGATATTTTCGACTTAAGCTGCCTTTTAAGATTTTTAGTGTTTCGATTTGTAAATGATGTGGTCGCTTTATAAAGGCCCAGTTAAATGATTCAATAAACATTTTTGGGCTTTCTCCTTCTAGTCCTACAATGAGATCCAGATGAATGTGCACGTTTGTAGATTGGAGAATGTGATCAAGATTTTTTTCGAGCTTATCGAGACGGCAACTTCGTCCATTTAGATCTAGAGTTTTTTTGTGAATTGATTGGATTCCAACTTCAAATTGAAATTGTCCAGCTGGAATAGTTTCAAGTATTTCAAGCGTCGATGGCTTGAAAAGTTCAGCTTGTATCTCAAAATGAAAGTTGCGCCCCAAACCATTGTCTCTCAAAAACTTAAATATTTCATTTGTCCGCTTTACATTTAAATTGAATGTTCTGTCTACAAATTTGACTTGTTTGATACGGGGCTTAGATAAAATAACCTGCATATCTTTGTAAAATCTTTCCATACTGAAAAAACGAGTCCCTCGATCTAGGGCAGATAGGCAGAAATGACATTTATAAACACATCCTCTACTCACTTCATAATAGACAAAGGGTCGATCAAGCAAATCACCTTTGTATGGCGAAGGAATCGAATCTAGCGGTTGGATATCATTAGCTTTAGAGTTTGACTTCACTTTGTCGTTAGCGAGATAGACTAGGGACTCCACATTCTCTATTTCTGTATAACCTTGTAAGTGCCTTATCAGCTTAGCAAAAGGTATTTCGCCTTCTCCTGTTATCACATAGTCACAAATGCCTTGTTCCAAATAAATTTGAGGATCATGACTGACCTCATGACCGCCGAGAAGAATTTTCATTTTGGGCGCAATTTTCTTTAAGTCTGAACATAAACGAGCTGTAGCTTCTATATTCCAAATATAGCAACTGATAGCTAAAAGATCCGGTTTATGTGTTATCACTTGTGCTAACTGGAAATTAGCGGGTTCATTAATCGAAGATTCGAGACATTTAAATTCTACCTCGGGGTTTTTCGCGGATGCGTATTCAGATAAATAATACAGAGCTAGATTACTCTGTATTGAACGCGAATTTATTGAATATAAAAGGACCTTCATAGACTTATAATACAAGAAAAGACCGAACTCCCGAAGGAGATTCGGTCTAAAAAAATAATTGTATTTGATTTATG
>CAZYUV010000184.1:0-6892 GCA_964650625.1 uncultured bacterium
TAGAGGCATTTTTAAGATAGTCACAAGCTCTAGTAAAATTCTGTTCTTTTATAAAGAGTTTTCCAAGTGAGCGATTAGTATGTAGATGATTTGGCACTATATCTAGAGCTTCGTAAAAATTTTCTTTAGCTCTTTCGAGTTGTCCAAGTTCTGAATAAGATTCACCCAACATGTAAAAAATCTCACCGTTCTCAGGGTTCTTCTCTGATGCCCGTTTAAAGTAGCTTATCGCTTCCTTAAATTGGTTTAAGTTGTGTTTAATTTCCCCCATTTTTTGGTGAGAGGCAGCATGGTTAAATTGGCGCTCTAAGCACTGGGAAAAGTACTTTTCAGCCTCTTTCAGTTTATTTTGCTCAAAATGCAGATTTCCAAGTGCGTGTAGTATGTCTACGTCTTCAGGATTTAATTTATGTGCATTTTTGTAGTGTAGAAGTGCGCGGTCAAATTGCTGTTTGCGTTCATATCCTCTTGCCAAGAGGTAGGTTGCTTGATAATTTTCAGCATCTATTTCCAAAATTCGATGAAGAATCTCATTCATGTTTTCAATCAAATTCTGTTGCTCATAAATTTTAGCTAATTGAAATAAGGCCTCCATTGATTCTGGATAAAAATTTAATGCCTGCTTGTATATTTCTTCCGCTTCGTAAATTCGATCACGCACGAGATATAGAGTTCCTAGGTCGAGGAGCGCTTTTAGATGTTTAGGAGCAATGCTGATTAACTCTCGGAGCTCTTGTTCTTGTGAATCTAATTCATCCAGGGTTTCAAAGATTTTTGATAAATTGAAGCGGGCAACTTGATTATCAGGTTCGTGTTGCAGAACTTCTCTGTAACGTTCTTTAGCTACGGCCCAGTCTTCCCGGGCGTAATAAGTATGACCAATTTCAAGAATGGCGCGCGTGTCTTCAGGCTCAATTTTTATCAAATGTTCAAGGTGTTTTCTTGCTTCTAGAGGTTTCTGAAGAAGGTTTTGAAGAAGCCCGGAGCGCAGAAGGGCTATTGTGTTTCGGTTGTCATAATCTAGGATTTTAAGATATTGGGCCAATGCTTTTTCATGATTTTCATTTTCAAAATAAATTTGCCCCATCAAGCTGTAGCTTTTAATAAAAGTGGGGTCTAATTCTATTGCTTGAGTTAATTCCTGAAGAGCTTTAACGCTATCTCCATCGAGATAATGTATTTGACCTTTTTCAAAGTGGGCCCATGCGTCATTGGGTAATCTTTGAAGAATAGCGTCACAGGTTTTAATTGCTTCTGATAAGTTCCCCTGTCGATGATGAATTTTAGCTAACTGCGAATATGCCGGCATTAGCGCGGGGTCGATTTCAATGGCCTGCTCAAAGCTTTCAATGGAGTCTTGAAAAGAACCTTGGTTATCAAGAATTTCTCCATTATGGTAGTGACATAAAGCAACATCAGGAAATTTATTGAGTGCTTTGCGACAGAATGCATGAGCTTTATCCAGAGCATCTGCTTCAGTATGCCGTAAATCGCTCGACAAATAGATATCTTTTAATGAAAAATATGCTTCTTTTAGATTTTCATCAATCCTTAGAGCTTTTTCCATTTGTTGAACTGCGCGCGCCAGCAATTCCTCTTTGTAAGAATAAAAACTACTGAATTTAAAGTAGGCATAGCCCAGTAAATAAGCCAATATTGCGTTATTAGGCTCTAAAAAAGCGGAATTTTTATATTGTTTTATGACCTGGTCAAATGCCTCTGTAGCATTTTCTTGGTTACGGTATTTAACGGTATGGAGATCAATCAATTTTTCACCAGCTAAAATATGGTCTTTACGATGATCTAAAATTTTTCGATACTGGTTCAAAGCCTCGTCTAACTTGTGTGAGCTTTCATAAGATCGCGCCAGATTTTGATAAATCTGAAGCTCATGCAAATCTATAGGTTCGTGGAGAGAAATTAGGCTCAGATAGGGGTTATAACCAAAAGAGTGACTTATTCTTGCTAGTTGACTATAGCCATCAATGGCTTGATCCAAAAAACGAGTGAAGTGATAGATGTTACTTAGTTTCCATAGCGCTTGGGCATGAAAAGGGTCCTGACTAACTATAGTTTTCAGGCAGTTCAGAGCTTCATCATAAGCGAATCGCTCCTCATAAATACCGGCAAGCCTCAAGAGCGTGGGTAGATGATATTTATTGTTATCTAATGCTCGTTGATAATAGTCTTCCGCCTTTGATAGAGCGACTTTGGTACCATGAATACGGTGTTCTAGTTCATAGACTTCACCAATTTCGTAAAGTGCTTGATCAACATTTTTGTTCAACTTCAAAGCGTCTTCACAGTATTTAAGAGCTTCTTTGAAGTTTTTCTTAGGTAATTTGTCTTTTTGGTAATGCAGTGTCGCTAGTTTTTTCGCCCAGAAGTAATGAGGATCTGTAGGGTCAGATTCGATGAGAGTAGTTAAATGTTTATCAGCTCTCTTGAGACGTTCTTTCAAGCTGTAACTACTTTCCATCAAGAGGTAGCTAAGGGCTGCTGAGTATAAATCTAGGGAGCTTGTATCACTATGACTAGTTCTATCCTCAAGGCGTTGAACAACGCGTTCGAGCATGTCTTTTCTACCGGAATAATCTTCATACATGTAGACATATTGAATTAAAAGTCTCTGTTGGGCTTCATAGAATGTTGGGTCGATTTTGAGGCATTCTCGGTAGTTAATTATTGCTTCATCGAATTCGCGTCGCATCGAGCATAGATTGGCTAATTTGTACGATGCCTGAAGGTGATTAGGGTCTGCTAAAACAACTTTACGATATTCATTGGCAGCTTCTGCCATTTTACCTTGAAAGTAAAACTGTTCTGCACGATTAAAAAACAGATCTGCCCGCTCCAGCCGATCTTGTTGAGAAAGATCTTCCAATGAGGTTTGGAGCTGACGTGTCTCCTGCTCTGCAACTTTTTGTTGCATTTGCCCCATGTAAGAGTTAGTGACCTGCTCTATACGCTTAAGATGGTCTTTGATTTCCTGCAATAATTTGTCGCTCATATGCTTCCCAATTCGGGTAGGAAATGTGAATTATAGTATTATTTTGCTAATCCCTATTCTTATATCCCCGTGTTATTTTTGACTGATACTAGGTGCTGAGAGCAATGAAAAATCCGCAGCATTCAGCGCAGTTTATATCGGAATTTAGCACAAAAAGTATAAGTATTAAAGATAAAATGTATGACTAATTGTCTAACTATTGATTATAGACCGATTGAGAATCACTCAGGAATAAGATCAGTTCGTATGCTAGACTATTGCAATTATCAATTCGATTTATCCCATGGCATTTTATTGGAAATATTGGTACGTGATATTGGGCCTAGTTTTGTTAATAGGTTCTATTACTCGTTTGATTTGGTTGAGGTTTTTTCAATCTCGAGAAACAGAAGAGTGGAGCTCAGATGAAGAATTCCCAGAGGAAATAGAACTTGTCATAGTATTATTCGGAATTGTAATGGGTGGGATACTGCTTGCAGAAGCTATATTTTATAGCTCACGGACTTAGTTGCAGCGCCATATTCTAATGAGAATTTTAAAGGGAAAGATTCAATTGTGAGCTTAAGTGTTAGTAGGTTGCTAATTTTGGGGGCCTTGAGCTCTGTTTGTTTTATTTTTTTTGGATGTTCCAGCGGTGATGCTGAGAACAATGGTTCTTCAATAAACAACGAGGTTTCAGCTAGTAATGAACGTGATCAGCCTATGGCCCAGGTGGCCTCTTTATCGGAAACATCTTATGAGCCCAAACAAGAGACCGTAGATTTTGACGATATGGAGATCGAAGAAGTATTGGCTTATGCCGACGGATATCTTGTAACATCCGATTGGGCTGCGGCTAGGCCGGCGCTGGAATATCTTCTTGATGATGATACTGAGCCCCTAGAATACCATTACAAAATGGGTAAAGTTCTATTTGAACTAGGTGATTACGCTCGAGCAATGGATCATTTGTCTTACACTGTAGAGGGGCAAGGTTCGGGGGGTAAGAGTTTCAGAGAATCCGCTCAAGATTATATTCGCAAAGCTCAAGTAAAAGCTACGGAATTAGCCTCAAGAATGCATGGTATGAAGGAGTCTACCGACGAAAGAGCGGAACTTGTTTTTCAAGTTTTTAAACTATACCCAGCGATTGATTTGCAAAAAGATGTAGAGTTGCCTCTGGGTAAAGAAAAATCTCGAAGAAAAATTTACTATCTTGTTACAGCAATGCAAAGCTTCGCAAAGCGTCTTGAGGAAGAAAAATCTTTTTGGAGTTACTATCAATGGGGTTATCTAAACTTTCTTCAAAAATGGTACTCCGATGCCAGGAAGGCTGTAGAGAAGGCGATTCTTTTTGCAGATTCTCATGCTCTTATCTTTTACGCGTTGCGTATGCAGGAGAAAATTGAAGAAATTGCACCGGTGGAGGCGTCTAGTGACCTGGATAAGTTTGCAGTTTTAGATTTGAATGAAGATGTACTTGATTCCTTTCTAGAAAAATATCAGAAAGACCTCAGCGAAAGACAAATTCAGAAAGCACGTGAAGTTATTAAAATGGGAATGAAGCTCAAGGAGAAGCTTGAGAGGGCCAGTTCCGATCAAGAGAAACTGAAAGTACTGCGGAAATTCAAAGAATTGAGCGAAGAGATGTTAAGTGGAGAGGAATTTCCACCTGACATAAAAGGGAAAATAAAAAAGGGCACTCATAAGGCCGAAAAACGTCTACTTGAGTTGGAAGAGCAGATTCGAATTAAACAAGATGCCCTGAGGGGATGACTACTTCTACAGATTATTCTATTTTTCGGGTAAATCGGAACTACTGCGTACGATTTTTCCGACGAGACCCCACTCCATGCTCTCCTGGGCATCCATCCAAAAGTCACGTTTAGTGTTTTCTGCAACCACATCAAGTTTATGTCCAGTTTTATCGGAAATTAATAGATTTAGTTCAGCCCTTGTTTTCAATATTTGTTTAGCATGAATTTCGAGCTCACTGGCACTACCCTGCATTTGACCTAACGGTTGATGCAGCAAATATTCTGCATGAGGAAGTGATAGGCGCATTTCTTTTTGAGGTTGGAGATGTATTATGGCTGCGATAGAAGCTACAAGACCACATCCGATGGTGTATACGGGGCATTTTATAAATTCCATCACATCGTAGATCGCAAGGCCCGAATTTACCTCACCACCTGGAGAATTAATGAAGAAATAAATTGGTTTGTCAGGGTTTTCAGTTTCTAGTAGAAAAAGCCTATCAATAATTTTCTTTGCAGATTTTGAATTGACGTCCTCGCTCAAGAGAATACGTCTAGATTTCAAACTTTTCTCAAGAAGGCTAAGATCTTCTTTTTCTTGCTTGTTTTCTTCATTTTCCGACATTATTGCTCCTTATGTACTAATTTTGTATAGTGCCTGATCCAAGTCTTCTAAAAGGTCATCGGCATCTTCAATCCCTATTGAGAGTCGAATAAGAGACTCTTCAATACCCACCTTTATTCTTTCTTCTGGAGGAATTGAAGCATGAGTCATTTTTGCAGGTACACAAACTAGTGATTCGACTGCCCCAAGACTTTCTGCGAGAGTAAATACCTTTAGAGATGCCAACAGTTTATCTACGAGGTTGGCATGAGTTAGTTCGAAAGCCAGCATGCCGCCCGGACCGTCAGTTTGTGCTGCATTAATATCATACCCTTTGTGGCCTTCTAGTCCGGGGTAGTAAACTTTGCTTACCGATTTGTGCTTATAAAGGAAATCAGCGATTTTTACAGCATTATCTTGATGAGCTTTCATGCGCAAAGCGAGGGTTTTTATACCTCGTAAAACTAGCCAAGAATCAAATGGAGAAAGAACAGCGCCAACAGATTTTTGACTGAATTTATTTACTTCGTAATCTTCGCTATTTGCGCAACAAAGTAGTCCACCCAAGACGTCTGAATGGCCCCCCATATATTTCGTTGCAGAGTGAATCACGTAGTCAGCTCCGAGGGTTATTGGTCTTTGGAGGATTGGAGTAAGAAAAGTGTTATCCACACAAACTTTGGCACCATTTTCGTGTGCTAAGTCACAAATTTCTCTAATTGGACTAATTTCCATTAAAGGGTTTGTAGGGGTTTCAATAAAAACAAGCTTTGTATTTTTTTTAAAGTAAGTTTTCATGCCTTCAGCAGTTGCGGTAGGAACAAAATCGAACTCAAGACCAAAGTTTGTGAAAATTTTTTGGAATACCCGATAGGTGCCGCCATAAACATTTGCAGATGCAATAATATGACTGTTTTGGCCCAAGTTTAAGAGTAAACTTGAAATGGCCGCCATGCCAGTGGAGTATGCTGTCGTACCTTTGGCTCTTTCCAATGCCGATACATTCTTTTCAAGCATTTCTCTTGTTGGGTTATTGCTGCGGGCATATTCATAGCCATTGTGCTCTCCGACTCCTTGTTGAGCATAGGTCGTAGACATGTAAATGGGAGGAGCCACAGACCCAGCTAAAGGCTCCGGCTTGTAACCTTCATGAATGACTTGAGTAGCTAATTTCTTCATGACTCCATGATTCCTTTACTCATGTAGCGCTCCATTCGATCGCATATTACCGTTACAACGAGAGATTCGGGTCCGCCTTGGCGCGCTAACTGTTTTGCAGCGACCACGTTAGCACCTGTAGAGCCACCAGCAAGAATTTGTTCCTTTTCGGCCAAGGTTCGAACCATGGCTTTGGAATCTTCGCATGGAATGGATATGACACCATCTGCTAGGCTCATATCGAGCGTGTCAGGAAAGAAGCTATTTCCTATTCCTTCAACCCAATACTCTTTGTATTCTCCGCCTCCCAAGATGGATCCTTGCGGCTCAACTACGTAGCATTTTACGTCTGGATTTTTTTCCTTAAGGTATCGACTGACGCCC
>CAZYUV010000185.1:0-6879 GCA_964650625.1 uncultured bacterium
AATCTATGTTCGCGAAAGGCGAAATTTCGACAGCAGTGTAGGCTCTGTGGTCATGATTTTTGATGAAGATCTTGAAAATAGAGAATATGATTATCGCCTTACATGGTTGGGGGAGCATGACCAAGAATCTGATTTAGCTTTCTATGCTAGCAATTTTGAAGATCAACTAGTTGGCCCCGGAATCGGTCGCAGTATTTATGGCGGTTTTGTAATGAGCTATCCACCGGGTCGTATGTTTGATGTTTGGTCTGACCCTGATTACGTAGCAATTCCGCACAAACATGAAACTTTATTGGTAGCTGGCCTAGAATATAGTCGCGAAAAACACGTGGTCTATGTAGCTCCCAAACCACCTCGCAGTGTATTCAAGCGCCTCGCTGAAAGAATGTCGAAACGCATAATTTATATTCCCTTAGGTAATTTTGCACCAGACACAATTCGATCTTTAAGACGGTTTCACGTCTTGGCAGGTCATGATAGGCGCGATATCATTCGAAATTACCTGTAGAGATATACGAATTTGATCCGTTTTGGAGCTGATTTAAACTTATTCGACCGTATCGGAACAATTCGGAAAATACCTACTAAAACCCGATTATAATGTGAGCATGGAACCACTTAGTCGAGACTTTTTATTAGCGAGAGGGTATTGTTGCAACCTTGGATGCCGCAATTGTCCATATGAAGGTCCTAATAACGTCAATAATGGAAATCGGATTTGCTCGAGGCTTGTTTCAGGCAATCAAGCAAATGACGAAGATTCGGCGGATTCTTGAACTAGGTGAAACTGGCTGAGAGCAAATACAGGGAGTGGGGGTAGGAAATCATGAGAGATATTTTGTAATTTTTATTGATGACTTGTTTTAATAGCCGTTTCCGGCGCTTATTGACTGCTTGAGTTATAATGGCTAAGCCATGAAATCCGCTAAGCGTCTGTATAATATTTATTCCAGAGAAGATTTGGCCCGCAAGATTAGGGAGGAGCCATTTCAAAGGTTAACCATTAGTTTCTATCGTTACTTTGTGTTACACGATTCTCAAAATGAGCGGCAACAATTGTATACGGACTTAAGCGAACTGGATGTGTTAGGAAGGATTTATCTGGCGCCCGAGGGCATCAATGCGCAGATAAGTGTTCCTGGTCATAAATTAGACGGTCTAAGAACCTATCTTGATAGTCGCGTTTACTATTCTTCTATGCCACTAAAAATAGCACTTGAGGAGCCTGAACATTCTTTTCTTAAACTCAAAATCAAGGTAAGATCTAAAATTCTGGCCGATGGACTTGATGACAAGACCTTTGATGTACGTAATGTGGGTCAGCATCTTGATGCGATTGATTTTCATGAACTAGTAGGCTCATCCGATGTGGAGATTGTCGATATGCGCAATCACTACGAAACAGAAGTGGGCCATTTTGAAGGCGCTTTTCTTCCGAAAAGTGAGACATTTCGTGAAGCTTTACCAGTGGTTGAAGAACATCTCAAAGGTAAAGAAGAGCAAAAGATTCTTTTGTACTGTACCGGCGGAATACGTTGTGAAAAGGCGAGTGCTTATCTAAAACACAAGGGTTTTAAGGATGTTAATCAACTAAGTGGCGGAATCATACAATATGCTCATAAAGTTAGAGAGGCAGGCGAGCAGAGTAAATACAAAGGAGTGAACTTTGTATTTGATGCACGTCTTGGAGAGCGAGTAACTGAAGATGTATTAAGCGTCTGTTCCAGTTGTGGAGCACCAAGCGACAGGCATTTAAATTGTGCTAATGATTTATGTCATAAGCTTTTTATTCAGTGTGAATCCTGTTCAGAATCCAAAAACTCTTCTTGTTCACCACGCTGTTATGAAGTCATGCAATTAAATCCTGAAGAATTTGATAAATTAAAACGTTCGGGTACTTTTAAAGCTGGTTTTTCAAAAACATACCGTGAAGGCGAGATTAAACCCTGGGAACCTCCGCAGTGAATTCTACTCAAATAGTCAGCAGTATCAAATCAAAAGACATAAATGCTGTACTCGGGCTTAGCGAGCTAGCACTAAGAGAAAAGCAGGAACCATTTATCCCAGTTTTGTTTCATTGCCTTACGTTTTGTAATGACCCACTCCTAAAGAGAAATTTAATTCGCTTAATGTCTCTTTTTCATAAGAAGTATCTGCTGCAAATAAAAAAATTTGCTGAAGATGAAAATTTAGAAGTTCGCAATCTTACTCTTGATTCAATTGATTTAATTGAGTCAATACAAAGCTCTCCAGTGAAGGCCGAAGAAGACTCTGTCATTGAATCGGAAGAAACTTATGCTAACCGCTTGTATAGTCTTTTGGAACAAGAATCACTCCAAGATTTGTGCGATTTAATTTCGGCTTATAAGAAAGATCTTGTCAACTGGAATGAAGTTCAATGTCAGGAAATGATTGATTTTATAGTGCCCCGTTGTTTTGGTTTAAAAAGCAATCTAAGTGACCAATTCAGACCACCTCTGCTTGAACTTTTAGTTCAGTTGAGACCACAGAATATGAAGCAGGACTATCTGTCCCTATTAAAAAACAATAGTTTTAATATGTTTTGCTGGGGAGTTATAGGACTTGGCAAAGACTATCCTGAATTACTTTCTGAGCACTGGTATAAATTCATTGGGTCTTATCAAGGTAGTGTTGCTCAGCGTCAAATACTTAAAATGTACCTGAAAGCGTCGCGGGGAATACCAAATTTCCACAAACAATGGCTTGATGAAGTGGTAGAAAAATTTGAAGACGATAAAGTTCTCATTAAGGAAATATCTGAAGCCTATCAGTGGGAAGAACCTGATACCGTGCCCCGACTTCTAACATGGTTTAATAAAGTCCAAAATGAAGATCTTAAGTTCAGGATTGTACGTAGTCTTGATGCTCTCATAAAAGTTGAGCATATCCAGTTTATCCAAAACACAATAGAGATAACTGTTAAAGAGCGCGATAAAGGTATTCTTACTAACTTACTTTTACCTTTAGAAGCAAAGATACAAAAAAGTGGTACAAAAGGTGATCTCTCTTCTAAGAAGAATATTGATATTAATAATGAATTGCCCAATACGAGGCAGCACTATTTGCCTCTATATCTGACGGTTCCATGTATTTTGGTTTGTTTGGTAGTTTTAGTCACAAACAAACCTGATTTACTTAATGGTTATCACAAGCTTATGGAACCAGCTCAGGTTTCTGCAAGTCCTCTGATTATGCCAGAGCAATGCGTAGCTCAATTGATTCGTTTAAATCCGCTAAGGTTACTATGTGATGGTTATTTAATATCGATTAGAAATGCGACCAGTGATTGGCAAAGTTACTGGCTAGGTGAGAAAGTCAAAGTGAGATTATCAGGCGTAGAGTTTACTGGTAATCGATCACTAGATATCAGCGCGCATGTTAGTTTAATTGATGCTTTTGAGACTAATAACGATTTACCTCGTATAGGTGTTAATACAAATTAGAGTGACTCTTCGCTAAAGAAACTGAACGCCTTTTTGTACGATCTTAAAACGTCTGGTTGGTGCAACTCGGCCATGTTTTGTTTTGCCACCTAAAATCCATAAATCGTCTTTGGTGATAATTAATTGACTGTTTACTGAACCAATTGTTGATATTGGGACTTGTCTCCAATCTTTTCCATTGGATGTTTTCCATAAATCAGAAAAAACTTTGTTCTGATTCGCTCCTCCGAACATAAAAAGTCCATGAGGACTAAGCGCATAGGCCATCCCACCTCTAGGTTCCCACGGGGCTAGTCCTGATTTAACGAAATTTTCGCCGTCATCGGAGGACCAGATTTCCGAAAAACATTTCCCTGTTTGGTAGGTTCGACAACCACCGAAAGCTATCAGTGAACCATTAACTTGAGTTAAACCAAAAGAATGGCGACTGGTCCAAGAGATGGGGGGCAGTGTTACCCAATTCTTGCCATCCACTGTGCTATGGACATCTTGAAATCTAGCTAAATCATTGGAAGCACCTTTAGTACCGCCAATTATTAATGTCTTTTCTAAACCAGTAGCTGATGAAACGAATTGACTCATTCCAAAATAAAATCGACCCTCAAAAGGACTAAGCTGTTCATTACGACGAAATTGAATCAAGTTATTACTAGTATAAGAAACTTTACTGGCAGGAAATCCTCCGAATATAAAAACCCGCGGTTGACCCAAAACAGGGTCTGGCTGAATAACAGCCTGTGATAGCGGGGCAAGATCATACGGTAACCTAGAAACTTTTACAAACTTATCATTTTGCATTTTGTAGCAATCTCTTGTATAGGTATCAATTACGTAATAACCATCATTAAATTGTAAGGTCTGAATGGCCTCTGAAAAAGGGCTAGAATAATCGCTTGATAATTTATGCAGGCGGATAGGTTCATGATATAAATTTTGAGCTATGCGTTTAAGATAATGCGAGTCTTGAAGTCTGAAGTCGGCTCCATTTGGATGCATTAATGCTCGTTTGGAGGCCAAAGACTGTTGACCATCAGGAATCAACAATTGTTCGATCTTGCTTTTTAATTCAAGTTTTTTAGAAACTGGAATATTTAGATCTTGCATTTCATACTGATAGCTACGTGCTATGGCCGTGATGGTATTCCATGAAGTTTTATGGATATCAAAAGATTTAAGCAGAATTCGAGCTTGAGCGCTTAAGTTTCCTATTAAATCGTAGCGATAATAATTAGTTTTTTCAGGATCTATTAGAACTGCTAACTCCATAGCTAGTCCATTCTTTGGTAATGAAAATAGGTTACTTCCATCGATATCGAAAGAATCTAAAAGATCGAAATATCGAACCATTTGAAATGAGTCGATCAAATTCTGCTTAGGAACTCTCGATGCGATTTCTAGCAACAGGAGCGCCCGCTGGAACTTAAAGTAATTGTCTAAAGATTTGTTCAAAGGACTTGCTTTGGGATTTGAAAAAAGCCGTTTTAGATCATTTTGATGCTTAGCCCACAATTCTATATTTTGGTTAGTTTTTGCATATTGTAATTTATTGATATCAAGAATTAGTTTGGTAATTTTTGAAAGCTTGCCTAAATTAATCTTTGACCAATCAAGATCTTTTTTCCAGCTTAAGAGGAGTTGGAATTTCATCTGTTCGGAATTTGATTCCTTACTTAATAATTTGTGTACTTTGGGAAGCTGAATCCATTGGGGATGAATACTTAAAACCCATTTTGATTTAGATTTTCCAATGCTTAAATCAAATTTATAGTCGAAAGAATCGTTAATATCGAAACTTTGTTTAGCGCTAATATTTAATCTTTTCGTCGTTTTATGTTCTGAAGAATATTCAAATGATTGACTTGTACGGTCTGTTTGGGAATAGACATTATCCCAGTAAGTAATTACCGCATTTCGATGATCAAAATAATCAAGTTGATGGTGATAAAAATTTAGAGGAGTGACAGGTATTTCAACTTTTATGCGCTGACTTAGCAGAGTAATAATTGGTAAAGCGAGTAAGGGTATCCAGAAGACAGAATTCAAGGGGTTTTGTTTGGCTCTGAATTTAAGCTGCTTATTCAAAGGCCGAACTCCTGCGGAAGTCTGGGGTTCGATAAACTTAGATCAATTAAAACTGCCAGAGGCTGAGTTAAGGCGTCGTCAAAATAGAGAGCTTTCAAGCTTAAATCCTGATTAGGCAGTCCTTCAGAAGCTTTCTTGAAATCAAGACTGAGATTTCGAAGACTTCTAACAATAGTTATATTTTTAATTGTGGTTAGGCTTCGGCGCTCAAATTTCAGAATCTGTTCATTATCATACTCTTCGATTGATAGAATCAGTTGGTGTCCATCTGTACCAATGAGTTCTATAGCATCTGAAGTTTGACGAATTGCTTGTGAGTTGCGGCAATGATTTTGGATTGATAATAACTTGCTACTTACAAGGTTCCAAGAACTGCTATTAAATTCTTCAATGTTTGTATTAAACGTTAGCAAAAAACTACACAATATCATTGTGAGTCCTATTAGTACGGATTCTATGATCAATTTGGATTGAGATTTCATTGTCTTACGCGCCGGTCTTCTTTCGGTTGGTGAACTTGATGACGGTAGCTAAGGGAGTTGAATCAGATATTTTGGTGGATATTTCAAGAGTACAGAGGCTGTCAGACCAACTGGGTAATGCTTTTATTTTAAGATTGGCCGCTTTCATAGACTTTAATAATTGGGGATGTTTATCAAAGCTCTCAAGCCAAGGAGTTAGCGATAGCCTGCGTTCCCATGGTTCATCTAAGCCAAAAATAGTAGTCCATTCTGTAGGTGATTTAAGTTCCTTAAGCACTGCTCTACAAAAGGACTCGCTCTTAGTTTCATTTGGCTCCCATTGACTAAGTCCCAGTGGCTCTCTATGGGGAGCTAACAAAATTCGATGGGCTATATATTGATTGAGTTGCTGGTTTTGCCAGTTTAGTGTCTGAAGCTGCTTAATTTGCTGTTTTGCTTGATTAATTCGAGATTTCTGAATTGTGCATACAAAGATACAGCTTAAGCAAAGTAATCCGGTGCATAGTAAACGAATGTGCGGAATTTTCATAAGCGTAAACTTACCATGCCACTGCCTTTGATTGTAAATGCTAAGTAAAATTTCTATACTGTTCGCAAGCTGGGAGACTTATGAGATATTTGCTTTTTTATTTGTTAATAGTACAGACTTGGTGTATCAGTCAGGCTGATCTACGCAGTTTCTTTTCAAAGAAAGAATACTCTAAAATAGTCAACAGTTTCAAACGTAATCCAGGCGCCTTTCAAAATGCAGCTCGACTAAATATTCTGGGGCAGGCTCAAATGCGAATGGGCCAAACAAAGGCCGCAGTTCGGAGTTGCGCGAAAGCTATGGTGCAACAGCCTTTTAAGCA
>CAZYUV010000186.1:0-6877 GCA_964650625.1 uncultured bacterium
AGTCTCTGTGGCTATTACTTGGATAATCCCTTTTTGCAATATATATGACCAGCAGGCTCCCCTTGAAAGCATATAAAATCTCCAGATTTATAAGTTTTTATTGGGATATTATTTACTGCATGTTCGTTCGATTCATTTTCTGAAAATTCTTTGACCTTAATTTCTAGATATTCAAGTGATAATATGTTGTTAATTATTTCGGCTGTAAGTCGTATACCCGGTTTGTAAACTACGTTTTCCCTCGTTAAATCCATAATCTCTTGATCAAGGACAACGCCAGGTGTGACCTCTTCAATGGCAATTGTTGGCATTTTGAAATTCCTCCAATTTCACATTTTAGCAGCACTTGACTTTGATAAAAACCAAGCTAAGTAAGTTGATCATGAAGTATGGCTTTATTAAGCTTGCTGACGGAGTATATTACGTGCCATTTTGTACAATTTACCATTAACTTCAGTTTCACGAGATAGTTTTTGTAGCTGCTTTTTTGCTGTTGTATTGCGACCCAGTTTGATATTAATCAAGCTCATCTCTAAAAGATATTCTTCCTTTTGTGTCAACTTAAACAGTCTTTCATAAAGTCGACAGGCTTCTTCATGAATCTCTTCCGACCTGTAAAGACGGGCCTGCATTAGTAATGCATCATGATGATTTGGTTCATTTTGTAGCACTTGATCAAGTGCTTTCATTGCCAAGTTATTGTGACCTTGTTGATAATGTACTCTTGCTAATAATTCATTAGCTTCAACGTGAAAAGGTTTAACTCTGAAAAGTTGTTCTAATGTATCGAGGCATCTTTGATAGTTTTTTTCTTCATAAAATGTGCTAGCCAATTCAAAACAAACTACTGGATTTGCTGAATCTTGTTGTAATATTTCAAGCAAAGTGAGTCTGGCTTTTTGTAAATATCCTTGTTGTCGATAGAGTTTGGCAAGTTGAAAATGTAAACCGCTACTTTCAGGATTTTTAGATAAATGTTTTTGAAACGCCATGGCCGCTCGCTCTTGTTGACCTAGAGATAGACTTGCTCGACCTACTTTGAGATGGTGGTCAGGATCTAATTTGCTACCCAGCTCTTCTAGCTTTTTCAAAGCGGAGAGTTCTAATGAATTCATTCCTGCTTGATTAGATATTTGTGCAAGTTGCTTCAATCTTTGATAATCCGAAGGATAGCTTTTTAAATAGTTTTTGAGATGATAAATAGCGTTTTGAAGGTTTCCAACTTTCTCAAACCAATCGATTAGCCTTTCAGAAACTTTGGCATTATCAGGCTTTAGAAAGAAGAGTTTTTGGTCTATTTTTGATTGCACCTCAGTTTTACCTTCTCGCATAAGGAGATAGGATAGTTTTTCAAGCATTTCAATATTCTCAGGTTGAATGGCTAAAGCCTTTTCAACATATATTTTACAGTTTTGTAGATCATTTTTTCTGTAAAATATATGTGACATATTATGAGCAATTTCAAATAGATCTTGAGTAGATAAGGATTCAGTTTTATGTCGTTTTTCCGTTTCCAAATACCATTGTAAAGATTGCTCCCAGTTTTCCTGCATATAGGCAATACAGCCTATTTCAAATGATGGGTAGCTAAGATCTACAAATTTTTTATGAGCCAACACTAAGAAATTAAGCCTAATTTGATCATGTACATCTTTTCTACATAGAAATTGGCGTAAGCCTTCGGCATCTTTTTTATGAAAAATTTGTAAAACTTCCAAGCTCTGTTCGCTATCTGCAATAGAATGGGTTGATAATAGAAAAGCCTGACAGATCTTATTAAAGGTTTCTGGCTCTGCCTCAAGGGCTAATGCATCCGAGTTGTTTTGAAAAATTTCCAATATAACTTCATGTTTCTCTTGTTGAAAACACATGCGAACCATCTCATAGCAAAGTTCAAGATCAAACTTTTCTTGCATCGCCAGTTTGAAGTCTTGTAATGCCAGATTAGGATTTAAACATTTCAAATGTAATCGTACTAATTCACATCTACTATTCCATATTTGTTCATCTAACTCTATTGAACATTTAAATTGATTCCTTGCTGCTTGAAATCGATTTAGTTCAACTAGGGCAATTCCATAGTGATAATGGAAATCTTCAAAATGATAAGCTTCTTTTTCCAAATTTTTGAAGCATTGGATAGCTAGCGTGAACTCATTCATCTGATTAAGACTTAAACATCTATAAAAGCGAGCTTCTTGATCTTCTAATTCAGATAAGGCTGCATTAGCTTCAGGAAATTTTCTTAATTTATAATAGGAAAGCCCAAGTAATTTCTTTAAATTAGAGGACTCATTTTTTGTAACTTCTTCTTCCAATAAAGGCAGTAGTTGGCCTAGTTGATTTTCACGATTATGTAGTTCATAAAGTGATTCAAGAGCTTTAGTTCTGTTGGTGTTTGAAGAATAAAGCTTTAACAAACTTTTGCGGGCTAGTTCATTCTCATTTCGTTGTATGTAGATTGGTGCTAATAAGTTGTGAATTTGTATAATTTGAGGATCATCATTAAGTAGTGCATCTTCTAAATGAAGTCTAGCTTGATTATTGTTTTTTTCATTGAGACAAATTTTTGCTAACAAATAATCAGATCGCCTGTAAGAACCGTGATGAGCCCGAAGAGCTTTTAAGTGTTTATGAGATGATTCAAGATTATTTTCTCTAAACCTTAAAACAGCCATTTTATAGTGAAGCAGTGGAAATTCTGAAAGTACTTGTAGATGGGATTCAAAATCTTCCCACTTCCACTTTTTATGAATTGCGAAAAACGAATCCGACTTTGTAATTAAATTTAGAATCTTCGATTTGAGATTTGTGAATTGATATTCATCCTTACACAATTGAAGATAAAGACGAAAAGCTTCAGAATAATTTAGGCTACGCTCTGCGGCCTCTGAATACAGCTCAAACCACTCTTCACTTAACTCTTTACGGATCTTGTGAAAATGATGATAAGAGCTAGAAGTCTTACCTATCTTCAAATACATCCGCGCTAATCCTAAATTAGCATGATAGTGTGTATTATCTTCGCTTAGAATAGATTTATATAGATCTTCGGCCAAGCTAATATCGCTATCTTCTATCAAATGAATGTAGCGTAACAAAGCTTCGCTATTTTCGCTAAGCGCAGCGGGTATGTCACCCAAATATTCATGAAGGCTTTGCGGAAGTTTTTGTCTTTCCATCAGATCTAAAAGTAAGACCCAACTAGGTTCGTGAAAAGGTCTTTCTTCTAAGGTGTAAGTTAAACTTGTACATGCTTGGGAATAATTATTAATACGCAAGTAGCATATGGCTAAGTAATATCCAAACCCTTGCGGTGGTAAATGATGGTGCTCGTAAAATTGAAAATATTTTAGGGCTTTAGAGTGACGACCTGCATTAAACCAATTTAATCCAAGTTCCCATGGAATACTTTCATCACTTGAATCTTCTAGGTATAGTTTTTCTAAAATTTCGGTACTTTCTTCAAATCTATTCAAGGTCCTAAGAGCTTTGGCTTTAATTTTACGTCCATAATTTGTATTGTCTAATTCAGATATATCTAAAATTACTTCCGGTTTTTCGATCAAATTAAATTCCAACCATTCCTTTCTTGCAATTTCACTATCTGAATATAGTTTGGCACGCTGTTCGAGATAAAACCCTCGAATTGACTTTTGTTTGGTTATTTGATCAAGTAACTTCCATGCTTTTAGCTGGCTAACTTCATTATCATATCTAAACTTTAATTGATTAACTTCCTTCTCATACTTAGTTTGGTTTTTAGTGAGATGATATGACAAGGCTAAATAAGTTTGAGAGTGATATGAAGGTGAAGATTCATTAAGCTCTTGTATATAAGTTTCATAATGTTCAATGACTGCTCGATACTTTTTAAGCTTAAAGCAGTACTTTATAAAGGCTTCCCAATGATGTATTTGAAGTATGGCTCTTGGTACATCAAAGAAACTTACATATGCTTGTTCAAGTTCTTTTAATTTACCGTAGGCTTCAAACAACCATAGTTTTAAAGATGCATCATGATTATTCTTTTCCATACACTCGAGAATTAAAGATAGTCCATTGCGTGTATTACCACTGTCTAGTTCAACTCTTGCGAGCGATTTGCGCACATCTTGTTGACTCGAATTTATCTGTAGAGATTTCTGAAGAAGTTTTCTAGAGGCAACTAAGTCTTTCAGCTCTCTTTTAGTTTGGGCAAAAAGATAAAGATATCGAGAATTTTCGCTTGCTTGATTAAAAAGTTCCTCCAACATCCAATGGGCCTGATTAACATCACCTTGCTCCATTTTTTGGTTTGCTAAACTTATTCTTTGTTCTAAATTACTTTCACGATAATTTTGCAGATGTTTCTCTACAGAATCTGATATTTCAATTTCATTGTGTTGTTTGAGATCTTCTAGGACATTAGTGTCTATTTTTTCAGAAGGAAGGCATTCTAAACCTCTCAAAATCTCTAGTGGATCCAAAGAAGTCAACATACCGTTAAGGTAGTCTTCTACTGAATTCTGATTAATGTGAAGTCGAAGTTGATTTCTGAAGTAGCTTTCAAATGTGGCAGAATTTAGTTTCTTTGATAACTTTTTCCAGTCTTCGTGGCATTCAGCAAAGGGGATACAGCTCAATACTTTCAATAGAAGGTTGTGAAAAATGTGGTATTTTTCAGATCGTAAAAGCTTACAAATTTCTGAGCTTAGTTTGGGGTCGACATGTTGCTGTGTTAACCACTGTAAAGCGGTTAGTGAACTTCTTTGGCTTCCGTTAGGCACTAGATTCAAGACCGCTAATTGATCTGAGTAATCAGAGGATTTAGGCCAGGATTTAAGCAATTGATGAATCCAGCTATCCGGAAGATCATTATGAAGAATTAGATGGAGTTCCACTGTTTCTGTATGTTCTAAGCAGCATTGTAAAATATCTTCTTGTTGACAAGGGTCTAATTTTGGAAGTGATTTAAGCTGATTGATGAACCAGGTTTCCTTGTTTAAACTCAGCATTGCATTTAAGGCTTTATTACGTACTAGAGGAACTGGATGTTTTAACAAACTTTCAACCGAATGAATATTTGTTAGATCCCTGCAATTACTTAAGATATCAAGGGCTAGAGCCAATATTTCGGGTTCTGATCGGCTTAATATTCTTATTAACACATCATTAGCTTTAGTAATATTCCAATTGGTTAAAGCGTTCAATATTTTCTTTCTGAATTGAACATTCGAATTATCAAATAAATTAAATAGAATATCTGGGCTAAATTGCGATTTTAAGGAAACAAGGCAATCTAAAACATTCTCTCGATACCTACACCTTGGATCACAAACTAAATGATGTAGGCTATTAAGACCACCTTGTTCACTGTGCTCCATGCAAAAATCAAGGTATTCCATGGCAATTTTGCGGGGTGCTTTGATAATAGCACTCAGAAAATCATTTATTACTTCATGTTCTGATCGATGGATTTCGTTGAATGCAAGTAGTCTCTCTTGTTGGCTCATACGTTCCAATTGATTCAGTTTTTTTGTAAGTATAGGCATAGCAGCCCTCTCCTATTGATGTCAGGGTTCCCAAGGAACTTCGGCGAAAAGGGGCGTCTAAGTTAATGCAAATTGCATACAAAAAGTTATCAAAAAGGGCATTTATGTAAGGCTCTGACTAATTGACTTTTATATCCAACGAAAGTTTAGACATTCCCACTAGTGTCAGTGTCGACAGCACTCGAAGGGGCATACTGGTTATTTTTTGTAAGAATTACTAGTTTCCAAAAATATTTTCTTACAGTGGATGACTTAGTTCATGAAGTTTGTACTAAAATAGATATGATATTTGAGGAGATTTGCAGATGGCTTCAGTTGAGGAACTGATCCAGAGAATTAGAGACAGCGACGATTTTCAAGAAAGAGTTGCTACGCTTCAGGAGCTGGCGCAAGTTGTAAGCCCGGATGATCGTGAAGCAATCGTCTTCATTAATAAGATTGCTAGTTACAATTTGTATACTGGTCTTTCTCCCTACGGCAAAAAAGTAATTCAACATCTCAAACATAAGTTTCCTGATGTTTATAAGGAAAAGGAAACTTCGAATTCTAGGCTTGAAAAAGAGCTAAAAAACCTTCAAAGCACCGATTTTCGCGAACGATTAAGGGTGTTGGAATTTTTTGAATCCGAAGGAGTTTCGCAAGCGGTTCCTCACCTATTGGCACTAATTGAAACGGAAGATCATCCGTGGGTAATATCCAAGCTTACAAAGACTACTGGTTTACTGGGTGCCAGTCATGATAATGAGCAAATTTTTGATGTATTACTTGGATATTTAAATCATGAAGATGATCGTATTCGTGCCAACACCATTGAAGGTATTGGAGGTTTGCATTCTAGTCGCAAATTGCCAATTTTGCTGGATACAATGATTAAAGACTCCAGTGAACGTGTAAAACAAATGGCCGCTATAGCTATTAGCTTTGATGACACAGTTCGAGCTTTAGAACTCTTGAAAGTAATGCTTGATAGTGAAGATCTGGAAATGGCCGACAGTGCCTTGGAGGTATTGAAACGTTTTGATTGGTTAGAGGCCAGTAATATGTATCGCGATTATCGCGATATTTTATATCAAAGACACCAATCGGCGATCTTTCACGATCATGATGAAATAGAGCCTACTGATACTTCTGAGAATGAAGAGCTTGAGAATTTTACTTTTGATCTGGATCTTAAACCATCTGTAGAAAGCTCTAAAAAGAAAGCACTTGATGACTTTCTAGCTCCAGTGGAAGAGCCTGTAAAAGTTGATGAAAAAGTAAAAGATGTTGTCATCGAAGATGATAATAAAATAGTCAAAGATACTGAAAATACCATAACAAAACCTGAACCTCTTGAAAGTGAT
>CAZYUV010000187.1:0-6846 GCA_964650625.1 uncultured bacterium
ATAGTTTTTAATCGATGGGCTATCACTATAGAAGTACGATTCGATAATAGATCTTTTAATGACTTCAGAATTAAATTTTCTGTATATGGATCTACAGAAGCCGTCGCTTCATCAAGAATTAGTAATTCTGGGTCAAATACCATTGCGCGAGTAAAACTTAGTAATTGGCGCTGCCCTAATGAAAAATTAGCTCCCCTCTCCTCTAGAACTGTGTCATATCCGTGCGGTAGATTTTCAATGAATTGATGGATATGCATTCTTTTGGCGCAATCCATTACTCTTTTTATTGATATCTGTTCATCGAATACTCTCAGATTGTCAAGAACAGTGCCTGGGAATAGAAAAATATCCTGCAATACTAATCCGATGCTCCTTCTCCAGCTTTTTAAGGACATATCTTTAAGTTCAAGATCATCAACTATAACTTTTCCTTTTTGAGGATCGTAAAATCTGCAAATTAGATCCGTCAAAGTCGTTTTACCTCCTCCCGATGGACCAACTAGAGCTAGTTTTTGGCCTCGTTTTATTTCAAAGTTTAATTCATTTAAGACCCAGTTGTTTCGTTTATAATAGAACTTCACATTCTCAAATTTAAGACTGTTAAATCTAATTTTGGCACCAGTATCCATTACCGAATCTACGACTGTTTCTCGCAATGACAGAATATTTTGGGTTCTTTCAGCGGCCACGATTGACCTTTGAATTGAGTTGAAGTTTTCACCAAAAGAATGAATCGGATGTGTTAACTGCCGAATAAATTCTAGTAACATGACCAATTCACCGATGGTCAAGGCACCTGCACTTACTTCTGTAATACCCAAAAATAGAACTACACAAAGAAATATCGCTTCCGTGATAAATCCAATTACGGCCCAAACACTATATTGAATTCGAGCAGCTTTGATTTCACTTTGATAGCGTTTTTCTCCTTTATCACGAAGCAAATTTAATACCTCTTTTTTACGGCGAAAAATCTGTATTATAGTAATGCCCTGAATATATTCCGAAAGGAAGGCACTCAATTCTGCGTATCGATCTCTAGCATGGTTGTAAAGTATTCGTATGGTGCCTAGATAATGTTTGAGAAATAGACATATTAAGATTGTCATGATCAACAATAAACTAAAAATTTTAATATTAACGAAAGCAATATTAACTAGTATTGCCAGACAAACCGCTGCATCCAACAACATACGAATCGTAATTTTTGAACAAAATTCCTTGAGCAATTCGCAGTCACTTTCAACTCTAGAAATTAGCCATCCAGTTTTATGCTTGTTAAAAAACCACATATCCTGATTTAATATTTTTTCGAAAACTTCAAACTTTAGTTGATTAACAATATCTATTCCCAGCTTGGCTGTAATCATTAATTGCGCGTAACTCAGGCCAATACTTACAATTAATATTCCTATAAAACTGCTAATACCCCACACTATTGTGGACCAATCACCATCTAAAGAACCGTCGATCATATAACGCAGAATATGTGGTCTCGCTAAACTCCCCAGTGTTAATAAAACGAGGATGACTACAGCTATGAATATTTGAGTTTTATAGGGCTTGAAATAGTTAAAAAAATCAAATAGTACTTTTATACGAAATCTATCTTGCATAACCTCAAATTATTAGCGCTGGCAATGCGGGCAAGGTGCTTTTAGGGAATAACGTGATTTTGTCCAGCGCTTGATACGATTTATCCCAGCACTCAATAAACTACCAGACGAAGTCTTAGAAATTAGAGTACTTAGAGGTTTTGCAGCTGGAATTTTTTGAAGAATAAACTGAAAGGCCTTATCACCTGCGAAAATATTTCCATTTTCATCAATAACATGAAGTTCATTCTCCAAATCTTCCAGAGAAATATTGGAATCAGGTTTGTAATAATTCTGCAGACTAACTAAGTCGAACTGATTCTTGCGATCCATACCACGAATTGCTGCGGCAAAACGTACACACAAAGAGCAATCAGCGTCATATAGAATTTTATGCGGCATATTTTTATTTAATTAACCATATCCGATCCAGTACCAATATTTACTATCGGCTCCAAAAGGGACTTTAATTTCCTAGATTGCTCATGATTTGGATCATAATCCAGAACTATTTCCAAATGCGTAAAGGCCTTAGATAATTTGCCCTGCTTAAGATATACCTGAACGAGATTGATATGTGGAAAATGCCGAGGCTCGTAGCGAGAGGCTTTGATAGCCTTTTCAAACCACTTAATTGATGACTCCAACTTTCCTAGACGCAATAAATAGACTCCGATATCGTTGTAAGGATTTCCAAAATCAGGATCAAGTTCTATTGCTTTGAAGCAAAGTTCCATGGCCTCCACGTAGAGACCATCATAAGTTATAAGCCATCCTAGATAAGTATATGCGTCTGCTGTCGGATAGAGCTCAACAGATTTTCGGTAGCACTCTCTTGCTTCGTTTAATTTATTCTCCGTAACAAATAAATTTCCCTGTTCAACTAGACTCATTGCCTTTTTACGTTGTTCACCTTGAGTCTCTTCTTCTTCTTTGGTTTGTGAATTCTTCATAATCTTTAAATAACTTATCTGGAAGCTTGAAGCATTCTAGAATGATAGGGTAAACATCTGAAAAGATACTCATCAACCCAGTACCATTCATGCAGTGAATTCTCATGAAGTAATTCCATCTCAGCCGAATTATTAATGCCTCTTTTTTTCATATATTCCAGAAATCTTTGTACTCTGGGTTTATTAGATGTCAGATTATTATCATTTGTATACATAATATAAAGATTACTAGGTACATCAGACTCTGGATCATTGATCAGATCTAAAGGATTCTGACTCCTGAAAAAATCTTCATCAGGATCACTGCCAAAAAGATAAGGAAACGAATCGAAAGTTAAATCTGATGGAGTGTCAGGTGTGACTCGCCTGTTATCAAAATTGTAGTCCAGAATTGCACCATCAAAACTACCCGTACTTACAAAACGATCAGGCTTTGCAAATGAATAAGATAAACTCGTATATCCTCCCAAAGAAAACCCATCCAAACTTACCCTATCAACATCTAAGGGATACTTTGCAGCTAGGGCTGGCAAAAAGGAGTCTATGAAATGACTCGCATCCATAATTATTTCTGGCCGTTCATTACAAAGGTCCTTTTTATGTATTTTAGAGCTAAAGTAATACTCATCATGACTTCGGTTACAAGTTTGCGGAAATACGAACCCACAAGGCATAAGGTAATCTTTATCAATTAAATCATTGACTACGGTAAACACGTTACGCTTACCCCGTGAATGATCTTGACGCGATTGAAACCATTCATCTGGACTAGCTCGGAACAATGTGATCAAAGGTAGTTTAGAATTTACGAGAAAGGGATCCGGTAAGTAAACAACACAAGGGATACCTGCAATAACGTCTCTTTCAATCATGGCTTTTTTCTCCTGCACATAGTCTATGCTAGACCTTACCATAATCTTTAAGTATTTTGGGCCACTTATGATTTACAAGTACGTATTGAGGTTTGATGGAATCTTCTTGAAAAAAGGGAATCGTAAATTTTTCGAGACACATCTTTATCAGATTTTGAGAGACACTATATCGGAATAGGGCAAAATTCATCTGCTTCCTAAACGCAATAGAGTTTTAATCGAAACAAATCTGGATCTATGCTAAATCAAACCTATTTTAGAACGCATTGCTGGAATTTATGACTTTTTACTATAACGGTCGTTACACCAACTTAAGCAGTATAGAGAACAGTTTGTTGAAAATGAGCCGTAAAATGAAACCTGGACACCATTTAAAGTTGAAGTAAAACGTTCATACAAAGAATTTCACCTCAATAGTATGCAGCTTTCATCTCATCTGGGTTCTATGATTCATAATACGATGAAATGGCCGGTAGATATTCAAAACCCCCAACATATTATCTATGTTGACGTTCATCCACACGAATCTTATGTTTTTGTAAAAGATACCCTTGCATAGGGGTACTACCAACAGGTTCTTCGGGTAAAATAATTAGTTTACTTTCCGGTGGAATAGATTCCCCTGTTGCCAGTTATAAAATGATAGCCAGAGGATGCAGGATTGCTTACGTTCACTTCTATAATGAACAGGCGGACGTAACTGAGTCAAAAAAATAAACTAGTAGAAATCGGAGCATAACTTTCCAAGTATCAACCACTAACAAAATTGCAAATGATTCCATTAGGAAATCTGCAAAGGGCATTGATCCGATTCGTTCCTTCCAAGTTCAGAATGATAGCCTATAGACGATGCACGTTTCGTTTAGCTTCTATAATTAGATTCAAAGAAAAAGCATCGGCATATGTAACTGGAGATTCGGTTGGTCAGGTAGCTTCCCAAACATTGAAGAGTTTACATGCAATTCAATTCGTAGCAGATAGTCCTGTTTTGTCTCCACTTATTGGATTCAATAAGAATGAAATCATTAATATCGCTCGTGATATTAATACATTTAATCTCTCTATCCTACCTCACTCCGATTGTTGTAGTTTTTTAATTGATAAGCATCCTGAAACAGCTATGAATTTATCTGATATGGAAAATTTAGAGGCTAATATTCCATTATCGGGTTTGATAAGAAATACAATGCAAAATAAGAAACTATGTAAATTCAGGGCTAGCAAACAAATAGCTGTTTGTGAACGAGGTATTTTTTTAAGTGACCATTCTATAAAAGAGGTTTGCTCTCGCTACCTAGGCAGATACATAGACCCATCTCTCCAGGCCGAGTAAAGAAGATTTTGTATTTTTTATTAAGATACTCGGCGTCCACCCATTTATCACTACGAAGATCTCTTATAATAGCCTTCTCAGGTCCCCCCGCTATACCCAATCCGAGTGTTTTCAGAATAGCTTCTTTACCACAAAACAATTGTAAACTGCATCTCTGCATTTCATTTTCATCAAGATTGTTAAGTTGAGTTAATTCCGCTTCACTACAAAAGAATTTTCTAAGCGAATCTTTAAAAAACCTCTGTTTTTCTAAATCTAAACCTATCTTAGTTCGTGATAAAGCTGCACCAACCCAGCCATGAGAGTGACTAATAGAAACGTACCAGTCATTCAATTCTTTTCCATCTTTGAATAATTTAGGCGCTTGAGAGTCAGCGTGAATATTAATAGCATCATTAGTCAAAAAATGATATGCCTGCTTCGCACACCACTTACCAGTCAATTTCTCAGAACGGCGCTTTTCAATTCTGCAGCGCCTGATTTCATCCTCTTCCTGCTTGTCCCATAGACTCGTTTCTGAATCTTGTAACACTGCGTCCATCTTGGCTAACATCAAAACAAAAAGTTCATGTTGAAATAAAATGGCATCAAATTCTTCGAATACATCAATTTGATCAAAATTTAAGTTTGGAATTCGAATCTTCATACCATATTGTATCGCATTCTAATCGAGAGTGTATAATGCGGCTCATGACTTGCAAAGACGTGCTTTTACTAAATTTTGGTGGTCCTGAAACTACCGCTGATGTTGAAACCTTTTTACGTAATCTATTTTCGGACACCTTCGGAATACGATTTGGTACTCCCGCTTTTTTCCAGCGTTTCCTAGCGAAGAAAATTTCAAAAAAGAGAGCTCCTTCCGTTGCAGAAAAGTATCTTGAAATCGGCGGTGGTAGCCCTCTGGTTCCTACTACTAAAGCCTTAGTAAATCATCTAAGTTTGGAATTACCACAACTTAATTTCCATATCGCAATGCGCTACACACCTCCATACACAGAAGATGTTATTTTGGATTTGTATCGCCAGGGCGTGAAAGACTTACTTCTGCTGCCTCTTTACCCACATTTTTCATATGCCACTACAGGGTCCAGCTTTTATGCTATTTCTCAAACATTACGTGAGCTTGAAATTACTCCTTCAAAGATGCGTTTTAGATCTATTTGCTGTTTTTATGAAAATGACAGTTATATTGAGGCGCAAGCTGAAATGGTGCGCAGGGGCCTTGCACAAATTCCTGATAACCTAGATCCTGTTCTGCTTTTTTCAGCCCATGGAATTCCCGAAAAATACGTCGATCAGGGTGATCCCTATCAACATCAAATACAAACGAGCGTTGATTTAATTCTAAAAAAATTGAACTGGAAAGGCCATTATCAATTGGCATATCAAAGCAGGGTAGGTCCCCAAAAATGGTTAGATCCAGACGTAGAAGAAGTTCTCGAATCGTACAAAGATACTAAAAAGGCCCTTCTAGTTATACCTATAAGCTTCGTTAGTGATCACATTGAAACTCTTCATGAACTCGACATAGAATACAAAGAAATTGCTGAAGAGTTTAATATTGAACATTATTATCGTGCCCCTGTTTTCAATGAGGACGCTGTATTTATAGCGTGCCTTAAAAAACTAATTGAAGAAGAATTGAGTAAATCATCCTGCAATTGGCGGGGTTGTTATGCAGCTATGAGTGCTCTAAGCGCAAAATAAGGAGATCTCGTGTCTAAATCTATACTCCCCTATTCTGTTGATAAATACCTACAAGAAGATGCTATCAGGCTCAAGCAGGAAAACTATAGAGATCTTTTTAGTGATAGTGATAGAGCGCATAATTTTAGCGTTAAATGGAAAGACTTTTTGTTAGATTTTTCTAAAAATCACTTAGACCAAGCTAGCTGGAATAATCTTCTTGAGCTCCTTAATGAATCTAAATTTCAAGAGGTCAGAAAATCGCTGTTTAACGGAGAGCCGATTAACTGGACAGAAAAACGAGCCGTTATGCACTTTGCATTACGAAATCGTAATAATCGACTAATTAAAGTCAACGGTAATGATGTTTCTGATGAAATTGGACGAATTCGTGATCAATTTACGGA
>CAZYUV010000188.1:0-6840 GCA_964650625.1 uncultured bacterium
GCGCTGGCGAAAAAAGAAAAGCGATTACATAGACGAAGACGCCCATTGCCAAGGCCACCAGAAAGAATATGATGATGTGCATTAAAGTTTTAGCTCTGGGACCTATAATTTGTTCAGCAACAGCTCCTATGCTTTGTCCTTTGCCTCTTATACTTAGAACTAGAGCTGAAAAATCGTGCACACAACCTATCAGAAGGGCCCCAAAAACTACCCATACTAGAGCAGGTAGCCAGCCCCAGATTACTGCCACTGCTGGACCAAGCATTGGAGCTAATCCTGCTATAGAGGCATAATGGTGACCAAATAGTACCCATTTATTGGTTGGTACAAAGTCTACCCCGTCGGTGTAATTATGCGCTGGAGTTACTCTAGAGTCATCAAGACTAAATACTGAGCGAGCTAAAAAACTCGAGTACATAAGATATCCTAGGGCATAAATGACCAGACATACAAAAGCAGCGATTCCAGCATTCATTGATTCTCCAATTAATCGAATTGATTATGATCATGGTACCTCAGTAGAAGTACCAGAGAGTGTGTTTTTTCTTAACTTCTAAACAATTTAGGCTTTTTCATGGCATGGCTTGTTTTACTCTTAAAATGCTTATCAAAACATTTCCAAAATTAATTAATAATTCACTACAATGAAAACATGATCGCTAAGTTAGTGTGGTTTTTGATATGTATTCCGGTTTTCTGTGCAGGTAGTTCTCTCAAGCATCAGAATAGTTATCATAAATTAATCCATGATGCTTATTATAAAGATGCAAAAAGTGTTGCAGAACTACAATTGAAGGTTACTAGGGAGTTAAAGGGTGAAAAGGATTCGCTAACTCTTCTATGGATGAATAATCTTGCCGAGGCTGATCTGATGTTGGCGCATTACAAAGATGCTTTGCAAATTTTGGAGATTGTAGGCATGCAAGCTGAAGCCCAGGCCCAAATCACAACTGACTTTTCAAATCAGCTTTTTAGATCATTAATGCTTAAAGCCAATGCACAGCAATCCATGGGATTTATCGATACATGCCATAGAACAGTAAAACAAGCTTTTGATTTAGTTGATACACAGACATATACGGATTCTGCAACCCTAGCGCAACTCCATATGGTGAAAGCAAAACTGGATATCGACATGGGTAAGGATGGCGCGGCGCAGGAATCATTGACTGAAGCCTTAAGAATCTTTGAAGAAAAGAGCCTACCTCTTTGGAAAGCTAGAGCTCAGCAGTTAGCCGGGGAATTATTGCTTCAAAGGGGTCAACTTATTCAAGGCCGCGATTTAATTGATCAATCTATAATGTTACGAGGGGAATTACAGCTTAAACGTCATCCAGATTGGGCTGATGCGCTAGATGGTATGGCAGCTCTATTAATTTTGTCTGGTAATTTAGGAGCACCTTTAAGTTTGGTAGATAAAGCTCAAAATATACGTTTTGAAGTATTCGATAAGGACCATCCGGACCAACTCAAATCTGTGAAGATGCGCGCATTTTTAATGGAGACGATCGGCGATAATCGTAACGCCCTTAAGGAACAAAAATCTCTGCATAATAAAATGTTAAATATGTTTGCAGAAAATCATCCTGGTTTCTTCAATGTTAATCTGGCGTTGAGTCGACTAAACACTAAACTAAATAATTTATCTGCGGCCAAAGAAAATCTGAAACAGGCTAAATCAGTGTATAAGATATATTTTACAGAAAGTAGTGCAAAAAAAATAAAAGTAGATTTAGTTGAGGCTTTTATTTATGCAGCATCGGCAAAATACTTTAAGGCTAATTCCATTTATCAGAAAATACTTAAGAATAAGGAATTTCCAGGCCGGGCGGAGGTACTACAAAGGGCAGCCGAAGTTTTACTTTTGCAGGGCAACAGCGAAGCTGCTGAACTTCATCTTTCTGAAAGATTGAATCTAATTATTAATGATTATGGGAATCCCCATCCTCAAGTGGGTGTAGCCATCAAAAAATTAGCGGCACTTCATTATGAAAAACAAAAACCGCAGGTGTCAGTGAAACTGATCAAAGACAACTTAGATCAATTGATTTCCAAAGTGGGAGAGGACCACCCGGAAGTATTGAATAGATTGTCAGAATTAATTTTTTATCAACAGATTGCTAAGTTACTACCGGATGCTGCTGAGTCCTTTGAATTGGCTCTCCAAATTCAGAAAAGAAATTTCGGTCATGACCATTCTGAAGTATTAGAAACAATGCATAATCTAGCCGGCGTTTACGGTTTGCTTGATAGGAAGAAGAAGGCTAATAACTTGCTTCGCGAAATCCGACTCATTCAGGCTGGCGGAAACCCACGGGACAACGATATATTGTTTGAGAACTCTCCGGGTTCAAGAAACTAACAATATAGCCTGGGAAATCCTGTTTGACACAGATTACAGTTTTATCAATAGCGGCCTTCTTAACGGCCACCCTGTCTGCCATCATAGGAATGGGTGGTGGCATTACGCTTTTGGCAATTATGATCTTGTTTCTGCCTTGGCAAATATTAATTCCTATTCATGGCTGCGTACAGTTAATTTCAAATACCACAAGGGTTTTCAGTTTCATTAAATATGTTAACTGGAGGATCTTTGCTAAATTTTGTTTGGCATGTATTCCTTCCAGCTACATAGGTTTAATGGCAGTGGGCCAATTTGACGAGACTTTTGTTAAGGCCTTTATCGGCTTATTTATTCTGTATGCGGTTTTCTTGGCTCCCCGATTAAAAGAAGCGATTGCAAAAGTATTTAAAAACTTTTTCTTAGCAGGAACTCTAGCTGGGTGTATCAGCATGGTAGTGGGTGCCACTGGACCATTGATCGCTCCTTTTTTTATAAACAGCGATTTAGAAAAAGAGGAAATCATAGCGACTAAAGCTTTATGCCAGACAATGGTGCACCTTATTAAGGTAATTCTTTTTGGTGCGCTGCTGGGTTTTTCATTAATCGATTACTGGGAATTACTAGCCTTCATGTCAGTAGGTGTGATTGTGGGAACTCTTTGTGGAAAATGGATTTTAGAAAATAAAGTTAGTGATAAGCTTTTTCGTTTTCTATATAAGCTTGTACTCAGTTCTGTGGCATTAAAAATTTTAATTTACGATAGTTTTTACTTGGGCTACTGGATAATGCAGTGAAAGCTCTTCTGTGCTTATTATTAGTAATTACAAGCGCTATTGAAGGGTACTCTCATCCTTTAATTAATGTTAATGAGAATAATTTAAATATTAATGATTTATTAGGTTTAGAGGCTAATAATAGCGAACTCGAAAGGCTTGTGGAGCAAACAAAAGCTAACGATGGATTCTTGCCATATTCAGTTTTACAGGGCAGAAAAGTTTATCTCTCACAATTGCCAAGTAAAGATGACTTTCTCACACTAAAAATATGGGGGAAATGGATTTCGACAAATCAGGAAGATAGTTTGGATTCATTTTCCAGTATGCGTTTATGGAAAAATCCTAATCTACTGATTGCACCTAAACTATACCATCATCATAAGCCTACCACTGATTCTCAAAGTGGCTTGTCTGTATGGAAAATTCCATTAGGAAAATGTGATTTCATTTTGGGTCAAAACTTTCACTTCAGTTTACCTGATTGGAATTTAGCACAACTCTTTGAAATAAATAGAATCGAAGTAACTAGTGGTCAGTTGATGGGAACCAATATAAGTATTGATCAGATTTTCAATGAGACAAATATCGATAAACTGTTTAGTCAAGATCAATGGACTCATAGTTTCCAATTGCTTGATCGCTGGTTTGTCTTAATCATAACTATTCAAATCATTCTGGCTTTTTGTATGCTCCGCTATTTCATGCTTGCGCAAGCATATCTGTGCCTAATGTTTTTTTGTTTACTAGCTTCCTACTGGTATCAATGGCCGTTTAGATACGATACTGAAAAAGCCACATTGGTGGAGACTAACTCTAAATTAAGAAGAGTCGTTCAACGAGGTGTTGATATTCCCAGAATGGTGGAATTTGAATTCAATACCAAACTACAAAGTTTGATGAAAGAATTAAGAGTTTTGTCCCTTAAAAAAAATGGCTTGGATAAATCGTTCAATGAATTTTCATCGAAGGCCAGAAAGCTTGGCGTGGAAATTATCCTTGAGTCTGAAACTTATAGGAGGACAATCAATGTATCCACTAAGAAAATTAAATCTTTAGATGATCCTAACATAAACAATTTCATTGAAGTTTTGCATGAACTAGTTAAAGAAAGTTTAACTATCCAGCAATTTAAGGAATTAGATATAGAAAGGAATGATCAATTTAATAAGAAGCTTAAAACTTTTGAGGAATTGTTTGGAGGTCTTTTCGGAAAAAACCAGTCTCTGACAAAATTGATCAATGATTCTGATCGCCTGATTTCGTGGCAGACTAATCAGCTGGTTCAAGCTCAATACATTTATTGGAGTTACTTCTGGGACAATAACAAAAATTTAGTTATAGCAGTGTTTCGATTAAAACCGGAGACATACGCTAACTATATTGAACGGTATGTTGATAACTTTTACTCAAAAGAACTTAAGCTTGAAAATTGGACTAATGGTGTCATCTATTTTAGGAATAAGTACGGTTCATTCAACTCATCGCAACAAAATGCGTCTGAAAAATTTATCGATTTGCATGAGCACTTTATAGAATCTACGGAATTTCTTCATTATGACTATCATAATAATAATCATGAACTGTATTTCGGTTCAAAATTTGAAGCTATTCCCAATCAGCGTATCATTTTGAAAGTTACTGCAAACAATTTAGCCTCCAAAATCATGGAAGACAAGAGAGAATTATCGCTTCAAAAGTTAAGTATGATTGTTTTAATTCCCTTATTGGGACTGAGTATAAGTGCACTTGTTTCATGGCGCTTACGTTCATTGAGGCGCAGTTTAGAAAGCATGAGAATGTCGGGCGACTTGGAGAAATTGGAAATTGAAGGGCGCGATCAAATATCAGATCTTTCGATTCAAGTAAATCGATTACTTATCGAACCGATTAAAAGGCAAAAATTTATTCGTCTCAAAACGGACTGTTATGAGCGAGATAGTAAGATTTTAAGTTTGTTTGATGATCAGGAAAATGGCGAGCAGGAACATCAGCTGGTCTATGTAGTTTTAGATTCTCAATCGAATCGAGTTCCAGAGTTGCTATCAAAATCTGTAAATTGGATTTGCAAGGATTACAGAAATCGTTTAACTGGCTGGTGCCAAATCGATGAATTAATGAAAGTTTTTACATCTAATGATGGGTGCTCCAATTTTAATACAAATGATTTCCGGAATTGCAGGATCGATTTATTAAAGATGGATTATAAAGTTACAAGGTACGAATATCAGGCTTTGAATGAAATCCCTTCGGTGATACCCATCTTGCCTGACAGTTATAACCCAGTCCTTCATGAACCAGTACATAAACAGCAAACTGATCTTCAGGTATTTACAACACTTGAAGAAAAATATAGGAAAATCATACTCTCTTCCGTAGAGGGTTACCGCAAGTGGAATAAAATTGTATCTGAAGGTCTCGATGGCTACCACCTACATTAGATTACAAACATATTTCATTTTCAGTTTATTTGTTGGTTACGTAGCCTTTTTAGGAGTATGGTTCAATATTGATGATAGAGCCATGAGAGTGCAGTCAGAAAAGGACTTCCGAGAAGTTCTGCAGATTCGCAATCAATTGCGTGATAATTTGTTTAAAGATTCCCAAGCAATACCTAACAGTGACAATAAACTAAGAGTCTTAAGAGTCATTTGTAATACTTGGTTAAATGGCTTAGTTGGAGAGATAAGTTCCAAACGTCAATTCGAGAGGCAGCGAATAAAAGATCATGGAGTCCCCATTTCTAATGTCAGTGGAGTATACATTCTGAAGAATAAGCGAATGTATCTTAATTTGGGTGAGCATTTTGAGGATAGGTTTGGTAAGGATTGGACTAAGGATTTTTTTAATGCCTTAAAACATGGTGGACGATACTTCAGTTCATTTATGTCAAGGTTTTACAACAGGCCAGTATCATTAAAAGAGTTTAAAAGTAGCACAGATAAATACGAAACTTTGAACATACGTGGCAGATATTATTATCGCTATTACACCAAGATAAAAGATTTTGAAGTTCTGTTAATAATTGATCTTCAAAAAACGAACTCATCGATCACACTGGATCATTATCTCAACAGTCTAGTGAATAATGATATACGCTTAGAAAGATTTGCGACGGACAGTTTTCTTTGGGCGAATCAAGAGACGGTTTTAGCAGATCAAACCAAGTATGGCTTGCGCTTTAAACCCTACAGATCGGGTTGGATAGATTTTGTTTTGTCTAAATGGATAAGTCATATCCTCTTTAGTTTGTTGCTCGTTTTTCTAATTGGTTTGGGTGGCTATCAAATTTTATCTTTAAGACTGGAATTTAGAGTCTTGGTTTTTTTCGCAATATGTTTTGTTGCAATATCATTGGTTTACAGACTTCAGTATAAGAAGCTTGAACGAATACAGTCTGACCTTAGCCTTCACCATAAAATGTTCTCTGCAAATGAACTACGCCAAAATCTATATCTACGATATGAGAAAGGAATCCAAACAATTCTAAGAAAATTAGATAAAACTGATGGCCTACAATTTAAAATGCCATTAGAGGGCATGCTTATTTCAGCTAATCTTGAGGGTCAAACAAAAGTGATTGATGACATAGGAGAGCCTATTCTCCTAAAAATTTTGTCTGAAATGCTTGGTCGCTGGCATTTAATTCGAAAAGGTTATGACCCTGAAACCATTAGTTTAACTGATCATTTAAATAATCGATTGCGGATTGACCTACCTTCG
>CAZYUV010000189.1:0-6824 GCA_964650625.1 uncultured bacterium
TCATTTTGGTTTATTTGACCTTTTTTAAGTACTGTTCCTTTATCAGCCGTAGCGCTAAATTGTCCTTTGGTCAGTCCATAGACTCCATTATTTTCAATAATATAGGTTATATTAAGATTGCGGCGTACCATGTGACAGAAGTTGCCTAATCCTATAGCCGATGTGTCTCCATCTCCAGATACTCCTATAGGAGTCATGAGGTGATTGGCTGCATGCGCGCCAGTGGCGATGGCTGCCATTCGTCCATGAACGGAGTTAATTCCAAAGCTTTGGCCCATAAAATAGGCCGGCGTTTTCGAGGAACAGCCGATTCCACTCAGCTTCATTACGGTTCGTGGATCAATGCTACTCTCATAGAATGCTTTACGTATAGAAGCTGAAATAGCATCATGTCCGCAACCCTGACACATAGAAGAGGGTGCGCCTTGATAATCTTGTTCGCTTAAATCTATGCTATTAACTTTCTGACTCATTTTGCTTCTCCTGCCTTATCATACTCCTCAATGATGCCACCTGCGGTGATCGGTAACCCATTGAAAACTCGAAGACAAATGATCTTACTTGATAAATCGGGTCGTTCATCTCTAATTATTGAAAGCACCTGTCCATCGCGATTTTGTTCCACAATATAAGTTTGTTCATGACTTTCAATGAACGCATATAATTCGTCATGTAACGGGAGTCCTAGTGGTATTATTATATCTGATTCTATTCCACTCTTCTTTAACCTAGATACAGCTTCTCGGGTAGCCTCAACGCTAGAACCTAGAGCAATGAAGCCAATTTTTTTGTCACCGCTTCCTAAGATTACAGGGGATGGAATTAAATCTCTAGCCGTTTCCAGTTTTTGACGAACTCTTAGAAGTGTATCGCGATATTCATCCTCATGTTCGCTTCTTCTTCCTAGACTATTCTGAAGAGCACCTGAAGTAAAATAGGCCGCATTTCGATGCATATTCCCAGGAATGGTTCGGGCGGCGACTCCGTCTCCATCTTCATCCATAAAGCGAGCAAACTGATCCCCTCGTGCTTTAAGATCCTCCTCATTTAGTACTTCGCCTCTATCAAAAGGGGCTCCGGAATCCTCTAGCGGGTCACTGACCCATAGATTCATGCCTAGATCAAGATCAGAGGCAAAGAATACGGTTGTTTGAAGTCGCTCCGAAAGATCAAAACTGAATCTTGAAAGTTCAAAACTTGTTTTCATATCGTATGGAATCAGCACTGGATGTTTGGTATCGCCATGCGAGCATGTATACATACTTATCAAATCCGATTGTTGAGTTCTAGTGGGAAGTCCTGTAGATGGTCCACCTCGTTGAATAATAAAAATATTACAGGGGACTTCACCAAAATAGCTGAGACCTACCATTTCATTCATCAACGACAAACCGGGTCCGCTGGTACATGTCATAGATCTAGCGCCAGCCCAGCTAGCGCCTAAAACCATACCTGCAGCAGCAATCTCGTCTTCCGCCTGTATTACAGCGTAGTTTTTTTTGCCATCTTTATCTGGTCGAAGTTTAGGTAAATATTGCTCAATTGCCTCTGCTAATGAAGATGAAGGCGTGATCGGATACCAGGAAACTACGCTAACACCGCCGAAGATACACCCGAGTGCTGCCGCTGTGTTCCCTTCGATAATGATTTTATCTTTGTTAGCGCCCTCAACTCCCTTGAGTGTACCCAAATCATGAGTAATGTTCTGTTCTTCGATGGATTGATAGCCTACTTTTATACACTGTAGATTATTTTCAATCACCTCAGGTTTATTACCAAACGTAGCTTTGAGGACATGCTCTATTGATTTCATTGATACATTGAAAAGACTGGCTACAGCTCCAACATAGACCATGTTCCGCATTTTTTTACGTAAAACTCCGGCTTTAACATTGTCTTTGACCAATTGCTCGGCGGGTAATCCGACATATTGCACCCCTTCAACAATTAATGATTCATCTAATCCTTTGGTACTGTCGTAAATTACCATTCCACCTTTACGAACTCGAGTTACATCCTCATTTTCTGTGGCAGGATTAAATATGATCATCACATCAATAACATCTTTACGAGCCATGAAACCCTCGGCATTGGCACGAATTTGATACCATGTAGGAAGCCCTTGGATATTCGATGGAAACATGTTTTTACTTGAGCAAGGAACACCCATGTGAAAAATTGACTTAAAGAGAATATTGTTGGATGATGCGCTGCCCGAACCATTGGCTGTAGCTACACATATATTGATGTCATTTACTGGCATAAATAGCCCCTGTTTTGTCGAAGATGGAAAATTCTGCGAATATAGCTACTTTTGGACTGAATCACAAGATATTATACATTTTGATAGGGCTTACATTGATTCGGGATGTAAATAAATCCACCACCCCGTTTTCCGCAGTGTGTGCTCTACTCTAGTTTGCATTTCATAATTGGAGCAGGAAGCACAATCTTCAGCGATCAACCAATTCCCTTTATGTCCATCCCATAAATTTATATTCTGGGTAGCATCCATCTTTAATGCTCGATTACGTAGTTTCTGATAAGCTGGTGAATTCCAGATTTCATAAAAGCTATTGACTTTAAGATCACCTACAATTCTGTCATGAAAGCAGTAGCTTAATCTGCCATCTACAAAGTTTCTTAGAACGAAATAACCGGCATAACAGCGCTTTCGAATGCGAGATCCACGAGAATTTTTAAGTATTGTATTAGAAGGATTGTTTAATCGATTTTCAAGTTGAACTGGGTTGGGAAGTGTTGTTGGTTTAGCGGCCTTTTTCCACACACCTGATTTGATTTCGGGTGAATCTCGTACCAGTCTTTCTGCCTTACGTTCCAATTGCCAGTTAATATTTGCTTCTACCGTCATATTACCCTGAACTTTATTCTGCAGTAGTTGGTCTAGTGTTTGTTTCATCCATATTAATTCCTTTTGATTGGGTAGTTGTTCATGCAATTCACTGCATACGGGTTGCATCAATTGGAATCGTAGTTCGTCGACACCCAAATCTCTGGATTGAGTAATCATGGACTCTATCTGGGTATAATTTTGTTTACAGAGTGCATGAATGACGATCACGCGAGTGTCTGCTTGGAATTCCTTTTTTATTTCAATGAAGCGCTTTAAATTCTGAATTACTCGCTTAAATTGTCCTTGGCTTGCACCGGGGTGTAAAGCAATCCAAGTATCTTCGTCGGCGGCATGAATACTCCAATAAAATTTGAATAATCCAGCTTTCAAAAGTTTCCGAGATTGCTTTTCATTTACAACAAGCCCATTCGTAAATAAATATGGGTTCATTTCAGAAGAACTCAAACTCTCAATTATGTTAGAGGAGTGTTTGTGCAAAATAGGTTCTCCACCACCAATCAATAAAACTTCATCAGCTCCACCTGTTTTAGCTAAATCTTGGTGTAAGTCTTTATACACTTGAAAATCCAAATCAAGAGTTTGCCAACCTGAATGAGCCCATACTCTTTCTTTTATCAGAGGGCTGTGATAGCCACAGAATGAACATGTTGTATTACAACGGGAGGTTAGATCAAGATGGACAGTCATTGGAGATATGAGTGCTTTACGCCATAAAACACTCGCGATTCTCACGAAATAGTTCCAAGGTTTTTCATAGCTGGCAGTTTCCGATGACCATTTCTGAACAGATTGATCCAGTTCATTCAGTAATTCGGGAAGTACTGAATCCAGAAATTGACCGGTCCCATGTGATTTGAACCGCTGCATGAATGCATTTAGCATGTTGCCTTCCTTATCATTGAGTAGATAATCTGAAGCATTATGCAGATGTACTCCTGGAGCGGTTTGACAGGAATCTAAGTTATTGAGAGATTCCGATGACATATCTGTTGAATCTTCAATCCAGCAAAAATAATCTCTGGAGATTTTTCGATCAAAAATTTGAACTGCAGAAGTAGGCTTTTCACTGGTTTTTTGACTAGGAAATGAAAGAGTTTGATTAATGAATTGCCACTCTTCGAAATAGGCGATCTCTAACAAGGTTCTTTGAATTTTGGATAGCTCGGTTAGATCTATATCTAAATAAAAGGCCACTTGATGTTCATTGAATTTATAATCTGCAATTGATGGTAAATTATACAAACTCCGAACTGTATTAGAATCTTCGTTATGAGGAATCAAAGCAGAAGTGAAGTTGATGTTTTTCTTGCATCTTTCGCGCAATCCTTTTCGATAGTTTGATAAATTTCGATCGAGAAAAATTTTCACTAATTGAGTCTGGCCATATAGTTTAAGGATATCTCCTTCCATTGATTGCTCTAATTGAAGATTGTAAATTAAGTCATCCAACTTCAGACTACGTTCGTTATCTTTGAAAAAGTTTATTTTTGGTTCCATCTCGGAGAATCCACAAAAAAGCTGCAATGCAGAGCGACTGAGTTCTGGAAACTGATGGACTTTATTTTGACAGCTCCAGAGCATCCATAGCAGTTGGGAGTCAATATGTACTATGGGTTCAGGATTGTGAAAACGACAATAGTGTAAGTATTCAAGATAGCGATTAAAAATTGAGTTCAGAGGCTCAATTGAAAAGGATATATCCGTGAATGGTTTTAAAAAATTCCAGCGATGAATCGCTCGAACCGACTTAGATTTTTGCAAATAGTTTTGCAGCCAATCATCGTGAGTATTTAGTGATAGTAACTCCCTTTGACGGGAATTTAGACTTTGGGTCAGACTATGTTTTAGGTCACCCACAAATCTAGCAATTAAAGCTGCTTTTTAGAGCTTTGATAACGATGATAGTAAATATTAAATATATGATATCCGAGTAGGAAGATGGTTAATGGTAATCGAATTAGTACAATGTTCACAAATTGTTTTAATTGATGCCAAATTACATACAAGGTTTGGTTTTCATAACGACCGAGTCGTGTTTCAAGATCTTGTATGTAAACTTCTTTTGCATGAAGTTTTTTCTCTATTGTGCTCAGACTCGAAGATTGGAGTTCCAAATTTGTAGCCTCATTTTCCGATCGATGTGGCTGAAAAGGTTTCTGTATAGTAGCTTCACTCCAGGCTTTAATTTCTTCTCGATAATTAGCCTGCAAAGCATCTAGTTTAAGTTCATAAGATCGCTTGATTTCTTGCACATTTTCCGTGAAATAATTTTTCATATCATAAAATTCAATCGCGGTTTTACGAGGCTTATCTTTCCACCAATCAAAATCTACGAACTTTTTCCATTTTGTTTTGGCTCGCGTGCTGATTTGGTAGCTCGGTATTACTGAAGGTTGAATTGACTCTGGTAGACTATCCATCCAAAGTATTCCATCACAGATATCGAGTAAAATACCTTTGGATTGAGAGGTTTTTTCAAACCCATATACAATAATTTTCTGTTTATTTGGATTAAACCACCGCAGATTATGAGGGGCCAGATCGCTAGGCACCAACACAGTTAATTTAGAATTTTGATCACAAAAATTATCGATTGCTTGTTCTATTGCGAATTCTTTAAGTTCTGGCCAATAAACTTTGTATTCTTCTGCAATGTAGAGTTGATGGTTTGCGCTAATAGCTTCCGACAGCGCACTAATCCATTTTACGATCTTTTTATTCCTAGCATTTGAAGGAAGGATAAGTAGAAAGCGAGATTTAGGTTTGGTTTCAAATTGGCTCACGACGTAATTCTATCAGCAGGTGCAGTTCTGCGAAAATATGTATTTGAATAAAGACGACATAATTTTACGATTTAATTCATCCAGCAGGCTAGTCAGCAAATATATCACCATTGTAATCCTGATCTATATAATCATGATATTCAGAGTCTCCCGCACCCAAGGCTAGTTCCACTCCAAAATCAGTAGCATTGCTGCTGGCTCTTTTAGCATATTGCTCATCTACTAGACCGGCTTTCACTAAGTCAATTAAATGTTGCGAGAAAGTTTGCGTGCCATATTGATTACGGCCTTCGGCTATATATTTTTTGATAAGGTCGGTTTTAGAGTCGTCCAGAATACAGTCCTTAATGGTTTTAGTATTAAGCATAACTTCTACAGCGGCGATACGGGCATCCATATTTTTTCGCGGCACTAATCTCTGTGACACTATTGCGTTTAAGTTATCCGCTAACCGAATTCTTGCTATATCTTGTTCTTCGGGGGGAAAGACAGCAATTAATCTGGCAATAGTCTTCGGGGCGTCAGGAGTGTGGGCTGTTGACATGACTAAGTGGCCAGTTTCGGCGGCTTTCAATGCAGTATCTATTGTTTCAGCGTCACGCATTTCACCAATTAGAATGACATCTGGATCTTGTCTTAGAGCCGCACGCAATCCATTGTGGAAGGATCCCGTGTCATTACCTACTTCTCGCTGGGTGATAGAGCATTTGTTATCTCGATATAGAAATTCTATAGGATCTTCCAAGGTAATAATATGGCGGTTATGCTTCTCATTCATCTCCTGAATCAAAGCTGCCAAGGTAGAAGATTTACCGGAGCCAGTGACACCAGTGACTAAGGTTAAACCTCGTTCATGATCAGCCAAGGTTTTAACTACTGGGGGTAAAAGTAATGAATCGATAGAAGGGATGCCAAATGCGATTACTCGCATTACAATTGCGAAGGAGCCTCGTTGTCTGAAGATACTTACTCTAAAGCGACCCACTTTTGGTATTCCATAAGAACAATCGTATTCTTTCAGACTTCTCATTCTTTCTCGAACCTCAGGGTCTGCAATCATTTTAGCTGCCACTGCCTGGACCTGCTGAGGTGTTAATCTATCCTTTGAGAGAGGTTGCAGTACGCCATTGATTCTTGCACGAATTACATCACCTGTTTTGATATGT
>CAZYUV010000190.1:0-6791 GCA_964650625.1 uncultured bacterium
TCCCGGAATTTCAATTCTAATTATTGTCTTTGTTATAAGTTTTTATTCGGAATCAGTAGTCTCTCATCCATAAGCGCTTCCAGCGTTCTTTTGTTAATCTACTTTCACGCAACTCTTGCTTCACCTTCAAAAGCTCTCCCTTCAAATGATCTCTTTCGGCTCGAGCCTCTCCCACTTCACAACGTAACTGACGATAATCCTTCTCTAGGTCCACAATTAACGATTCATGCGCGACCCTACTTTCCGGTATAGATTCAATAAGCTTTTGAAGTTCCTCGAGACATTGCTCGAGCTCCCAGCAGGCAGGGAATCTATCTAAGATATTTTGCCGACAGACTTCTGCCCTGTCTCTAAGGTTATTGATTTCCAATAGATCATGGGGACTGTCGATACAAATTCCAATCTCCAGTCTTTTCATCAACTCGCTTAGTTCCAAACCATTACAATAAATTGGAGCAAGGCCGCAATAAAGATACTCCACCGTGCGAGTGGTAATTGCCAACTTCCTTTCCCAAGAATCAGGATAAAAATCCCAGGCTAAACTGGACTTTGCGTAATGCTGAATCAAATTTTCATGTGCCTCTGGAGACGATATTAAATTTGGGGGGAAGCTGCCTTTAGAAACATTACTTGAGGGTGGATGCAATTCACGCGTAATCGGTTCATATAATTTAGTTCTCACTTCAAATCCCTGTCGCTCAAAATATGTGTTTAAGGAATTTGAAAACTTTAGGTCTGCCCACGGCCAAAGAGCGCCTCCCATCACGACAATATCCTCGCGATTCAATGAGTCGCATTCAATATAAAAGTCGGGCGGTAAAAACAATGGGACCTGCAGCACGCTATTTAGCTCTGAAAAAACACCTGCCATCTTTGCCCATGCCAAATAATAATATTTTTGACGATGACCAGGAGTGAGAATGGCATCACATTTAGACAAACTTAAAATCTTGGTACGCATTTGCTGAGGATTTTCATAACCTCGTACTTGATTTTCGAAGACTAAAGACCCATGCAGGTCTACCAATACCGGGCAGTCAGGTCGCTGTAATTCGTCGAGAAGACCCCATTGTTCGACGACAAGTAAATCGCACGACAAATTGCGCAAGACCTCGTTCATATTGTGTTGAATGAAACCGTCGCTACGGATATGTTCGATGCAAAAACTTCTCTCCCAAGGTTCAAGATCGGAGTCTTTATTTGGCTGCAAACAAATTACTTGATATCCCAATTGCTCTAATAACCAACGTAACCCTAATACCCTCAGGCCGCCACCGGATAATGTTCTTCGACGACTAGTTCTTTCAAGAGTTAGTATCACAGCATTCTTCATAATAAAACATTGTAACGCACTTTAATCCATTGAACCCAGGATACTGATTCTGTTAGTTTAGAATCGTGAATAATTTATTTTTTTTGGATCTTTTTGTTGCTCTAATTAGCGCTTTAAGCGCTTATCAAATTTACAAGCAAGAGCAGAACTCATTAATTCACTACCTACAGCTAAATCCATATCTGATTCTTCTAATTACAGTACTGCTATTAGGCTTTACATACTTTTTCCTTCTAAGGAAGAAAACGATATTTGAATGTGTGAAACTTATTAAAAGTATTAAAAAGAATCATGCATGGATTCTGATTCTACTTGTATTTCTCATAGGCGGAGCTTTCATACTGAGCCTAAGATACGAACAGCGCTTTGAATATGTGCAGATTGGAAAAATGCAAGTGCTAACACCTTTTATGAGGGATCGCTGGAATGGCTCGATTTTCTGGATTTCACCTCCTAAGAAACCCAAGCACGAAAAAGAATTAAACAAAAAAAGTTGGCAAAAGTTCCCACTTGGTAAGTTCGACAAGGATATTTATGGGGTGTGGCATCCTCGATTTGAACCTTAATAAATCTAATTTATTCATGACATTCATATGACAATAGCTATTTATTCTGTAATCAAGCGAATATAAATACTATTCGCATGGTACAAACTGGTGTGTCATAAGCGGGTCCATTCAAAACGAATGAACCTGCTTTCTGTTATCTACATTTTTTTATCCATAGCATACTGATATAAAATAGACTGAGGAGGAGCTATGCGTATTCGCTATTTACCATGGCAGTGGTTTTTTGTTTTCAGTTTGATGTTCTTATCTGTGGTCGCTTTGGGAGTTATTGCCTTCGGAGCTCGCCAAGCTCAAAAACTACTGGAAGCTGAGGTTAACAAACATAATAGAACCTTAAGTTTTCATATTCCCGGCGAGGTAAACAGTAAAATCTCTACGTGGATTGATGGTACTCATCAAAAATTGATATCAGCTCTGGAAAAACATAAAGATTTCAGATCTCTCGGCAATGAAATAATCACAGATCAAAGTATCTCTGGATTTTTCTATATTGATCTTGAATCTTCGAAAGCTACTCTGATGCAATCTGACAGTCTGCTACAGTATGAAATTGGAATAGATAATGACGAGCTAATCCACACCAAAAATCATCAAAAAATATTACAAAATTTCCTTCAAAAATATCTGACTCGGGAAGGTCAGGAAATTTCTAATTTTCCTGAGTTTCCAAGGAAAATACAAACAATCTCAGATCATAGTTACCAAATCCACAGTAGAGACACCTGGCGTAATCTATACATTAATGCTGTAACGCGAGACGGTCTCAAAATCGGCTTGATTGGTATTGTTCTTGATTGGCATTTCATGCGCAGACTACTTGCTGTTTTGGTTCAAAAATACCCAGAAGTTGTAATCGAAATAAAAGGTTGGGGTGATCAGCTTTATATCAGCTACAGTGGAATCCGTAAGCTTAACTTTTATGAGTCAAAACTAAATTCAATGAGTGCTATAGGCCCTTATCCACTCAGCGAATACATCAGAAGTGTTCAAATTCGCGTTTATTATCCTCAGCGTTGGGATTTTCTGGGAGGCCCTGCCTTTGATTCGCGTTATTCCAGATATTTTATAGAACGAACCAAAGATATGTATGAACTTATACTGGCGCCCCTTACACTTCTTCTCATAGGCTTGATAATGTTATTTTTCAAATTACGCAAGTCCGCCCAAAAAATACGTATACAGAACGATTGGATACAAAACATAGCTCATGACATTCAAACTCCAATTCACGCTATGGGATCCGTTCTAGATATTCTGGGGGAATCTAGAGAAACGCAAAGTCCCCAATGGAACAAGTTTTTAAGATTAGAACTCAGTCGTTTACATCAAACATCAAGAGTTTTCATGCAATTAGCAAGAGATGATCAAGCATTGCGAAAATTAGATTGCACGGAATTTAACCTTAAAAAACTAATTCACCGCGCGATTGATACTGTAAAGCTTATGCACATGGGCCGTAGTCCCCAAATTAAATGGGATGAAAACCATGGAAAACTTTTAATAAAAGCAGATTTCAACTGGCTTTTGGACGCACTTATCAACCTATTGGATAATGCATGTAAATATAGCTCTGGCACCCCATCCATAGAATTGAAAATTTCGTTACAGGGAGACAAAGTCCAACTGAAAGTATCAGACCAAGGTTATGGCATTCCTGACAACGAATTCAAAAAAGTTTTGCAACCCTTCTACCGAGTGCAATCATCTCGGACTGAAGGAATCCATGGAAATGGATTGGGTCTAAGTATTGTTCAAAAAGTTCTAATCGCACATCAAGGCACCGTATTAATTGCAGCTAACAAACCTTTTGGGACCATCGTAGTTTTGGAATTTCCAATCAAGGCCTGTGCATGAATGCCAGTGCTGAAAAGACATACGATATTCTGGTAATTGATGATGACTTCACATCATCATCAGTATTAAAAGCTTACCTCGAATCTAAAAAGATTTATCAGGTAAGTATAGAGCATGATGGCCAAACAGGCTTGCATCGCGCTACCAGTGAAAAGTTTGATTGCCTAATACTTGATATAAATTTACCTGAAATTAATGGCTATGAAATTCTTCGTCTACTACGACTCAGAGGTATACAAATGCAGGTACTCATTATATCGGTACGTGGACGCGAAAAAGATATTATAATGGGACTTGAATTAGGTGCTGACGACTATCTGATAAAACCTTTTTCTATGCCTGAATTAAATGCTAGATTGAGTGCTCGAATACGCCGATCTCCAAACCCTTCGGGACATTATCAAGCCGGTGATCAGAAAGTTAATCTGGATGAATTGACCATCGAATCTCTAGGTTACAAACATCAACTCAGTGCTCGTGAAGGCCGTTTGCTTAAAATTTTTCTTGAAAACCCAGGAAGAGTAATGGCTCGAAATCAGATTTTAGATCTTGTATGGGGCGTTGATTATTTAGGAACTACGAGGACGGTGGATAACTTTGTATTAAATCTACGTAAAAAACTCAAAGGTGGAAAGATAACAATTGAAACTGTTAGAGGTCTTGGCTACCGCCTGCAAAATAAAAGTTCAGAAAATTAAATCTATTTAAGCAGCTACCTACCTCAACCACAAATCAAAAGAATATCTTAAGTAGAACAATAGTGACGGTAGCCGATACTACAGGGGTCATAACCCAAGCCTGCACGATTCGAAATAACTTTTGGAAATCCATTCTACGTTGCAGAACCACCCCCACTCCCATCACAGCTCCAACAATAGCTTGCGACGTGGACACTGGAACACCAATTTGGGCGTAAAAATGTACAACTATTGCATGTGAAAAAACGGCAACAAAAGCCCCTACTCCATTCAATGGAATCAATCCCTTGCCTACAGTCATCATGACATTTCTTGAAAATGTCATAACTCCCGCGGCTATACTAAGACCACCAACTAAACTGGCTTGTTCAACGCTCAAAAGGCCCGCGCCAACATAGATGCCCGTGACGTTTGCCACATTATTAGCCCCAAGAGCATAAGAACCATAGATACCCGAAAGAATCAAACCCCATCTGAGAAGCCAGTCCATTTCAAAAAAATTAAGTTTCTGTGATTGTAAAATCAGTCGTGCTAACCAATATATAATCATTGCAACTAGAAAACCTCCAATTGGAGTTCCTATCCAGCAGATTACTAACTTTCCAAAACTTCCTAAATCCACAGCATGGCCCGAAGCTAATGCAACTCCGAAGATACCCCCTACAATAGCCTGAGATGTTGATACTGGCAGAGTCAAAATGGTCATAAAAGTAACTGTAAGTCCGGATGCCAAACTGCAGATAAAAACTTCGTTAGCATTTTGCTCTACTAGTGATGAAAGTCGATGAAAGCCTGCCTCACCTTCCAGCCAGGCACCAAGAACAATGAAAACCGCACACAAAATAACCGCAGTAGAATATTTGACCATTTTAGTGGCTACCGCGGTACCAAATACGTTAGCGGAGTCGTTGGAACCCAAAGACCAACCGAGAAAAATACCAGATAATATCTGCCAATTAAACAATGTATCGAAACCTTTCTATCTCAAACTCAGTAAAGGTTCTTCAGTGAAAGAAGGATGATTCTTCGTTGAAAATCTTCTGCTAAATCGGCAATATCACCTATCCGTTTGAATAGCTCCTTGAACAGCATCTTCTGTAAATCACTAAATCCATCATGATGAAACAAGTAGCGTTTGAGGTCTGACTCAACATTGTCACATTGAGACTCATGTCTATCAATAGCCACGGTATAATCTCTTACACGTCTTGGCTTACTGAAAAAACATTGTGCTGAACTTCGTGCAAGTTCAAATGTTTCTGCTATACCGTCACATAATTCCTGAAAATCACGAGTGAATTTTTTATGATCTTCTTCGTTTAGAGTCTCGGGAATGCTCAGTCCTACTTCATCTATAAACTCCATGACTCCTTCCATCGTATTTGGCATACGATCAAAAGTTTCTAGGAATGCCAAGACATCTCCGCGAGACTCTGGAATCAATGATTCTTCATACATTCTACGTTCTATTCCATCCCGAATATCATCAGCGATTCCTTCATATTTCTTGGTAGCATGAACAAATTTTAAGTACTCATCATCGATCTTTGAATGCTGAGTAAAATATGTTAGGCCCTGAAGGAAGGAATCTTTGCATTTCGAAGTAGCTTCCAAATATTTCTCCAACTGCTCCTCGATCGGATTCTTTTTTCGGGAAAACAACATTCAACACCTTTTCGTTTAAATTAGAGTCAGTAATCAGTTTAACAAAATACGCTATTAACCTGAAATTACAGAGATCAAAATCTATCTTAACTTACACATCAAGTAAGACATAAGTTGAGCTATATGTTTGTCACTTTTTAGGGATTTATGAAATTATCATTTAATTTCGTCATGAATCTCTATAGTTAGTTTCTTGCGTCTAATAAAGCTTTTACTTTTTCATCATTAAAGAATTTCTCTAAATACTCCAACAACTTTACTCCTGCTAAATTACTCGTATCGACACTCAAACGATCCTTAAACCTTGGATTATGGAATAGTTTAGAACCAAATGCAGATTGCATACCTTTCATAACATCAGACTCAACTTCATGATGAAATTCCAAACGAATTGCTCCAGCTACTTGTTGAAAACGCTTTACTCCGCACCAATAACCCTGAATTCTTAACTGAACCAAGCGAAATAGTTCATGCATATTCGCGGTGAAACCTCCATATCGATCGAATAGTTCCAGCTTTAAATCCTCTAGTTGATCTAAGTTCTTAATATTGCTAACGCGCCTGAAAAAATCCATCCGATCGCGATAAGATGGGATATATTTCTCGTCCAAAAATGAACTGACCCTCAACTCCATCTGCGGCATCTCCCATTCCTCTCGATAATTATCATTG
>CAZYUV010000191.1:0-6759 GCA_964650625.1 uncultured bacterium
CACCTATCAATTTTCAAGGTGGCCATCCGAATTAGCTCCAAGCCATAAAGGCTCATTTCATAATAGTGAATGGAATTTACGTCATTGGTGGAAAGATTCAGCAGAGTTTTATGAATGGTCTTGGGAATTTGCCTTTGAAACAAATGCTAAATTTCAAAGCCAAGCGGGATCAAACTTTCAAAGCTTTCATGAATCGCCCTTACGATTATTTGATATGCATACTGAATTGAATAACTCCCCCACTGGCCAACATTCACTCTCAATCGATCGTCTCTGGTATCACTGGCGACATAAAAGCTTTGATATAACAGTAGGCAGACAGGCCATTGGTTTAGGAACATCACACTTCATTAGTGTTTTAGACATTATGGCACCTTTTACTCCGGGTACTTTGGATTCTACTTACCGACCTGGTGTCGATTCGATTCGCATTCAGAGTGCTTATGGAGATAGTGGCGAACGGGATTTTATTTTCGCTTTATCTCAAAAAGATTCGGCTCATTCCTTTCTCTATAGACAAAGAATACTCAAAGGCAATTATGATTATGAAAGTATAATCGGTCGTGTCTATGAACGAAATTTTTTAGGTTTTGGTTTTGGAGGAGCTAACGGAAGGTTAGGTCAGTGGGGAGAGATGGCATGTTTTGGACGTAAGAGTAACGAAGCCATACGAACCGGTTCAAAACAATTTGCTTTTTCTGCTGTGCTTGGATTGGAATATTTTTTACCAGATGGGCGGGAATGGGGAATTTCTTACTTTCATCAAGATTTTGGTGCTAGTTCGGGCTTACAACGCGTCGATCTTGCATTGGAGCCAATTGCAACTCAAGGGTGGCTTACTCTAAGTGGTCGAAACTACGCTCATTTGCGCTACGCACATTTGCTACGCCCGCTTGTGAAGGCAAATCTAAATGCTATTTTCAATCTTCAAGATCAATCGCGATTTTACCAACCCCGCATTGATATAAATCTTAAAGACAATCTAAATCTTTCAATATATGCCTGGATTTCAGCTGGAAAGAGCAGTCCTATTCCTATTGATACAAGTGAATTTGGTTCTATGGCAAATGGTGCAGGTGTATTTATACAGTATTATTTCTAGACCTGTGCTTGACCCGTAGAGCTTACACTGCCATATTTAAATTATGAAAATTTTAACCAGTGTTTTGATTCTGGTATTTGTAGGCCCTTCCTTTGCCGCAAGTCTTGTTTGGGTTGGTCCAGCGAAAGATCCGACTATTGAAAGCCTTTTGATGTCTCTGGCTCCGCATAAAATAAATTTAGTGCACGTAATTCCAAATCAGAAGCTTAATTCATTGAAACTTATCTTGAATGACCTGACTCAACAGATTACGCCACATACCAAGTCCGATAAGGCTCTTGCCTATGCTGGTTATCGTCAGGATGGATTTCTTGCATATCTTTTACATGAGAAGAGTCCAACACCAGAAAAAACATTTGCATTAGGTAGTTTTTCAACTGCAATGGAACTTGTAAGATTGGGTATGGATACCATTAATGATCCACACACGCGAAACAACTATAAAATTATTACAAGTAGCTATGAAAATCTATTGTTCTGTAGACTATCCAAGTGCCTTAAGACGGCCTATAAATATAGCCCTGGAAATTTATACAGGTCATTTAATCCACGACCACCACTTCTTTTAGTGCAAGGCGATAGTGACCCCTTGATGCCCCTGCAACAAACGACTCGGTATTTAAAAAACAATCCTTTACTGAGTATTGAAAATTTTATAATTCCAGACGGTACTGTGGAAAGCCGGACCTCACGTACCTTGCATAGATTCACGTATTTTTTAGGACAATCATTACAATCTTTTTTAAATAAAACAGCCAACCGTAATGCTCCCGAAAACAGTCCATTCGTAAATTAATATGAGCTGTTATCTATGCAATCAAGCCCTCGATGAAGAGTCTCACACCTCCAATGGGATGACCATTTGTGGAAAGTGTATCAAGCGCTTCGCCATTGTCAGAGAAGACTGGAACCCGGCTTTTATGGAAGAGTTACGTTCGGTGGTATTTGGCTATAAAACTAATTATCGTTGTCCTCAATGCTGGGAGTCTGTTCGATTCCGAGGAATCTATCCGCGAGTATTACAATGTGAAGCTACTAAGCAATTGGTCCACAAAGAATGCGGTAATTACGATTCCAAAGGCAGATTTCTAATGCTTAATGAGTATATTCAGGTTCAGGGAGAAAAAGCACCCGATGCTCCGCCTAAAGCACGATGCAAAGCGTGCCATAGCCCGGTAGATACTGAAGATGACCATCGCTTTAATAATCAATTACTTGAATGCATTCATTGCTCTACAGGGCTATGCTTAAGATGTTGTCGTGATAGCGTGATTGTCGATGGAAAAGTAGTCACGTGTACAGTTTGCTCAGCAGCCAAACCAGAAGGTATCATATCTAGGGTATACAAAAAAATCACTGGTCGCCAATAAGCTCATTGATAGTTCTGTATCTTTGCTTTAGCTGCAACTTAAAACGTCAGGAAACATTATAACTGTTAGTAGAACTCTACAAGATTTGATTAACAATCTCAACGCTGTAGGTAGGGATGTTGAAAGCCTCCACCACTGCCTTGAAACAGCCGATTTTGGCTTACACGAATTGGACACGTTTTTGCACTTTGAAATAGGTAGCTACACTCGTAATCTGATTTATCGAAATGAATGTTATGAGATGATGGCGATTTGCTGGGGCATGGGTCATCATACGCCAATTCATGATCATAATGGTCAAGAGGGATGGATTAAGGTTATTGATGGTACGGTGGAAGAGGCTTTATATAATGTACAAATGCTTGATGAAGAGTCCTTCGTGGCCGAATTAATTCGTGCTGATCGATTTCTTAAAGGCTCAGTCAGCCATGTCAATGATCAAATTGCCTACCATAGTATTAGAAATATCAACCGTGGTCGCTCTGTAACATTGCACCTTTATAGCTTACCAATCAGTCAATGTAATATCTACGATACCAAGTCGGGCAAGCGTGGTGTCAAAATTATGAGTAATTATACTGAATATGGTGTGAAGGTTTCCTAGTATAAAGAAAGGAGCCGCCACCCTGACGGCCCCACTCAGTTGAAAGCTTACTCACTACTCATCTAGCTTAGCCAGGAGCGGGATGTCTTCACGCTTTGAAGAATTCAAGGTCGACACACGAGTAATCTTAGCAAACTCATTAGAAGGATTAAGATCTTTAGTAAAAGCGACATTTACATTTACATCGAAGTCTTTAACGAGCTTGTTGTCGGAGCTGTCTTCTGTAGCAAAGACTGTACCTTCTATATTAACCACACCGTCAGTACTCGTGTTAGTTGAACTGGTACTGTCGGTGTTAACAAGATCAGTATTTTCGGTACCTGTAGTATCCGAAGTCTTAGAACTTGACTGACTGGTTTTTAGGTTATCGGCATCCGCAATATTATCAAGCTTCTTCGCATCATCATCTAGATTTTGTTCAACAGTTCGGTCTACCAAGGGCTTCTCCGTAATTACATCATTGGCATCAGCGAGCATTTGCTGCGGAGCCTCAACTTGTTCATTTTGAGCATTTCTAGCTACATTGTCAGCACCATTGTTGCCACCACCGCACCCCGTAATGATTAATGTTGACATTAAACTTAATAAAATAATCAGATGTTTCATCTTGCCTCTTTTCACCCGTTTTAATTGATATTAGGGAGCCTGCTAAATTACAGAGAAGATTGGCGTAGTCGGTTCTAAATGTTTGAGATGTTATTAGAAGTAGCTCAGGGAATCGACAAGCTTGATGTCTTAAATTACCAGTAAAGAGGCTGGTTATATTGTGGAGTATTATCGTCAGCCGCACATTTGCTCAACAGTAAACGGTGCAAACCTAATTTTAAGCTATGCGATGGCAAAGTATCCATATGACTAACAAGACCAATGACCTCATTCTGATCTAAACGTACTAGCTGATTTTGGATAATCACCCAGTAATGCATAATCTTTGGAGTTAATAAGTGCCCTGGTATGCCTGGATGGCCAGGGGCAGTTACGTACTGAATCCAATGAGGGAGTCCGAGAGAACTTAAAGTGGTTGATATGCGGTATTCTAATCCTATAGTCATATTAACCTCCTGTCTATTTACGACCGAAAACCTCAGTAGTGCCACGCATTGTATTCACTTTACGTTGCATGGTTTCATTCAGTTTAGGTTCACAATATTTTAGAAGTTCCTCTGCTAACTTACTACCTTTTTTAGCAGAACTTTCAAATAGTAAATACGCTCTAACTCGGTCCCGCTGAATACCGATTCCCCACATATACATTAATCCGCGATTCAACTCGCGGTCTCGAGGGCCTAGTGCTTCACCTCTCAGACCAAGTTTCTCTTCCATACCCTGATAGGCTTTCAATTCCTCTACCTCATCTCCCACTGATGTAGCAAATGTTGTATAAAGTAAAGTGAGTCGTCCTTTCGCTCTTTGGTTACCACTCCTTGAAGCTCTATGAAAAAGTTTAGCCGCTTCAATTATATCTAATTCTACCCCTTTACCTTCCTCATATAGCCTAGCTAAATTGTAATGAGCCAGTGGGTGATTTTGTTGAGAAGCTTTAATAAATAAACCAGCGGCTTTTCGTAAATCTACACTACCATTTTCTGGCGATTGATAAATTTCACCTAGACGATTTTGTGCGTCCGCTAATCCTTGATTGGCAGCTCTTAATATAAGCTTATGACCACGGCGCAGGTCTCTGTCTACCCCATTACCATCTAGAAAAAAAGTTCCCAAATAATACTGACCCTCAATGCTGCCGAGTTCACTTGCCCTCGAAAACCATCGAAATGCTTGCGGATAGGAAACAGCTGTCCCGTCTCCATCTCGATAGATTACACCTAAAGCTGTGGCAGCCTCTGAGTCTCCGCTTTGAGCTCCCCTTTTATAGAATTCAAGAGCTTTACTTGGATCCGCCGAAACACCGGCCCCAAATCTGTAGAAATGGGCAAGTTTTGCCCAAGCTTGAGGTACCCCTGCATCGGCAGCCTTCTGATACCAATACATTGCATTATTTGCATTTTGCTTAGTTCCGATCCCTTCTTGATTCATGTAAGCGAATTTCATCATAGCCGGAGAATGGCCTTGCTCCGCTGATGTTTTAATAAAACTAATACCTTTTTCTACGTCTTTCGATACACCGCGACCCATTAAATATGAGTTACCAAGTTCAAATTGTGCCGGCGCAAAATTCTTCTGAGCTGCTCGATTGTAAAGCTTGAAAGCCTTCTGAGGAGAACGCTGCATTGCTTGACCCCTCATAGCCATTTTTGCCAGTTGATACGAAGCTCGCGGCTCGCCAACTTGATCAGCTCGCTCGAAATATTTAAGTGCTTGCTGTTCATTTCGCATCATGCCTCTACCTTTGAGAGCAAAGTTTCCCAATTTGCTTAGACTTAATCCATGACCAGAATCTCCTGCGCGACGATACCACTCAAGAGCCTTATTAAAATCCTTAGGACCACCAACTCCATTTTCAAGACAATGACCCAGGTAGAACTGAGCAGATTGTGAATTATTTTCAGCGGCCTTCTGCAATAATTCCCGTGCTTTTTGGTAATCACGAGAAATACCGCGACCTTGAAGATAAAGATAACCTAATCGATATTGAGCATCGGCATAGCCTTGGTCGGCAGCCTTACGAATCCAAGCTCGAGATTCGGTGGTATCTTTAGCCATACCTAGACCACGGCCAAACATTACACCAAGTAAATACTGCCCTTTAGCAACCCCGGATTCTGCTGCTTCTTTTGCATATTTAGCCGCTTTTTTGACGTCTCTGGTGGTTCCCTCACCCTTCAAAAAAGCCTCTGCCAAATGAGCTTTAGACTCAACGTCTCCATCATCTACTGCTTTCTGCCATTGCGCCAAGTCTGCCTCTAGAATACAAAAAATGAACAAGAAGAGCAACGTATGAATTTTTAGCATAGAACAATCATACCCTGTTTAGCGGCAAGCAACAAAACTAGTATTTCACTGAACAGCCATAAGCTTCTGTCACCGGTACAGCAATTGTCTCATTTGAGATCAAAGCCGACACTGCTTCTCGAACATAGTTTCTGGCACCTTCAATAGTAGATTTGAAAAATGAACTATTGTCGTCAATAGCCCCTTGATAGGCTAAATTGCCTACCTTGTCTATAACGAACATATGCGGGGTTTTTTTAGCTGAATATCGACGACCTATAACACCCGCAACATCCATAAGTACGGCAGATGCAGCAGACTTCTCATCAGCTATGATCCGATTTGCTTCTTCAGTACTAACATGGCCCTGTTTCCCAGGAGCTGAAGAAAGTATCGAGAACCAAACCACACCCTTATTGACTAACTCACGTTGTAACGATTGCATATTATCAGTATCGTAATGTTTGACTACATAAGGACAGCGATGATTTTTCCACTCAAGCACTACAATTTTACCTTTGTAATCTGCAAGGCGATGGATTTCTCCATCGGTATCCTTTGCAGCAAACGTAGGTGCTTCACTACCTATTTCTACAGACCAACTAATACCTATTGTAATTAGAAATAAACCAAATAGCTTCATTACTTCTCCTCCGAATTGCCGATTGCGTCACGAACAATTTTATCTGTAAGTATCTGTGGCAGTACCTTTGACTGACCATTCTCATAAAAAACATACAAAGGCACACCTGCCCTATTAAATGAACTTAAATATTTCGTAATTTTAGAGTCTT
>CAZYUV010000192.1:0-6738 GCA_964650625.1 uncultured bacterium
GTTGAAAAATAACACCCCGGAGGAGGATTGATGGGCGTAGGTACATCACCCTGCAATAAGATACGTTCAACTTTTCTACCTGGAAAAGGCTTGGGAAGTGCAGATAACAAGGCTCGTGTATAAGGATGTTTTGGCTGCGTAAAAAGTTGCTTACTACTTGAAATTTCAACCATTTGACCCAGATACATAACACCAATATTGTCTGAAATATGCTTAACAACTGATAAATCATGAGCAATAAAAATATAACTTAGACCCATTTCCTCTTTTAGATCCATTAGAAGATTTAAAACTTGAGCCTGAACAGACACATCAAGTGCCGAAACTGACTCATCACAAACAATGACAGAAGGATTAACTGCGATAGCTCGAGCAATACCTATTCGCTGACGCTGTCCTCCAGAAAACTCATGAGGATAACGGTTCAGATATGTAGAGGAAAGCCCCACTTTATTCAGGAGTTCCTTCACGCGATCATTCTTCTCTTTCTCATTGTCGACCATACCATGAACAAGGAGCGCCTCCCCTATAAGATTCGAGACCGTTTTCCTAGGATTCAAACTGGAATACGGGTCTTGAAATATAATTTGAATCTCACGACGTAATGATCTCAATGTATTGGAGTCACAGTTAGTAATATCCTGTCCGCGGAAAAAAATTTGTCCTGAGGTAGGCTCTAATAACCTCAAAATACAACGACCAACAGTAGTTTTACCACAACCAGATTCGCCTACTAAACCTAGTGTTTGACCTTCTTGAAGCTTAAAACTAACATTATCGACAGCCTTTACCTCTCCAACCTTTCGCGATAGAAGTCCTTTCTGAATTGGAAAGAATTTTTTAAGCTGACGCACCTCTAATAAAGGAGGAGAACTAACTTCATTATCTTTGTTAGGATTAGGATTTTGATTACTCACAGTCTTGTTCTTTCGCCTTATCCACCATATGACAGGATACCAAATGCCCCGTACTCACAACTTCCAAGTGAGGCTCATCAATCATGCAACGTTCAGTACTGTGAGGGCAACGATTATTAAATTTACAACCTGTCGGAAAATTCATTGGGTTAGGAACAAAACCAGGTATTGGGGTCAATCTAGGTTTGTCTTCCTCAACATTCGGAATTGACGCAAAAAGTCCCTGTGTATAAGGATGCAAAGGATTCTTAAACAACTCTTCAACCTTAGCAATTTCCACAATTTTAGATCCATACATTACAACTACTCGATCGCACACCTCAGCAACAACTGCTAAATCATGAGTAATCATCAAAACTGACATTTTACTTTCTTGCTGTAGTTCCGCCATTAGCTCTAGAATCTGGGCTTGAATGGTCACATCTAAGGCCGTGGTGGGCTCATCTGCAATCAATAAAGAAGGATTACAAGATAGTGCCATAGCTATCATGACTCTTTGTTTCATACCTCCTGACATTTGATGCGGGTACTCATCGATTCTAAGTTCGGGTGATGGGATGCCAACTTTTCTAAGCATTTCGATTGCCAAATCACGCGCTTCGTCATCATCTTTGTTGGTATGAAGGGTCACAGCCTCAACTATTTGATCTCCCACTGTAAAAACAGGATTAAGACTTGTCATTGGCTCTTGAAAGATCATAGCTATTTCATTACCTCTTATCTTTCGCATTCGTTGATTAGAAATCTGTGTAAGGTCTTCACCTTTAAACATAATACGCCCGTTTACAATCTTGCCTGGAGGCTGAGGAATTAAGCGGATTATGGAATGTGCAGTTACCGACTTACCACAACCAGATTCGCCTACTAAACCGAGAGTTTCTCCCTCAAGAATTTCATAATTGACTTTGTTAACAGAAGGCACAACACCGCGATCAGTAAAAAAATGTACACTTAAATCTTCAATTTTTAGCAGGGACTTCGATTCTTTGGGTTTGAAATCATCTACCTTATCTACTTTCCTTGAACCTGAATCAATCATAATCTATAACACCTACTTTAGCGCCTTTGCTTGGGGTCCATAGCATCCTGTAAACCCTCACCTACTAGATTAAAAACTGATACCACCAAAAAGATCGCGAATCCAGGAGCAAGAATTAACCAAAGTTTAAATTCCTGCCGTCCCTGACTAAGAATTTCTCCCCAAGAAGGCGCTGTGACATCACCCAAGCCTAAAAAAGAAAGAGATGATTCAATAAGTATAGACGAAGCTATTCCAAATACAGCTGTAACAATTACAGGACCTAAGGCATTCGGAAGAATATGTCCAAAAATTATTCTTGGTTTAGAAAAGCCAAGTGCAATAGCCGCTTGGACATAATCCATATTCTTTAACTTCAAAAACTCAGCACGCACCAAACGAGCGACCTCTGGCCAACGAGTTAATCCAATAATCAACATTACGTGAAAAATAGATCTTTCATGAATTAAAGCTGACAAAGTCAATATTAGAAAAAAAGTTGGAAAGCAAAGCATTATTTCGATAAAACGGCTGATCATAAGATCAATAAAACCGCCAAAATACCCTGCAAAACTACCCAGAATTACGCCAATGAAAATATAAATTCCAACTGCTACAAGACCAATAGTCAAAGAGATTCGAGTTCCAAATATCATTCGAGAGAAAACATCACGACCCTCTTTGTCGGTACCCATCCAATATTCCCCAGAGGGTTGAGCTGGGTGACGCCCCATTGTATTTGGTGTGCGAAAAGCGTGCTGTTTCAGAGGCCAAACAACGGATATATTCTCGCCTCTATCTCGATTAGACTGAACTACCGATTCCCAATCCTGAAATGGTAACTTCATTGGATTAAGCTCAATCATTAAAAAAAGACCGTAAGAAATTAGACCATAAAAAAGAAGTAATTTAGGGAAAAAGTCGAAGAATCTCCAATCTAAAAAACGATTTAAGAAGTAAATTAAAAGAACAAAAGGTGGCATTAAAAACATTTGTATATTGAAGAAAACGTCCACACCATTCTCGAAAAAATTTCGATCAAAAAGAGCTGCAAACCATGGAAAACTAACTCTATCAGCACTTGAATAATAGAACGGCTTATCTAAACTTATTAACGGTGCGTAGATAGCCAATACAAGTAAAGCGCCCACCGCTATTAGACCCAACATGGGTAAAAAGCCTTTACTAAACTGTTCCCAAACGATGTTCCAATAGCTAATTTTTTCGATCTGTTCTTCTTGCATAACAGCCTCCATTAGCTATAAGTAATCCGTGGGTCGACCACAGCGTAAAGTATGTCTGAAATAAGTAAACCAATTAATGTCAAGACTGCAGAAATCAATTGAATCCCCATCACCATATTGTAATCTCGGTTTAATACTGCCTGATAACCCTCAAGACCAATTCCTGGGAGGTTAAAAATCACTTCAATAATTACCGAGCCACTGACTACAGTTGGCAAGATACTTCCAAGAAGAGTTAGTATCGGAATCAGGCCATTACGTACAGCATGTTTGAGAATTACCACCCACTCATTGAGGCCTTTAGCTCGAGCAGTCTTAATGTAATCAGAATGAATGACATCTAATAAACCGGTTCGAGCATACCGAGACAAAGAAGCAAGTGAAATATAAGTAAGGCAAACCAAGGGTAAAAACATATGCCAAACTATGTCAAAGACCTTTTGTAACAGAGTAAAATCATGGGAGTTCAAGGAATGAAAACCACTTGTAGGAAAAAATCGTAAAGATTGAAAGTCACTACCTTCGGAAAATAAAAAAAGCAGTACTGTTCCGACAAAAAAAGTGGGTAGAGAATAAAGCATGAAAAGAACAACTGTCATTCCTTGATCCATCCAAGTTTTAGGGAATACAGCAGAATAAATTCCAATAGGTACTGCCAAAAGATATGTCAGTAGTATGGAGATACCAGATAGTGCGATAGAGTATTGCAGACGCTCCATAATTTTAGGTAAAACCGGACGTTTATCTACAAAGGAAATACCAAAATCAAGATTAATGAGATTTGTTAGATATTTCGCAAAACGAGTATCGAATAACATGGTATCGATTTTTTGCCATAAACTATATTCGAATCTAAGACTCACATCTGTGTAATAATCCAAAACCTTATCTACTAAAATTCGCTTTTCTGATTCATTCATTGACTCACGGTAAATAAATTGAGAAACCAACTTATTTTCCTCTTCGATCTGATTATTCAGCATTTTCTGTTCATCAGAAAGGCGTTTACCATAGGAATGAATTAAAGGTCTTTGAGCATTCTCTCGGAAAATACGCAGAGCATGATCTCGTAACTCTGGTTCAGCAGGTGATGCTATTATCCTGGCCAAATGAGGTAGTATAAAATTTCCGTAATCCTGTAACGTTTCAGTGGCAAAATTTTTAAGCTTGCTTCGATTATCACCTTTAGGATTGAATCTGTTCTTTAATAAATCTTGCACCTCTGAGTCTTGGATACCCATAGATAAAAACAAAAATTTTGAATTAAATACTCGAGTATTTAGAAGAATTGGTTTGTCTAAATGAAATTGTTGCTTGTATATGCGGTATCCATCCATCCCTCCTTGACGAGTGGATTCACTATCACCACCTTCGGCACCACCAGGTCTTCCAGGTGCCACTTGAAGAATTATGAAAATTATTAAGGTGATGGCAAACAGAGTGGGTATCATCACCAGTATTCGTTTGAAGATATATTGTTTCATAGCGGATCAGTCAGATTATTCTACATACCAATTTAATGTTTGAATATGAGGACGTATAACCTGAAAGCTTACATTCTTCAACCTCGGTTGAGTCGCCACTACAACCTTCTCAGAATAGAGAAATGTATAAGGCTGTTCTTCATGCATAATTTTGTGAAATTGATGCTGCAACTTGACCCTTTCATCGGCATCGAAAGTATTACGTAATTGCTCAATAATTTGATCGGCCTCTTTGTGGCGGAATCCTACACGATTCGAACTCTTGGGTAAGTCGGCTTGAGAAGAGTGAAAGATTTGGTATGGGTCTCCATCAAAGTCTAACCCCCAGCCACCAGTGAAGGCTACAAACTCTCGATCTTCCATTCGTTTAAGCATGACAGACCACTCCACCGGTACTAGCGTACATTTTACCCCAATCTTATATAGATTTTCCTTAAACAAGGTGCTCCAAGAGCGGACCTCTGGCCGATAACCGTAAATAATCATGGGAAACTCAAAATCTTTTTTCTCCCCATTGATTACCTTATCTCTAATGCCATCTCCATCCGTATCACTCCAACCAGATTCCTCTAGTAGTTCGGCAGCCTTACTCAAGTCAAATTTATATTCACTGATGCTTTCATCATAAGCACGTGAATGTCTATAAAAGTTTCCGGTGGTTAAGGTGCCCAAGCCATTTAGAATATTTTTGATTACAAAAGCTCGATCAAATGCATGAGTCATTGCACGTCTCACCCTTTTATCTGAAAAACGGTAATCATCCATATTCCAGCCAATGTATCGATAAACCATACGTGTTACTGTATGAACATTGTATGTGCCGTTCTTGTAAGGACTGCCAGGGACAGCGTCTACGATATGCTCTCGATACTGTGAAACTGGCAAGCCATGAATATCTAAGGTACTTGAGTGAAAGTTTAAGAGTTGCTGATTTTTATCTCGAATTAGATGATAACTAATCTCTTTGATGGGCGGTATATCCCCCTTAAAGTCTTCAAATCTACGCAGCTGTATAATCTTGCCCTGATCCCAGCGTAAAAATTCATAAGGGCCACAACCGATGGCACGATTGTTGTACCAATGCTCATTAAACTTCAAACCAGCTGTAGCTTTTGGAAATTCAACACCATCTTCATCAAATGCATAAAGCCATCGAGGAGTGGGGTACATTTCGAGTGTAAATGCAACAGATTGATAAGTCTTTGTTTTCCAACGAATCTGTAAGGTGTGGTCGTCGATTGCTCTATAGGATTCTATATCCTGATAATAGTTACGACTATGGGCTGCCTGTACCTGAGGATTCAAAATCAAATCAAGAGTGTATACAAAGTCATGAGCTGTCACATAATGATCTCTATCAAGCCATCTATATCTTGAATCCGTAAAATCCACCCTAGGCCTATGCCATAAATAGCCGGGCTTTAGATAAATCGTATAAACTTTAAAGTCGTCGGTAACTTCAACTCGATGGGCTAATTGACCATAGAAATTTGATGGATCACTGGGTGACCTTTTAGCAAGAGACAAACTTACATACTCTTGAACATCTTCCCGTAAGGGAGCAGCATTCTCAATAATGAAATTCATCCCCTTAGGATCTACGCCTTGAAGTCCATAGACTTTGTGAAACTTGCCCTCGGTATTTACTCCTTCTGGCGAGGACGTGGGGGCCTGCCCCTTTAAAAAGTTAGGTACATGAGGATGCAACCAATTGCTTTGATCTACAGCTTTACTTGAATCACTCGATGAATTTAAAGCCACTACACCACGATCAAGCTTATGACCCAATCGTTCAAGTAGTTTAGACAGTCTATTGATATTTTGCTTTAATTTTTCGGTCTCCTTTCGTTGCTCGATGAAACGCTTCTCCCATGAGTCATTCTGTAAAATTAAAAGAACTAAAAGAAATAGGCACGCTGGGTAAAACAGCATTCTAATAAAGTTTGTAGTGAATCCGTTATGCTTCATAATGTTCCTTCAATTAATTCTGGCTCCCTATTCTACACTCGTATGAATTCGAGAAGGGGCTGATTAATTTATGTTTCACTAGAAATAAGTTCCACCTGAGTCAATCA
>CAZYUV010000193.1:0-6713 GCA_964650625.1 uncultured bacterium
CTCTCTTAGTGATATGAGACTAGATAAGATTTACAAGGATGCAAAGTGTGAAAAGGGAAAGGGCCACGGGGATCCTGGTTCAAAGGGTAAATATGTTGTCATGGGTGATCATGTTTCATATTCAAAAGACAATGGTAAAACCTGGAGTAAACCCAAACCGATTCACTTACCTTACCCTGACGAAGCGTATGGAGCTGGCGTAGCTAACGGTAGTCATGGTATTCAACTATCCAATGGACGTTTTGTTATACAAGCGCGCTATCAGTTGAATGATGATACCAAAAGAGTATTATTTTATTCAGACAAAGTCAAAGGCTTACATAAGGGTAAGAATTGGAAGCATGGTGCTATCATTTCTAGAAAAGGGAACAAAGACGATGGTACAAGGGGTAAGATTAATATGTCGACTCAGGAGTTTACAATTGCTGAGCATCCCAAAAATACTGTAGTTGCCAATTTTAGAACTGGTCAAAAGACTGGTACAGGAAGAGTAGAAGTTAGAATTGAAAACGCTGAGAGAGTGGTGCAAGATCCGCATCATGTTGCATTTATGCATGCTCCCACGGCCCATTCTTCCTTAATTCGGAAACCAGACGGCTTCGAGGAATACTTCTTCAGTACAGTAAAAAGCAAGTATGATGATAAAGATGATTCGGAGTCAAAAGCTAATTCGAGAAAAGGATTACTTTTATATAAAATTAAACCCAAGAACGATAACTCATGGGAAGAGTCTGATCCGATTAATTTGACCAGTCCACTTCGTCCAACGGGCTATTCTGATATGGGTATTTTTAGTGATGGTAGTATTGCTGTACTTTTTGAATCTGGACAAGCCAAGGCTCGTGATTCAGAGTGGATTAATTATCAATTCATGGTGTATAAGCGGCTAAAAGTACTTCGATGATTACTCATATCAATCATTCCTTATTGTAATCTCGGATAGTCTTCAGAATATCTTATTTGGTATGATTCATGGTAGGTCCACAGGACCTTTTGGAATAATACGGTAAGGATTTATTTGAGCATGACTGTAGTAATAATGGCGCTTAATATGATCAGGGTGAAAAGTCTCTTTTACTGCAGGAATCGCTAGCATATCTTTAACGTAGCGACTTAGATTTTGATAATCGGCAATACGCTTAATATTACACTTAAAATGAGTCAAGTATACAAGATCAAATCTGAGCAAGGTTGGTATGAGTCTTATATCGGCTTCATTGAACAAATTTCCTGTCAGGAATTTTGAATTAGTCAGCACTGCATCGAGTTCATTAAGGGTTTCAAATAGCTTGCTTACAGCTATATCGTAAGATTCTTGTGTTCTTGCAAAACCAGTTTTGTATACACCATTATTAATACTGTCATAAATCAGATCATTGAATCGATCAATTTCTGCCCTTTTGCTTTTTGGATAGAAATCATCTTGATTACCAGTTAGTTCATTAAACTCAGAGTTAAAGATTCTGATTATTTGTGATGATTCATTGTTTACTATGGTGTCAGTCTGTTTATCCCATAATATGGGTACAGTGACACTAGTAGTAATTTTTGGATCAGCTTTTTGATAGACCTGACGTAAATATTTGAATCCGTGGAGATGATCAATGGTGGCTTCATTAAAGGAGTCATCAAAAACCCAACCTTCGTCGAGCATATCTGGATTTACAACGCTAAAGCTAATATGTGTATCCAGCTCCTTTAATTTGCGATAGATCATCGTCCTCGTTGCCCATGGACAGGCATGACTTACATATAAATGATAACGATTAGACTCGGGTTTGAAGATTTCATGCTTGTTTGAGATTGTATTCAGAAACGTTCTGGGTAATCTGTCGTAAGCCCCTTTTTTATCAAGCGTGATGATTGACTTTTTAATCCATTCTCCATCTATCAGTTTTCCCACCTTAACTCCTCTACTTAAATTGGAAACCTCGGTCCACCTTTTTCGATAGCTATCTGATAAGCTTCTCTAGCTTTTATTTTTTCAAAATAGCTCTTCAGATTAGGGCAGTTTTTAATAACCTCATCACGATTACACAATGCTTCAACTCCGTAACTCATTTGTATATCAGCAGCCGTAAATTCATCTCCCGCAAACCATTGATGTTTACTAAGTTCTGATTCCATATAGGCCAATAAATTTTTAATATTAGGCATGATATAAGCCGAGTTAATTTTACTAGATATGGCTCGACTAATTGGTCTTATGAACCAAGGAGGTGCAGTCTCCAACTTTGAAAAGATTAATTTAAGAACTAACATGGGCATAAGACTACCTTCAGCAGCATGCATCCAATAATTATAACGAATCATGTCATCGTTTTTATCAGCCGGTTTCAGGCGTCCATCAGCATATTTATCAATGAGTGTTTCGATAATAGCTCCAGATTCTGCGAGTACTAGCTCATCAGCGCTTACAACTGGAGACTTACCCAGTGGATGAATCTCCTTCAATTTGGAGGGTGCCAAGTTTGTTACAGGGTCTCGGAAATAAGTTTTTATTTGATATTCCAGCTTTAACTCTTCAAGTAACCAGATGATTCTATGAGATCTAGACTTTTCTAAATGATGAACAATTATCATGAGGGCACCTTTCTACATTTTTCTTGTCATACCATACTCCCCTAATACAATTTAATAATCAAATTGGGTATTAATAATTAGTCAGTGTCTATATTATTATTGGAAGTAAAATTTGTTCGGAGGTAGTCATCAAACAAATACTAACTTTTGTAATATTTGTAGTTACTGTTTGGCTAATTGTAGGCTTTAGTGATTCAGATACTAAATCTAACCTTTCGATTAAATCGAAATCCAGACGATCAGCTAAAGTGAAAGTGCTCACCTCAAAGGTTATTAGTTTGAGAAGTAACAGATTTTTTGAGGCTATGGGAACCGGTAAAGCTAAATTATCTGCTGAAATTTATCCGGAAGTATCTGCAGAAGTTTTAAATGTAAATTTTAAGACACAAGACAAAGTTAAATCGGATCAAATACTGGTACAACTTGATGACCGTGAGGCTCGTTTAGGCTTAAAACTAGCCGAGATTAAATATTCTGATTCTAAAAAAATATTAAAACGATTTGAGCAGGCAACGCCCACTGGTGCTGCCAGTCAGACCGAGCTTGATCGTGCAAAAACCGATCACGATATTGCTTATTATGAACTACAACAAAAAAAGCTAGAGCTGGCTAAACGTAAAATTAAAGCCCCTTTTGATGGCATTGTTGGCATACCAAATATAGATGTTGGTGATAGAGTGAATCCGTCATTACTGATCACAGGTCTTGATGACCGTAGAACCCTTTTTGTTGATTTTGAAGTTCCTGAATCTTTAGCCGGTAAATTACAGCAAAATCAAGCGCATCAAGTTGTGGCGTCTACACCCGCCTACCCTAGCAAAACATTTCAGGCCATTTTGACAGCTCAAGAGAGTCGCATAGACCCCAAACGACGAACTCTTATGGTTCGCGCAGAGATTGATAATAAGGCAGATAATCTACGGCCCGGTATGTCATTTAGTACCCGCTGGCAAATTAAGGGAGATTTGTTTCCAGCTGTTCCTGAAATAGCTTTGCAATGGAGTCGTCAAGGAGCCTATGTTTGGATAGTTCGAGAAGGCATAGTCTATAAAGTAGATGTCAGAGTTCAGTTTCGTAGAGACTCGATGGTTTTAGTTAATGGTGATTTGAAAAATCAAGAAGAGGTCGTTATCGAAGGCTTACAACGTTTAAGGCATGGCCTATCTGTCACTGTTCTAGGGAATAATCCATGATTCATAATGGTGATAGCTGGTTTAATCTCGGTAGTCGTAGGCCGGTACTTATCATCGTATTAAATATTCTTATTATTCTAGCCGGTATTTCTAGTTACCTAGGCGTAGATGTTCGAGAAATACCTGACGTTGATCGGCCAGTAGTAGGAGTAAGGGCCGTATATAAAGGTGCCTCTCCTAAAACAATGGATACTGAGGTCACAAGTGTTATTGAAGGTGCCCTGGCTCGTGTATCAGGCGTTAAGAATATTACTTCATCCAGTGAAGAGAACAATATGCGACTCCGTGCTGAGTTTAGCCCATCACTTGATTTGAATATTGCTGCTAATGATGTTCGTGAAGCCGTAAGTCGTATTCAACGACAGTTACCTGGTGATATCGATCAATTAGTTGTGGTTAAAGCAGATTCTGACGCTGAGCCTATTATTCAATTGAGTGCTGAAAGCTCAGTCATTCCTCGGGCATTATTAGCAGAGAAAATCAAAAAGGAGGTTATTCCTAAATTAATATCTGTACCCGGAGTGGCTGATGTACGTCTTGAGGGTCTTCAAGTAAGAACTCTAAGGGTAATGCTTGATCCAGCTAAATTAGCTGGATTTCGTATTAATATTCAAGATGTTCTAAAGACCTTACGGATAGCTCGTTTTGATGTACCGGCGGGCTCGTATAAATCATCTGATCAAGACTTACTGGTAAGAGCGTTTGCCTCAGTGACAAACCCAATGGCACTCGAACGGCTCATAGTAGCTCAAAATATTAGAATTGGTGATTTGGGGTCTGTTTATTGGGCACCAGAAAAGGCAGACTCATACACGCTAATGAATGGCAGAGTCGTGATTGGTTTAGAAATAATAAGACAAGCCGGTAGCAATACCATAAAGATTTCTAATGAGATTCAAAGTCGAATTAGTAAAATTAATTCAAGAGTAAGAGATTACAAATTAAGTACAGTCTCAGATGATTCAGTTTATATAAAAGGCGCATTACAGGAAGTAGTCTTTACACTAATAATTTCTATCATCATTGTATTGTTTTTAATATGGATTTTCATCGGTAACCTAAAAGCTGTAATGATACCGGCCGTAACGATGCCAATATCGCTAATCGGCACAATAGCGGGGATCTGGATTTTAGGATTTAGTATCAATCTATTAACTCTGCTAGCTTTAGTTTTGGCTAGTGGTCTTATTGTAGATGATGCTATCGTCGTACTTGAGAATATTCAAAGACATCGTAACCAAGGTAAACCTTCACTGATATCATCTATCACTGGTACCAAACAGGTGTTCTTTGCGGTGGTGTCTACGACCATAACTCTCGTTGCTGTTTTTGTACCAATCGCATTTTTACCGGGCGAAGCAGGTCGAATCTTTAGTGAGTTTGGTCTAGTTTTATCGATTGCGGTAATTATTAGTTCCTTTGTTGCACTGACTTTGTGTCCACTGATGGCATCAAGACTCGCTGCTCCAAGATTAAATGGTAGATCAACTTCAATTAGAGCCTTTTTTGAAAAATTTGGTGTAAAGGCTAGTAATTTATATTTAGCTAGTCTGAATTTAGTCTTAAGTTACAAAGTTTTTGTATTATTGTGCTCTATTGTACTCGTTCTATTGGGTGTATATACCTTTCTAGATATAGATAGAGAGCTATTACCCAAAGAGGATAAGGGTAGTATCAATATTATTGCTACCGGACCAGATGGAGTATCACTTTCATATTCTGATAGGCAGTCCCAAAAAATAGAGGCAATTCTGGAGCCTTATGTTCAGTCAGGTATTGTCAGAGATATTTACACCATCGTAGGAAGATGGGATAAAAATAGGGTTTATACGAAAGCACTGCTTGCTCCTTGGGAACAAAGAGATATTTCACAGATGAAATTAGCCTCAGAGATAGGCAAAAAACTCAGAAAAATACCGGGAGTCAGAGTTCGTGTGAGTCAGCCTAGAAGTCTAAAAATACGTGGAGCAGGTCGCGGTTTAAGACTGGCCATATTGGGTACAGATTACGATTATCTACACGACACATCTCTGGAGATATCTCAGAAGATGCAGGACGAAATTACAGAGATAAAAGATATTAACGTCCAATTTGATACCTCTCAACCAGAGATAGAATACACTATTGATCGTGATAAAGCCCGTGATCTCCAAGTCTCTATGCAAACTATATCTGATACGCTAAAGGTTATGGTGGATGAATATGAAGTTCTGGACTTAAGCATCGATGATCAAGCGATTCCATTAATCGTGGGGAGCTCTAATGGAGTTATTAATGATCCAGGTGACCTTCTTAACATATTTGTCACCAACAAAAGTAAGGAACTTATACCTCTTCAGGCTTTGATTCAAGTAAAAGAGCGTGGCGTATCGGCAGAATTAGATCGACACGCCCAAAGAAGAGCAATTGAACTTAGTGTGGATTTTGATGACAAGATCCCTTTGGGTAGATTAGCTACTAAGGTAGAAGCATTTTTATTAAAAGAATTGCCCTCCGATTGTAGCTTTATTTTTCTTGGCGAAGCGGCAAGCTTAAACGAGTCTAATCATCAGGTATTAATTACCTTTGGAATAGCGTTACTAGTTGTTTTTCTTATCTTAGCGGCTCAATTTGAATCATTTAACAGCGCTGTAATTGTTATTTTTACAGTACCATTTGGAGTCAGTCTAGCTGTATTTGCGCTGATTCTCAGTGGTCAAACTTTTAATTTATATAGTCAGATAGGTTTTATTTTACTGATTGGTTTGATGACTAAGAATGCGATCTTATTGATTGAGTTTATGGAGCAGTCAAGAGATGAAGGTTGTTCTATTGATGAGGCGATTGAGGAGGCTATACGTCATCGATTACGACCCGTCATCATGACGGTTCTTTCTACAGTATTAGGTAGTTTACCTCTTATTTTAGGTTCGGGACCAGGAGCGGAAGCTCGCCATG
>CAZYUV010000194.1:0-6710 GCA_964650625.1 uncultured bacterium
TAAAGTGTGGCAATATAGCAAAGGATTACAAAGCGAGCAAAAAAATTTTAAGGAATGATGTGTCTAAAAATTATCATAATACCGGACTTTATAATTTAAGTTTCGTATCAAATTCTCAAAAGATACTAATGTTAAGACGTAACAAAGAGCCCAACAAAGGTAAATTAAATGGTTTCGGAGGTAAACTCGAAAGTTTTGAATCTGCCTCTCAGAGTATGTTACGTGAGTTACGCGAAGAATCTGGTATCACTGCCCTAGAATACCGACTGGCAGGTTTGATCCGTTGTTCAAATAGTACACCTTTTTCTGATTACATGATCTTTTGCTATCTAGTAACTGATTTCGAAGGTCAAATTTTCGCTGAAACCGAAGAGGGTGGTCTAAGCTGGGTTAGCGAATCTGACATCAATACTGATAATGATTCAATTGTGGATAATATTGCCTATTTTCTCCCAAAGATTCTACATGATCCAGAACTCTTGGAGATGAACTTTCATTATGACTCCAGTAGTTCTTTGTGCAACTTTCATGGAAAACAAAAGTCAAGAATTTGGACAGGTAAGTTTAAGTTTTAAAGTTGTTTACTTAGCTATTGGCCAAATCAAGACTTTCGACTAATATCCCATGAATCTAAGTCGATTTTTTCCGTCTCAAAAGTCTATCTTTTAGATTTTTAGAAAACTCTTGATTATCCACCAATAATTTGATCTTTTGACGAATTTCATTAACAGAAACAGGTTTAGATAAAAATTCATCAGCGCCCACCTGAAAAGATGTAGGTCTATTTACCGTATTATCGTAAGCCGAAAGGACCAAAATAGGAACAAAGTCAAAGCGAACCTCAGAGCGTAGCTTCTGACAAAATTTTCTGCCACCCAACTTAGGGGCTTTCCAATCTAAAATTATTGCAGATGGACTGCAGTCTTTAAGAATAACGAAAGCATCCTCTGTTGTCTCCGCTACTTTAATATCAAAATCTTCTGCAAGGTTAACCTGTAGTGAATTCAGAAAGTGCCTTTCATTATCTATAATGAGTATTGTTTTACGGCTATGATTCTTTTCTTGATTACACAAAATAGATCCTGACTTATCTTAAATTCATCGTCTTTACATTAAACTTCATGATTAAAAAAATCCTAGTTAAGTACACTTTTTTATCACCCTCGAAAGCTTTTGCATAGTTCATGCTAAGTTCTTCGGAAAACTCGCAAAGTACGCTGATGATGCATTTAAATTCTGTCGAAGCCACAGATATGAAAAAGATATTTAAGCTTCATGCAATGACAATGATTGTGAGCCTGACAGTTGCACAGGCTGTTAATACTAATCGTAACTTTGCCTTGCGGTTTACGGGACCTAGCATACAAGATCAAACTAAAATGACGCGCTATTATAGAAAGCAACCGCAGTTGATTGATTTATGGAAAAACGATCAAATCCAAGCCAAACGTAAGCATAACTTCAAACGTTGGGAGTATGAAGCACACCCATTCGTAAAAGCAAATATGAAATGTGATGGAGAAATACCGCGTAAATGGGAGGTTCATGGTGGGGCCCCACGCTGGGGCTATGCGCAATGGAAGTACGCTTGCGGGTATAGAAATCCACCTGAATACGTTCAAAGATACTATGAGTATGCCAAACCCTGGAGTCGTAGGAGAGCAGAACATAAGAGAAGGTATAAGCGCTTCCCTCAACAAATTTTCGTAGAGGAACGTTATAATTACTAAATGAGTGACAAAACAGGTAAAAAGAAAGTAATAGCTGATCAGAGAAAAGTCATTGATGAAATGGTTCTTCCCCCCGGAGAGTATCTTGTACCACTCAAAACAGGACTTAATCCAAGTACTACATGGATAAAGAAACTGAAGAGAAAGACTCGTTGATCCAATTCTCAGTTACAGCCCTAAATCGTTGCAATGCAATGCCCTCAAGTCCATCCTGCTCTCTAATTCGAATGATTACTTTAAAACTCAAATCAAGTGCGTTAAAAATAGGAAAGGCCAATCGAGATTTAAGAGAATCCGCAATAGTACCAGGCGCTAACAATCCTAAACACGTGGTGTTTTGTATTAAATACGCACTAAGTTTTCCACTATTCATTGTCGCTCGCAGTTTTAAGTGCATTTTATTTTCACGAAACAACTGCTTTACTGGTTCCTCATAAAAGCTTGGTAAAATGAAAGCGTAGTCTTTAAGATCATCCATTTTCAATTCAGTTTGCTTAGCTAAAGGATGTTCTCTAGAACAAGCCAAATGAATGGCATCAGTCATAACAAAAATAGCATCATCAGGTAATTCATCTGTTGCTATACCTGCTAAGTTAAAATTAATTCCTAAAATTGCATCTAACTGACCAGATTGAAATTCTTTTCTCAAAATTTCACCATCAGTAAAATGAACCCTCATCTCTACATCAGGAAACTTCTGAATAAATCGACTTAATAACGGAGCGCAAAGTTCGTCATAATGTTTATTCACTCCAAAATTTATTATTTGTTTAGGTACAGAATCCCACTGCAAATCATTTCGCAATAAATCACTAGCCTCAACGAAACCTTCAGCAAATTTATATAATTTTTGACCTTTGTCTGTAAGCTGAGTCGAGTTGCTTGATCGTGTCAGAAGTTGGCATCCCAATTCATCTTCAAGCGTTTTTATCGCTGAACTAACCGCCGATTGGGACTTATCGAGATACCGTGCTGCCTTTCGAATAGAACCCATTTTTGCAACCTGGTAGAACTGTTTTAATTGATTAGTGGGAATCATAGATCCGAACTCCTTGAGTACTCCAGTTGAGCCAAACCATAAAAACAGGCATGCTCTACTCTCAAAACAGATTGAGAAACTTTAACTTGTTTAAAATCCAAATCCACTAACTGTTGCAACTCTCTCGCAGTGAAACCGCGTTCTGGACCTACTGCAAAACAATTACAATCTGACTTAGTTTTCATCCATTGAGTTGCTTCCTGATTGAGAACTATTCTAGAACCGAAGAATGTTAGGTTCATTTCAGACTGTTCTAAAAAGGTTTTAAAATTTTTAAAAATTTGGACTTTAGGCATCCGACTCACAGAATAGTCCTGAGCCATTCCTAGCTCCAATAAACCCTTCAGTTTATCTTCGCGCAGCCACTTAGAATTCAAATAAGATTTTTCAGACAATGCACATTTTATAATGAAAAAATGAGTCACTCCCATGCCCGCTGAATGCTCTATCACTTTGCGCAAACTGGGAGGTCGGCATAATCCTAGCAACAAACCCAAGGGTTTATTTAAACCTGGTGCTGAGTCCTCCAAGCGCAGTACTACTTGCTTACTACTTTTAGCTTCCACTCGACAGGTCCCGTTCCCCCAGTCAACCAGACAAACTCTTAACTCATCACCTTCATTTACACCAATAATTTCGTTAAGATGATTTATGCGAGAACTGTCTTGAATTCTGAATAAACGACCTGGATTAGTCCAATCTTTTAATTCAAAGTCATACAAATCAGCAGAATGTAGGATCACACGATTCATAGGAAAACCTGGGATGATTTTATACCAGAAAATCTACTTTTATAATTATTTTCTGGTATTTTACAAGATAGCGAAGTGCAATAGCCAAGATGACAAAAATTATTCAAGAAAACATAAAAGCTCTATTTCAAAAGTTCTACACCAATCCGGGTGACTATGATGCCTTTTATGCTTGGAGGCGAGAAATTGAAGACTTACTGCGTACGCCACACCAAGAGGTTTTGAGACGCGATAACGATTTTGCTCTTCTACTACCATTTGTTTACCAACAAATGAGTATCATTCCCGATCGCTTCAACACTGAAACGGTCTCATTAAAAATGCGATTTAACTTATTGCTCCAAAAGCTAGAGGAGGAGTCTACCGAGCTACTCACTACTGTCAGGCAACAACTTTATAAAGAAACAGGGGAGAATACTCGAAGCGTTTATGAGCTAGACCACCTAACAGTACAGAAAGTTCCACAAGTGGTACTAAAATCTCGAAGGTCACAGGGTCGTAAAGGTCAGCCAGACTTCATTACTGATCAAGATCTTACCTACAAAACTCGGCTCAATCGTTGCCAAAGCCCCGAACACTACGATGCCCTTGTTGAAGCCCTATTGGTTGAACTTTATCGTTCCCTGCAGCAAAATAAGCCAGAAGCCACTGAAGCTTTCTTGCTGAACTCCCATGATATCTATGTAAATCTGTGCAAAAAAACAAGTAATAACGATCTGATAGTAGGGTTCATAGATATTCTACCCTATCTACTTTTTAGAGCGCACAAAGCTCCCTACAATCAAGAATATGTTAACTGCGCTCGCATTTTGAAAATTGAGATTTTCAAATTAATTCGACATGAGCATGTGAACTTTAACAAACCAGATATAGGTCCTATTGATGACGCTTTTCATTATATGTTTCACGCCTTGCTATACTTTTTGGAACATGGTCGACTGGTTGCCTTTGAAGACCTGCTTGAGACCTTACTTGTAGTCCTAACTCATGCTCGTAAATTCCAACTGAAATTCTATTACCTTCCTCTAATTGCAGAAATTTACTATTGGATTCCCCAAACCTATCGAACGAAGATAAGCCCTAGAATTCTTGCAGCAATTGAAGGAAAGGCCAAAGAGAAACCAGGGGGTCCGTTAGATCAATTGTTTAGAATGGTGAATACCTCAGAAATTGGCAATTTTGATAGAACCGTGATCATAACCGAAGCTCTTAAAGAAGTTTATAAAGATCGTGAGGTTCAGGAAAATGAGAAAATACAGATTAAAAATTTGGTAGAGAAATTGGGCGTCTCAATTAGTCAATATCGTCTACTGTTACGTGATGTTTTTCGCGAAATACGCCAGGACAAAATTCTTGAAGAAGGTGATCTAAATCCTATTGAACTTCTCACCCGTTTGGTTCATATGGCCATGATCGATTCACAATTACCTTTACAACGAAAAGATTGGTTATTGTTAACAGCCGAAGTCTTCAATATCAGTATCGCCAAGTTTCATGAGATAGTCACGGGTATCTCCACAGGCAAAATAAGCTCTCCAGGCAGTAAAGGACTTCGTCGCTTGGGCTTTACTGGGGTTAGTAGAGAATTACTAAAAGCCCTTGAATGGTATAAGTTCAAACAACTGCGTCTTGAACACTATCAAAATATATTTGCTGATTTTTTGAGTACTCTTGACTATGAACCTAGCAAAAATCATATCCGATTAGACGGTGAAGTGAAAGAGGCTTTCAAACCTCTTTCAGGGGAAATCAAGCTAGTTAGATTTGAAGAAGTAGAAGGTCGAGAAGAAATAGGTGTAATTGTATGCACACCCAGAACCAGCCTGCGTAAATGGTTCGAAATACTCAATGAAATTGAGTACATGATTTTTGAAACTAGTTCAGAAACTCTTTCAATTGAACTCTTCCTGCTCAACCACAAAGGGCAACTACAAATTACTCGAGATTTACCAGTTAAAGAGCCACAGAAATTATATGAAATACTTGAAACTAATCATGGTCGATGCAGGGTATTGATAGTGGAATCCGGCAGAATGGAACTTGTTCATTGGTTGCGGCACCCGGCGTACTTGATTGATCGTAAAAAAATCGAACCTTTATTAGATACCATGTTATCCAAAAATAAGAGCTTTACATCGATCAAAATTATTTCTCAAATAGGACAACGCCGAAATCCAGACGAAATCATTTACACTCATGCAATGGTCGAAAATGTTCTATTTCTTGGAGGCGAGATCGGCGAGTATCAAAAAATGGCCGAACTTTGCAAACAATTGGTTGATAGCAAATTTAAGAACGATTTTAAATTATTCTATTACTTAGGATATCTTCATTTCGAAATGGGCAATAAAGAGGAAGGTTTCCTTTGGACGTCACGCTGCCTACAAGCAAAACCTGACTTTAGAAATGCATTATATCTATACGTTGAGCATAAGCTGGCTGAGGATATACTTGACCCTCGTGGATTGGGTTATCTTAAGTATCTAGACTTATATTTCCCTGAAGATGAAAAATTACAAGACATATACGATGGGCTTGAAAAAAAACATCAGATCGACCTATCGCAATTACTCAGTCACAGCAGATTAACAATCGTTTCTACGGGCAGTAAATTAAAGGATCAGCATGGCTCAACTAGCTAAACTTGAAACTAAAAAAATAAGGATTTCCAAAGACCATCTTTTGCGTGAAAAGGAACTTCTTCTAGCTGACCTCGACAAACAGGATTCCCGCAAACAGATGGTCTATACGTTCCTTATATTTCTTTTCTTGGGAAGCCTGATGCTTGAGGAAACTGGTCGAAATCTAGCCATGGCTATAGTCGTTCTAGCTTTTGTAGGAGTCTCGGTTTACAAAAACCCTGAAGTACTCGATGCGGAGAAGCAGATCTTGGAAATTGATCAAAAGTTAGAGTTATTTGATACTCATCCCGAAAAAATTCAATCGGAATTTGAAAGAAAACCTAAGAAGAAAAAAGATTCTCGCTCGAAATCAAAAAATAAGTCTGATCACAAGAACTCAGTAGGAAATGAACAAAGTTCTTTAGAAGACAAACAGGCTGAGAATCAAATTAAGTCCGACCAATCTGTTGCCAAGACTGGCAAAAAGTCCAGACAAAGACGCCGCCATCGAAGCAAATCCAACAAAAGCGCCTAATCCTATTAAAACTACAAAACTATTTGTCTGGAT
>CAZYUV010000195.1:0-6707 GCA_964650625.1 uncultured bacterium
ACGGGATCAATTGGTATCTTTTAATCCTTCTGAAAATCAAGAAGAAGTGCTTATTGAAACAATTCAAGCAAATCAGACTAAAAATAACCCATTGCCTACTTTTCTCTTAGACCAGCTTCATGAGATGGAGCTTCATAAATACTCTAAAAGTATACCGAAAAATCAGCTGCCTGCTGATTTCGGTATAACTCTTGAAAAGTCTAGAGTGCAAGTCAATGGATCTTATTCTATACGTTTGAACCCTGCCATAGTACCTCGCAGAGAGGAAAGACAAGTCCGACCTCTACCATTCACCCTAAATCAGTGGAACCGTTTTGACGTGCATGGTATTCCTGACTTTTTAAGACCTTTACTTAAAAGAGTCTTGGATGATCAGCAACAGAAACATAGCCTCAGGGTTCAGAAAGACCAGCTAAGCCATCTATTGCAGCCAGCTCTACTGAAGTACATTGTTGAAAATAAGGCTCGACTCTATTTCAAGGACGGCCAAAAAAGTAAATCGGTTCAATTAAGCGACGCTTCCAAGGCTAAATTAGAGTTCAGCCCTTCTAATAACGGACTCGATTTAAAACCTCAACTTATTTTAACTATTGATGCCACAAAGCAGGCTAAACTAATACACCCGCTCTACTCCTTATCTTTCGAAGACAGCAACCAAATATTTTTTCTATGGGAATCCAAGGCAAATACTTACTTGATTCGACTTCCTCAAAAACCAGGTTGGCGGCTCATTGGACAATTTATAAGACAAACACCGTGGTTTCCTGCGAATGCCTTAAATGCGGTTTTAGAAAGATTAAAAGATCTCAAAGTCCCTGATCTAAGGATTGAAACCCAAGTGATTCCAAGACACCATGTTCAGGTTCAACCCATACCATTAATACGATATCACGAAACTCTAGAAGGTGATGTTTATTTTCAGCTTGCATTTGACTATCAGACACCATTTAATAAATTCCTTAACAACACTAGCCTAAATGGTGATATAAAAGTAAAAAACAATCCTCAGTTCGAAAAAATTTGCAAAGAGTTTGTAATGAGCTACTTACCCTTCAATTGTTTGCAAAAACCTTATCGCAAAGCTGGCTTAGAGTTTGAATTCAAAATTTCCAGAGAAGAGTTTGATGTATGGCTACTAGAAGGAGCTGAAGATTTCCTAAACCGCGGATATGAAATCTACAATCTTAAGCTATCAAAGAAACATGCCAAAAGTAAATTGGTTCGCATTAAGGTAGATTCCCATCAACAGGGGCAATGGCTCAAATTGCAGTTACAACTCCAAGGTGAAAAAACAAATCAAAATCTAAAAAATCTCGATTTAGCACGTGGGTTTATTCAAGATGAACGAGGACAACTCTTGAAAATCCATCCGGAAGATCTCAAGCAATTAAAAAAATTACTACTTCTGGGAGAGCAACCTGAAGAATGGCAGATTCCAGTTGAAAGCCCACAAATTCTAATGAACTTGCTCGGGGAAGACTCTATTGGTCAAAAAACCCTACGACTCATACGCAAAACTCAAGAACGCATAAGTCAAATCCAGAAGCTAGGTCCAATTGAGATCGCTATCAGCCAAGCTAGAAAACTTAGACCTTATCAATTGGATGGTGTTCACTGGCTGAGTAGAAATTATAGAGGAGGTCTTAATTCATGCTTGGCCGATGAAATGGGTTTAGGTAAAACCTGCCAAAGTGTAGTATTTCTTGATTGGTGTCACAAACAAAGTGATCAGCCCCATTTGATAGTAGCTCCGTTATCCGCATTATCTAATTGGCTCATCGAAATCAAAAAATTTGCTCCATCTCTAAAAGTGTATCTCTATCATGGAAATCAAAGACATTATCAAAGAGAAGCATTCTCCTGTTGTGACGTCATAGTGACTAGTTACGGAACTTTGTTATCCGACGAACAATGGATGCAAAAACAAAAATTCCATTGTCTCTTATTAGACGAATCACAAATGGTTAAAAACTCGGGAACACGCACAGCAAGAGCAATCAAAAGAATGAAATCGCAATTTAGACTAGCATTAAGTGGCACGCCCCTAGAAAACAACACTTTAGAACTACAAGCTTTAGTCGATTTTCTAAATCCTGGATACCTTGGCACCAAAGCGTGGTTTCGTCGTCGATTCACCAAACCGGTTGAACGTGGACAAGTTCATGAAACTAGAGAACTTCTGAAGCAGCTTGTAGAACCTATGATTCTGCGTCGTACCAAAGATGAAGTGGCTCTCGAATTACCCCCTAAAACAGAATCAGTGGTAAATCTCAAAATGGAAGAAGACCAATCTCAAGCATACCGAGAAACTGCTAATTTTTATCGCAAAAGAGTACTGAGCCAAATCAATGATACCGGGTTAGAACGTTCAGGAGTCTATGTTTTAGAAGGTATGCTTAGACTTCGTCAAGTGTGCTTAGAACCTCAGTTAGCCAATCCCGAATTTGAAGCTATTTCTAGCGTAAAATTAGACTACCTCCAAGAAATATTACCTGAATTAGTCGCTCAAGATAAACGCATTCTGCTCTTTTCTCAATTCACGAGTATGCTAGACAAACTGGCTTGGATATTAGATGGTTTACAGCTTAATTATGAGCGACTACAAGGCCAACACGATCTAAAGCAACGACAAAAGGCCGTCGCATCTTTCCAATCTCAATGCCAATTATTTTTGATCAGCCTAAAAGCTGGGGGCACTGCACTTAATCTAACTGCGGCAGACTACGTAATATTATTGGACCCTTGGTGGAATCCTGCAGCCGAAGCACAAGCAATAGACCGCGCCCATCGCATTGGTCAAAATAAGCCGGTAATGGTATATCGACTTATCTGTGAAAACACCATCGAAGAAAAAATTCTAGAATTACAAGACAAGAAAAAAGAACTTTTCGAGTCTGTATTGGGATCACAGAATGGTCCTCTTCGACAACTAAGCATGCAAGAAGTACTCGATTTATTTTGTGATTAGCGCTTCAAACGAGCAGAGTGCTCTTCAACTGCTAGAATCCAGCCAACCATTTTACCAATGTTGATTGAGCAATCTTTTAACCAATAGTTTTCATTGCGAATGTACTGACTCGAAGTATCATCCTCGGGAATGGAATCCATTTGAGCAAAAATTCTTTCACAACGGCCTTTCCAAACTTCAGCATTACTCAGACGAAGGTCTACCCAGCCGTCCTTACTCCATCGATTAATATTCTCTTCATTAACATCCAATTCGCGCTTCCCTTTAAAAGGCGGTACAGTCAATTCTGGGCCATGCAGAAGGGTTTTTCCATCTGGCATCAAAATACCGATCCCCACTGACAAAATAGAAGTGCGAACTTTGAGATTTTCTCTGATTAGGGAATCCATTCGCTGCATTAATTCACGGGCGCTTAAATTCTTCAGTTCGGTAAGATCTTTACAGACTTTTTTGATAACGTAAGCCTCAAAAAGAAGCTTTGAAACAAAAGGACCTATTAAAGTAAAACTGATACTATCACAGTCAAACTCTTCTTCCAGTTCCTTGAGTTTTTCTAAAGCCGTGCCTCTCATCACACCAGCTCGATAACTTGGCCCCATAGCTGCATAGTCAAGTGCGTTGATAACATCATGACCGGTGTTACCGCCCCTTATTTCAAAAATCACATTACGAGCTATTTCTTCAGGCGTAATTAATTCCATCTGTCCAGAACTAGAAATCGCTTCAAATTCTCCAGTTGAAAAAATTCCATTTTCACCGGTGTCGATGAAAACCGTTTTCATATTCTCACCAGTAGACTGATAGTTTTGATAACCACCCGCGGGTAAACTTCCACCTAGGGGGTTGGCAAGCTTAGGATCACAATCGAAAAGTTCTACAGGACCTCCTTTTCGTTGAACCTCACCATACGCGATTTTCTTCCAAGCAATAGCCGCTGTAGGCTTGATTTCCTTTATAATTGCACCGCCGGGTGTCCTAGCCATTAAAAACAACAATAAAGTATGAGCACCCGCCACACTACTCTTAGACAAAAGCATCCTTGAAGGTTTTTCCTCACTATGCGTGTAAGGTATATTCAAACCTAGGCCCCCAGTACCACTCGTTCCAACTTTTAAGTAAATACTTGTCTTGGCCTGCCTCATGGATTCATTCAAGATTTGTACGTGCCGTATAAGCTGAGGAACGTATAGAGTCGCCAATAGTTTTTCTACCTCCGTAAACATCTTCTCTTGGCTACCATCTCCTGCCCGTAGCTCCTTCATACTTTCACGAACTTTATAGTTTGCTAGGAAAATATCTTGGTAAGCAACCGCAGTAGCAGAATTAACACAGTCCACAACAATGTCCGGTTTGTGTCGTGAAATTATCTGATAAAGAAAAGAGTTTTTGAGAATTACATCCGTTAAATCATCTAAATTATCGGAAATCAACTGTTCGCGGAGTTCAGGGGTCTCAATGATGGAGGAAGGAGGTAAATCTTTATGTTCCTCACGAACAAACATGTTACCCCAAACAGGCGTAATATGAGTTTCAGGAAAAGCCCGACTGAGCTCTCTTTGAGCTTGCATAGCCTCATTTTCTTTAAGAGAGCTAACAATCAACTCCTCAGGTCCGTAGCTCAACATCTGACGACATACAGCAGTACCAACTAACCCAGCACCACCCAATAAAAGCACTCTTTTCCCATGAATTTCCATGAAAACTCCTCCTAAACTCAGCACACTCGAGTGCGCGCACTATACTTGTGAGACGAATTTTTTTCAATTGTATCAAGTAATTTCAAAAAGCTCCTTTTCAATCTCGCTGATCCAGAGAGCGAACCCGTTACGACTAATTTTTTACTACTATCTCTGGACCATTGGTCAAAAACTTCAATAAAACTAGAACAAGCTTTACCATTGAATTCATAAGCTAACTTTTGAGAAGTATAGAAACTTGTACTACGGGGGTTAAAACATATGGGAGAGTCACCTATAAACTCACGCAATTGATTTATAGACTTAGTCTTTTTAAGGCATATAGCCCATTGACTATCCTGTATCAAATTCATCCGTTTTAAATAATCTTGCAGCTTACTCCACCCCTCTAGGTTATGAGAACCATCAATCAAAATTCGAGGATGAATCCATTCTAGCCTGCAAGGATGTTTGACTTGATTTAAGGCTCGAATCAAATTCTGCCAGGAAATATTTAATATTGAACGGAGATGTATTACTGCTTGAATAGAAAGCTGAATATTTTGTAATTGATAAGACCCTAATAGATGGGTGGAAACTTGTCCACATCCCAATTCACAATTTATGTAAAACCTTTGAAGGTAAATTGAGGATTCAACTGGCGTAATTTCTACTGAATATTCACAACTACCTCCCAATGAAATTTGCTGTTCTGGACTTGTAACAAGTTTTGCACCCGGCTTAAGAATTCCTAATTTTTCTTTTTGAATCTCCTCAAGAGTATTACCCAGAATATGGCAGTGATCTAAACTAATGGAAGTGAATAAATTCAGTTCGGGATTAAACACCCTTGTGGCATCTCTTGCACCCCCAAGCCCCACCTCAATAATCGCAAAATCACATTTCGAAAAAACTTCTACTGAAATGAGAATCATCATTTCAAAAAATGTCATCGGCCGACCATATCGTTTTTCGAACTCTGCTAGTAAACCCTTGGATTGTTCATAAACTGAGGCGAAATGTATCGAAGAAATTGAACTTGAATCTAATCGAATGCGTTCCTTGAAATCAAGTAAATGTGGAGTCACAAAACTTCCGACTGTATAACCCTGACAAACATAAATTTCTTCAATAATTCGGCAAACACTTCCCTTACCATTGGTACCCGCCACTACAATGCAGGGGGGCATTCTGTCTAATACATTAAATTCCTCAAAAAACTCCTGAATACTTTTATTTTCATAATTTTTCAAAGAGCGTGGATGTTTTTTACTGAGCTCCTCATATTGCATTTTACCCGCTCCTTAATTAGTAGACTAAGAATACTACCGCGATTATATTTACTTAATCTGTTACAATTTTGTCTTGGATAGGAGAAAAGGTTGTATGCAAAAAGAGGTACTTTCAAATTTGTTTGAATTTCTAGACAACTCACCAACTCCCTACCATGCTGTACAGCAGACCATTAGTAACTTGCGAGCGCAAGGATTCAATGAACTTCATGAAAAAAATCATTGGGATTTAGATGAAAATGGCCTTTACTACGTAGCTCGTCAGGGCTCCGTTATAGCCTTCCGAACAGCAGGGGCCGATCTTAGAGAAAAAGGGTTTCGACTGATAGGAGCGCACACGGACAGCCCCTGCCTCAAGGTGAAACCCCATGCCTATAAAGAATTTCAAGACTATAGAAATCTTAATGTAGAAACCTACGGAGGTGTGCTCTTAATGACCTGGTTTGATCGTGATCTTTCAATAGCAGGACGAGTCAGTGGCCTCAACTCTAAAGGCTCTATTGTTACTGAACTGATTGATTTTGAACGACCAGTGGCGCTAGTCCCCAACCTTTGCATACATTTGAATCGAACAGCAAATGACAGTCATAGTATAAATAAACAAGAGCATACATCTCCCTTATTTCTTCAAGTTGATGGAGATGAAAACGAAGTTGATTTCAAAGAACTATTGTTAAAGCAAATCCATCAGCAAAAAGCAGAATCCAGCTTGCGACAGATTCTGGAGTATGACTTATGTTTGTATGACACACAGAAAGCCGGCCTAGTAGG
>CAZYUV010000196.1:0-6682 GCA_964650625.1 uncultured bacterium
CGGTACTTTAAAAAACTTTCTGGAAAAAGATTACGTTGAGGGTAACTTTATTAGGATTCACCAATCAAATCGAAAATTTCCGGTGGTTTTTGATAACCGTTCCAATGCAAATAACTTCTTGAAATCAATTAATAAAGAACAATTAGATGTGGATGTCTCCTCAAAAGTAGATGCTTTAGACGTACAAGTCAAACCAGATTCTACAGGTAAAATTGGTGTACATATTACCCCTTATTTTTTAGATGATCGCCTCATGACGTATCCTTTTATGGAATCTCTCGAAAAGGCAACTACGTTCACAATTCAAATGACCAAGATTCTTTTTATGCAAATTACTGATATCGTCATCAATATTGCGACAAAATTTAAAGCGCCAGATGGAATCGGGGGGCCCGTTGCTATCGCCAATGCGGTCTCTCAAACTGTGGATAAAGGATTGCATAGTTTTTTTGAGTTGGCAGCTCAAATATGTCTTTCTATTGGTGTATTTAATTTGATCCCTATACCAGGTTTGGACGGCGGTAGAATTTTTGTCATTGTGACGAAAGAGCTTGTGAATTGGTTATCCAGAAGGGTTTTTGGTCGTGCAAAGGAAGCTTTTGATGATGTAATGGAAGGTTACATTAATATTTTTGGTGTGCTCTGTGTTTTGTCTTTAATTGTTATTGTTACTTATCAAGATATCCAAGCCGTAATGAGATAAAGCTATGCGTTCGATTTGCGTTACTTTGATCCTATTCTTTTTTGTGTGTTTTCATTGGGCCAGTGAGGTCCCGGTGCTGGATGTAGCTGTTTTGGAGAAAAAGAGTTCCGTGTACTTAAGTGCGCAGCATGGCTTTCAAGTATTTAATTTTCCAAATCGAAAAAAACTGTTTACCCGCTGGAACGGTAAATCCTTAAACTTCAAGGTTACAGAAAGGGGCTTTGGATTTCTTAATTTTAATAATTTGCAGTCCGTTACAATAGAGCCGTTCAAGAAAGGGTTAGTTTATGTTAACGGAAAAGGTTATCGAGGTAAATTAAAGCTATTAGAAGATCGTTTTGGGAAGTTGACGGTAGTTAACTTAGTAGATATTGAATCGTATTTGTATGGAGTAATAAAGTCTGAAATGTTGATTAATTCTCCTATCGAAGCATTGAAAGCTCAGGCGGTAGTTGCGAGAACCTATGCTATTAAAAATAAGGATAAATTTCGTCGCGAAGGTTTTGGCTTGACTGATGATGTTCGCTCTCAGGTGTATAACGGGATTGAAGACGAACATCCAATTGCGCGAAAAGTAGTAAAGTACACACATGGAAAAATTCTTACCTACGAAGATAAGCCAATATCGGGGTTTTATCATTCGGCATGTGGTGGCTCTACCTTAGCTAGCAAGGATTGGCATGGTAAAGGAGTTCCATATTTGAAGTCTAAAGACTGTAAGTGGTGTAGTGGTTACAAGAATTATGTGTGGGACTATGAATTAAGCTTTGCCGGTTTGACTGGTTACTTGAATCAAAGAGGTGAAAAAGTAAGAAAAATCAATAAGGTACATTTTGAGCATGATTCCAATGGCAGGGTGAAATTAGTCCATATTTCTCATAAAGATGGAAAACTAAAGGTCTCGGGGACTATATTTCGTCAAATGATTTCGGCTTCCAAAGTTAGGTCGACCATATTCAAGTCAGTTGGAATTGCGGAAAATGATAATCATAAAAGTAATAATAAAGGAGAACTTGCGATCATGCAGATATTGGTGGACTACAATCGTCGATTTAGCAAGTTAAAGTTGAGAGGGACAGGATTTGGTCACGGGGTTGGGCTCTGCCAATGGGGTGCAAAAGGATTGGCTAAGCAATCATTAAAATATCCCGATATTCTAAAGTATTATTTCACAGGAGTGAGTCTCGAAAAAATATATTAAATAATAGTAATTTAAAGAATTTGGAACTCAATGAATGATTTATAAGTCATAAGCTTTGTGCAAATTCGAAATTTCAATGACAAAAAAACCTCTGTGACCGCAATTTTGTTAAGCTATGGATGTAGGTTGACGATAGCCCCGTTAAGCACAAGCAGATTTAGAAAGGAAACCATATGTTTCGTCTTGGACCTCCTAAATATTCTCTAGGAATTGACATCGGATCATCTGCACTGAAATTTGTGCAAATGAAGAAGACAAAGCAGGGTCCGCAAATAATAAACCATGGTCACGAGAAATATAGTGCAGGAGTTTTCCAAGATGGAATTTTGCAAGACCCCAGCGCAGTAATTCAAATGATCAAGAATCTCAAAAAAGAGTATGGTTTAAAATATGATCAAGTATTTACAGCAATAACTAGTTCAAATACGATCTTGCGTTTTCTGCCCTTGCCAGACATGGGAGATGAGGAGTTGGCACACGCCATAGATGGTGAGGCTGAACAGTATGTTCCTTATCCCTTGGATACAGTAAACATTCACTTTGCAAAGTTAGCAAAAGTAGAGCAGGAAGGGATGACACGAATACTGTGTTTATTAGCTGTGGCCCAAAAAGAACATGTAGAGAACATAGTTGATATTTTTAAGGCTGTGGGTGTTAGTCAGTTGGACTGCCTAGACATTGATTCACTGGCTGTAATTAATGCACTGAATAACTTCCTCAAGCAAGCGGTTCATCAGGATCATAATTCAGATCCTCAATCTTTAGATGACTTGGATCAAGCGCCTGATGAGGCAATTGGAGAACCAGAATCCACAATTGAAGATGAGGTTGTAGCGATAGTTAGCATTGGTGCCCGGTCTACTATCATTAACGTTCTTAAGGGAGGTATTCTGAGATTCTCCAGAAATGTTCCCATTTCAGGCAACAATATTACGGATGTCATCCGAAGTGTCTACAAGGTAACGGTAGAAGAAGCTGAAGACATAAAAATTGAAAAGTCTAAAGAAGCTTTAGAGGGGAATGAAGATCAAGAATTTAGCGATGTAGTTCATACAACAGTTGAGGAAATTGCAGGTGAGATACGTCGGTCGTTTGATTATTACAAAGCTCAGCATCGAGAGTCTGTTATTCACCGAGTATTTTTAACGGGTGGTACAGCTAAATTGAAGGATATAGATGTGTTATTGAGCAATGAGCTATCTGTGGATGTGGAAATAGCGGATCCGTCGTATGGTTTATTGAAAGATATGGAGAATCCGGAGCTTTTTGAAGAAAACTTACAAGAATATACAGTTGCCATTGGACTGGCTCTTCGAGGTTGTGCAACTAATGAGGATGCTTAATTATGATACAAATTAATCTACTCTCTGAAAAGAAGAAAAAGGCTATACCAGTCCCCATAGGGGGCATAATTATGATCTTGTGGATTGTGGTGAATTTAGGTGGCTTATATTACGGAATTAATTGGTGTGAGAACCAAGAACAGCTTTATGTAGAAGAAAAAGGAATAGCAAGACTGGAGCGTGAGGTTAGTAAGTTGGCCCCTAAGCAAAAGCGAGTTAAGAGAATGCGGACCGAGTTACAGAGTGTGGAGCAAGCCCTTTCAGATTATCAGGGCATACTGAGTAAAAAAATGGGTTCCTGGACTAAAATTCTGCACCGTTTCGAAGAGTTTGTTGCCAGAGCTAAAACGGTTTGGATACAACAGTTGAGAATAGATGCAGACGGGCAAGTGCAGCTTAATGGTGTTTCTATGGAAGCTGAGTCGTCCAAGTTAAATTCAAAAAATAAGAAAGTGAAATTAGTTACCCAAGGTGTGACTGATTTAGTAAGTATTTTACAACAAGAAGTGGACTTCGTTAGAGCTGTTACCCTAAGTCAGGTAAATCATGACCTGATGGATAAGAAGCGAGTAGCTAAATTTGATTTAACTTTCATTATTATGGAGAGGAACATCTAAATAGGTTCGGTTTGAGAGAGGACTGGTGCGATGTTATTAAAATTGTTGGGCTACGTGGTAGCAATGATAATAGTTACAGCGGTAACGCTATGTTTCTGGCTATTTAACTTTAAGCAGCCCCTTGAGGAATCGAAAAAAGAAATCGATACCAAGTACAAGAGGTTACGAATTAGTTTGAAAAAAGGCAAAAAATACGACAAGCAAATCAAAGAATATAGATCGAATATTAGTGAGAAAAAACGCGCGATCGTAACCTTGCTAAAAGAAAAAACAAAAAACAGAGATGTTGGTCAGTTTCTTAATGATGTAGAGCTAGATGCAACCAATGCAGACATCAAATTAAAAAGTATTAGAATTCATCCCAAAACCCAGCGTCAACGTTACATGGAGATTCCCATGGAGTTTTCAGTGGATGGTACCTATTTCGGATTATATGATTTTTTTAGTCGTGTTGAAAATCGCCAGATGTTGAATCTTACAAACTCATCGTTAAGTTTGGGTGGAGGGGGCTCCGGGCGTGGTGTGGAAGTGAAAAACCTAACAGATAAAATAGATAGATCGAAAAAGCTTACTGATTTGCATGAGAAACCAATAAAAATGGCGAAGTATGAAAAAGATACTAGATTTCCAGTTCTTCGAGTGCAATTTGATGGTCGTATAATCATTATTGATCGATCGCATATAGCTAGGTATGAAGAGTGATCTTAAAAGATAAAATTTCACGATCAAAGTTGTGAAGGAGATTTCAATGAGACTAATAACATTGATATTTATAATAAGCAGCATTTTGAATGTAAGTTATGCTGACAGTCCGAGTGTGGAAAAGCCTTACCATGACTTTTTTCGTAAACTTATCCAAAAGAAAAAGCGTCCTATTCGTAAAGCGACTAAGCGGCGAGTTATAAAACAGGCTCCCAAAAAGGTCATTCCAAAATTAAAGATGACGGTTCATGGGATTTCTGGAGAAGAGGGCAGTAGAAGTGCTATTGTAACCTTTGAGAGGGAGCAAATGTTGTTATTTGAAGGTGATCAGGATAGAAATAAAAAGTTTAAGGTAATAAGAATCGATGAAAACAAAATAACCTTGCTTCACGTGGCGGCTGCGCGACGACAAGAAATTACCTTCGATAATAAATAATTCAAGATGAAATGGATTCCGCTTTCTTACACTGCGGTTAAATGACAAATTGTTCCCTGTTTGTGATAGTTAGTTTAGTAACCATTATCATGCAAATCCCGATTAAATAAGTTCTAAGTTTAATTGCACAAAAATATTACGGCACTCACTTAATTTGTCGAAAACGGAGAAAGGCAAATCAAAGGAGAGTCGACATGGCAAGGAATAAGCTACTAATAAGAATGGGCAGTGCAATACTTATTGCACTAAGCTTGAACTTGGTACCGCTTCAGGCCGAAGAAGCCGCTGAGGATGATATACCGCCATTTACCATGGTATTGAATAGAGCACCTCTCGATTTAGTAATAAAATCGATCGTAGGTCATGCGAAGCTGAACGTAGTCGTTGATAGTAAAGTCAGTGGCTCTACTTCTATTACTTTGAGAAAAGTTCCATGGAAACAAGCTCTCGATTTGGTGTTAAAGACAAATGATTTGGATATGCGTCGATTTGGGAACACTATTGTTATTGCTCCCAAAAAGACCATTGCTATGAATTTTGACAAAGGTTTAACTAAAACATTTCACCTGAGATACGCAAAAGCAGAAGAGGTGCAACAGATGTTGACATCATTGCTAGGTGAAGCAACCGCAGGTAAATTCAAAGTTCATGTGGAAAAACGGCTTAATGCTGTTGTTATCTCGAGCACTGAAGACATGTTCAAGCGTGTAGAGGAATTATTGAAAAGGTTAGATCGGCCAGTTCCACAGGTAATGATTGATATTAAAATAGTTGAGGTAAATACGGATTTTGAAAGACTTTTAGGATTTGAATGGAACTGGGGAAGTGGCGCAGCGGCCTCTCCGTCCGATGCTAAAGGCACAGGAAATGTACTTGGTTACACAGAGTTTTTGAGAACCCTTGATAATGGTACAGCATACGAGGTGCCAGAAGCCGCGAAAGGTGCGAATCTGTTTGCGTTTGGAGATTTTTACAGGCAGAACCTATTTTTTAACGCAGTATTCAATGCACTAATAAAAACATCAGATTCAAGGGTCTTATCTTCGCCACGTCTAATTGCCATGAATGGGCAAGAGGCTGAATTGAATATTGATCAACAGATAACATTTTCCGGAGGAACCGACCAGCAGCCGTCTGAGAAATCCGCTGGTACAAAGATTAAGATAACTCCTCAGATAAACAATGATGGCTTCATTGTTTTGTCACCACTTTCAATAGAAAAATCTTCACCAATACTAAGAGACGATGGTTTTCCAACCATCGACAGCACCGAAGTAAAAACAACACTGCAAGTGCAGGATGGAGAAGAGATTTTAATCGGTGGAATGGTAGAAGAATCTGAAAGTAAAGTTGTTCAAAGGATCCCATTTTTATCTAACTTACCATTTATAAAACACCTATTTACTAACGAGTCTAACGTACCTAAAAGTAAGGAGATAGTGATTCTGGTTACTCCAAAAGTAGTTAAGGAATCGATCGCTACTTCAGATTTTGGCGAGTTAGTGGCCGACCAAGGTGGAATACCAAATACCAATACATTCGACCCCAATTTTGATAATACGGATAAAGAGTCAAAAGGAAATACCGCAGATGATAATGATCCATTCGGTGGTAATGATTTTGGCGATGGATTTGACGACGAGTTCGGCGGACTATAATCCGACGATTTGCCTCGTGGCC
>CAZYUV010000197.1:0-6602 GCA_964650625.1 uncultured bacterium
TTAAAAAGTTCATAAAAGCGGCTGGTAAGAGGCGTTATTTAGGTACCTTCAACAATAGAATTGATTATATTTTTCGCTCTCCTTGGATTTCCAGAAAGAAAATATTGGGACTCTGTATTGATGAAAGCGGCGATCTGGTCAAGCGCAAGCCATCCGACCATTATCCGCTCGTAATGACTTACAGTAGCGTTTATCCAAACGATCGTAATGATAAATTTGATGATTCTAATAGGCGTGGGGGCCAAAACGAAGACTTTGGAGAACCTGAACGAGACATGTAATACTCCTTAATTCATCAAAGGTAACTTTGATACGGAGATAAAAATTAAATCTATATCAGGGTTTAGACCATTCAAGTTGAAATTCAACAAATTTTTCAACAATACTTGGATCAAATTGTACACAACCTTTATCATCACGCGCTTTGTTACTATCAAAATCTAGTCCAGCACATCGCTTAAGCTCTTCAAGAGCTTCCTCATGACTAAGTGAAGTCTGGTAAGGTCGAGAACTAGTCATAGCATCATAAGCATTTGCAATTCCTAATATCCTGCTTAGTCGAGGAATCTGTTGTTTTTTCAAGCCTCTCGGATAACCCGTTCCGTCAAAGTTTTCCATGTGACAAAAAATTATTTTACCAATGCTTTCAAGATCGAAAAGTTCCTTCGATGAAATTATCTTATAACCTTCTTCAACAGTTTTTCTTACATACATAAGTTCTGTGTTGGTCAAGCGACCAGGACGGTTTAAAATTTCATTTGGTACATTGACATAGCCTATGTCATGAATAAGTGCTGCATCTATCAAATGCGCCATTTCCACTTCATTTATTTTTAGTAGCGCGCCCATAGTTTTACAATACTGTGAAACTCTCAGACAATGCGCTGCTAAAAGTGGCGACTTGGCTTGTATCACCCTTTGTAGAGTCGATATATAATGACGATAGAAGAGGTCTTCATCTTCCTGCTGCTCATATATATACAATTGGCCAGAAATATAATCTATCAATTCCGATAGTAGCTCAGCGTTGTATTGGCTTAGCTGAGCAAACTTTACCACCATAATGTAATTTGGAACCTCGCCAATGCCTGCTAAAGCATAGCTAAAATCAAAAATATTCTGAATTTTTCCAGTAGCTACAATAGGCTTTTCTTGGGTGAATTGGCGCTTCAAAACGCTAATCGCCTTAGTGAGACAAGTCTTTGGGTCCAAACTTTTATAATCCTCACTCAACTTGCGTGGGCTACTTGCAAATCCCACACGCTGTACAATATTCAAATTCTTATCTAAAAAGGCACATTGACAATTAAATTCTTCCTGAAACAAATGCGCAATCATTGAAAAATAATCTATTTTGCGAAATACCTGATCGCGAATACTATGTCTAACATGAGTAGAAATATGATCAACAATTTTCTCTTTATTCAAACTCATATCGCTCCTATAGAGGCTGGTAAAACCATAAGTAATACAAATTAACAACTATAGCTAAATAAGTTCCGCCATGACAAAGTATTCCCCCGACCATAATCATTAACGCTGCCATTGGAAAAATCATCGTCAAGAACCATCCTGAAATATCTAAAAATGTACCTAATAAGGGAGCTCCCATTAAAAATGTCTTAGTTCTACTAGATAAAGCACTAAGACCTAGAAGAAGGACCGTTGGTAAAATAAAAACTGGAATAGCCAACATATGAGGATGAGCCATTCTTAAGCGTTTCTTCAAATAAGGTTTGTAGCTAAAAATAGCTAGCTTTTTAATGTTATCGAAGTTTTCAAAGTTAGCAAACTCTGCATCACCGCCTGGGCTATGACAATCAATACAAGATCTTTCGATTATCTCATGAACTTTTTCGTCATACATGGATTTTGGAGCCCCAGCTCGCATCCATTCTTCAAGAATTTTTCTATCTTCGAGAGTTTCAACCTCATCCTTCATACTGCCATCAATTGCATGCTGAAGAATCGGAACCGGTGGTACATAATAATGTTTACTTATATCACCAAGCCCAGGCATACTTATTCTTCCATCCCCACCTAAGACTAAGATCATATAGGCTTGGCCCTGCAGCATTCCGAAGCTCACGCAGAGTAAAAATAGACTAAAGGTTACCTTAAAAGCCAAAGGGAACTGATGGAGACCAGGTAATTTCATAATTTAGAGTAATATTAAACCTAATAAAGCTATATCCCAAAGTGGAGATCGGTAATAAGGATCGTGGTAAGAATTATAATACTCTGGTTCATAGTGATTATGAGTTTCTACTATTTCTGGTTCATCATCACTATTTGAAGAAGATTCTTCTTGCTCCTGTTTATACCTTTTTTCAGCTATATCTCGTGCTAGCTGGGTACCTTGTTCAATAACATCACGAATAACATCCTCTCCACTAACTGCTCCTTGATCATCTTGATAACCTAATTCCTTAAAATGAGGGGCACCATTACAAATATCAACTACCTCTTCGAATATAGTTCCTGTATAACATTGATATTGCCAAGATTCAGTTCCCAAAATATTTGATCGATCACGAGGTTCACGAAACCGTTTTTCCAACAGAAAACTTATAAACACAATTTCAAATATATTCAGCGACTGCATTTTCTTAAACTCACAAACAGTAACTCTTAGATCTACAAAACGATCCTCGTTTATAAAATTAATAAATATCTCTTCACTGTAATCAAAAAATTTCTCGAAACCAAAACTACCCTCGTCCAGATCAACAGCACAAAAAACGTCAAATACAGTTAGATATTCTTTGTATCGCTGCAGAAAATTGTTGTACAAGTTGCGACCTTTTTGAGTAGCAATATATTCACCTTTTTCTAAATCCAATTCTAAGATTTCCTTATCAACCAGAAAATCTAGTAACTCCTCCAAGTAAGTATCATCGCCTTCTAACAGGGTGCAAAATGGTCGGTTTTTTTTAAGCATTTTATCTAAAACAACAATTGCACTAAGGGAAAAACATTCCTCTTGATTAGGTTTTAAAAATCGATTTTCATAAGACATAGTATGCTCCTGAGATAAATCAATACATCATTATATGATCTTACAAGACAAGATGGGAGATAGGATTTAGCATCCTAACTACTGTTTCAGTTATAATTGGTCCATGCTACGTGATGAAGAACTTTTATCATCCATCGAATCGGAACAAATGATGTACGCTTTTAATGATCTGATTGAGGAATTTAAAGCCTGCAGAAAATTCCTAACAGAACTAATTTTAAGCGTCTCTGAAAGCGAGTTCTTTTGGATTCCAGAAGATTTAGATGAATCTTGCGTTTCTATAGCCCAGCAGCTCGGACATATTGCCCTCACCGAAAAAGAAGTAGGTAAAAAAGCCGAAATAAACTTCTCTTTTCGATTAGATCTATTCGACGACCTCTTTAGTGAAACTAATTCGCCCTTAAACAGAAAGGAACTGCCTTCAAAAGAAGAAATTATCAATTACGTCCAAGAGGTACATGAATGCTTTTTAAGCGAAATACGTTATCACAAGAAATCTGATCTACTATTTGCTCTTGTTAATCATAATTACAAGCATATCCATGAAATCTGTAATTTACTTCATCTGATGGGTCGTTTGGATTTAAATCTTCGCCCTAAGAGTGAGCGTATCACTTCTCATAAAACAAAGATCCCTCACTTCAGACTGCCTGTTTATTCAAACTGATGTTCGCCTAGAAGGAATCTAAACAATGAATTTGGATCAAGCGATTGGTAAAAAATTATGAAATTTAATCAATATGATGTAATAGTCGTAGGGGCAGGACATAATGGTCTTGTGACCGCTGGATATCTTGCTAGAGCTGGACTAAAAGTTGCCGTATTCGAAAAGCGTAATATAGTTGGTGGATGTGCAGTAACAGAAGAGCATTGGGACGGATTTAAAGTTTCAAGCTTGTCTTATGTTAATTCATTATTCAGACCAGAAATCATAAAAGACTTAAATTTAAAGAATTTTGGATTTGAAATGATTCCACGAATACCAAGTAGTTTTACACCATTCACTGATGGTAGAAGTCTAGTACTAGGTCCCGATAAATCAAAAAACATTGAAGAAATCTCGAAGTTTTCAAAAAAAGATGCAGAAAACTATCCTAAATTCGAAGCGATGTTGGACGAAATGGCACAAATTCTGGAGCCAATGATGACAATGGTCCCACCTAATCCCGGGAAAATCAGCTTCGGAGAAATAATCGAATATGGGTCTTTTTTATTCAGTAAAAAGCCTGCATTACAAAGAAACTGGGCTGAACTTACACGAATGATGAGTGGCTCCGCCCGAGATATGCTAGATGAATGGTTTGAATCAGAGGAATTGAAAGTGACTCTCGCAACAGATGCCGTCATCGGAGCTAATGCAAGCCCATCAATGCCCGGAACAGCATATGTTCTTTTCCATCATGTAATGGGTGAATGTGATGGTGTCAGAGGAGTTTGGGGTTATATGCGGGGTGGAATGGGTGGTCTCACACAAGCTCTCGCCAAAAGCTGCGAATCGCTGGGAGTAGATATTTTTACCAATAGCGGAATTTCAAGTATTACAGTTTCAAATGGTCATGCCACTGGAGTTGTAACTGAATCAGGAGATGACTACAAATCCCGTGTAGTAGTTAGCAGTGCTGACTGCAATATTACCTTTCTAAAGCTCATTAAACGTGATCAATTGCCTGCAGAATTCCTCCGTAATGTACAGAGAATCAATTATGATTCTGCGTCAGTAAAAATCAATCTAGCAACTGACGCTCTGCCCGATTTTTCCGCTAAACTAGGCGTAGGAGAATGGTTAAACGGCACGATTCATATCTGCCCCGATATGCAATATATTGAAGATGCTTATGCCGATTCAGTGGCTGGACGCCCATCTGCTAAGCCTATACTAGAAATGACCATACCCAGTAAATTAGACGATACTTTAGCCCCTCAAGGCAAACACGTCATTAATCTTTTCACTCAATATGGCCCCTACAATTTAAGAAAAGGTTTAGACTGGGAAACAGAGCGAGAAAAGTATGCTAACCGAGCTATTGATATACTGTGTGAGTATGCTCCAAACATGAAAAATTCAATATTACACCGCCAGATTTTAACTCCTATAGATTTAGAACGAGAATATTACATTACTGGGGGTAGCCTCTTTCATGGGCGAATGACTCTGGATCAAATGTTTCACATGCGTCCAGTACCAGGTTATGCAAATTACAGAACTCCTTTGCAGGACCTTTATCTGTGCGGTAGTGCTACTCATCCTGGTGGCGGAGTAATGGGAACTTCTGGACTTAATGCTAGTAAAGAGATTCTTAAAGATTGGTAAAATTATAGTCCCTATTTATTTAGTTCCGGAGCTATATTATTTTTAGATAATGGCGGCGGTACCGGGACGATTAAGCCCTTATCTCTAGCGTTAACACGCCGAAGGGTTTGCAGCATTAGAGTATTTTCCTTATTGGGCTCTATCGAATAAGCCTGTGTAGCATATTGTAAAGCTTTTGATGTATCACGCAAAACCAATGCATACATATAGGCCAATTCATACCATCCTCTCGCATTAGATGGAAATCGCTGCTGTGCTCTATGCAATTCCTTAAGAGCCTTGGTAGCTTTCTTGCCTTCACCTTCATTCATCCAATGCTTGTAGCGCATATAAGTCACTAAGCCCCATGCGTGAAATTCATCTGGCTTTACCGTTGTAATTAGATCTAGTGTACCCAATAAACGATGATAATTACCTACTGCCCCCAATGAATCCACATCGAATTGAAGCCACAAACAACCTACGAAAAGATCTTCTAAATTAAAAAGTGAAATAATCATCAAAAGCGGGAAATCACTCATCCGTGTTTGATGCGAAAATTGAGGTTCTAGTGAATAAGTCCGCTCCATCCAGTTAGCGCTCGTAATCGCCAAAGTAGCTAAGACAATTATAGCAATAAAACGTTTTTTCATTGAAAACTCTTTCTAGAAAAAATGATTTGAGAAACTAACAAAAATAATGTTGACCATGCCAAGCTAAATAAAAGCAAAGCCACGAAGTAACTCGGAGGTATTAGTTTTCCTGCTATAAGTTGATTTTTGATTCCAAAGTACTCAAAGTTGGGCAACAAAAGATATAGGTTTTCTACCAGCTCAGGGTATCCCGTGCCAACAACCCGAGTGTAATACTTAATGTAATAGGTAAAATGACCTAAAATAAAAATAAACAAGAAGCTCATGACACCCATAAATCTTGAAAAAGCAAGACTACAAAAGAAGACCAAACTTACAAACATCATTAGCTCTAATACACTAACAAAATAATTATAGATAATATAATTAGGGTGTTGATTGAATATTAGTAAACTAGTAATACTAACTAGTATGCAAATGATTACCAAATTAATCATAGAGGAAAAAAAACCACCTAAAAACTTCCCAAATATATATTGATCGCGGTTCATGTAAGTAGAAATCAAAACCGTTATACGATGATTAACACGATCACTTTCAAGCAGAGAAAAACTAGTCATCATTGCAAAAAATAGATTAAAAAACATAATCAAAGAAAATGATCCGTCTAAAAATAATTTGTAACGGTTAAATTCCTCTT
>CAZYUV010000198.1:0-6513 GCA_964650625.1 uncultured bacterium
ACCCTTCCCACGTTTTCGCTTTATTATGACGTTTCCTCCTGCAACAATAAAATACCGAGTAAAGGCAGATTACGCTTCGGAGGCACGACGTCTTTGTCAGAAACGTGGCTCTGAATACGACGAAGTTCACAAGTGAAACTTCGGTTGGGCAATTAATGTTTAATTGCCGTACCCTAGCAGCATGTTTCAGCCGAGAGGGGAGGTTGAATAACCTGCTTTTACTTAACAATCGCGCATAATAACATGGTTTATTCTTGTGGACAAGCGCTGTGTTTTGTTATGTACTATTCACTCTTGACAGGAATTTCTACTAATGAGCAACAAGTTTGAGAAATATTTTGATGCGAATGCTACTTTACCGATGAGCGAGTTTCATCGGCAAGTTTTTTTAGAACAGCTGGGGCCTATGGCCAACGCATCTTCGGTTCATGGTTTTGGTCGTCGATCCAAAGATTTGCTAGAAGAGTGTCGGGAGAAGTGTGCTCGCTATCTTAATGTAGACCATCGAGAAGTCTTTTTCACTTCTGGAGCAACGGAAGCTAATCACTTAGCCATTCGTGGACTAGCTAAGCAAGCCACTCAAAATAATTTGAGATCGACTGTTTATTATTCGCAGCTAGAGCACCCCTGTGTTTTAGATGCCGTCAGTCAGGCCTCATTTAATCGCGTGATTGAATTAAGGATCAATGAGTCTCGTAAACCTGATTTTTCAGCGATCGTTGAGGAATTACAAGCGAATGACCTAGTGATTTGCATGGCTGCAAATAACGAAACGGGTCAAGTCTTTGATTTAGACGAAATCGCTGAAGTTTGTAAATCTAGAGCTTGCTACTTGCATGTTGATATGGTGCAAGTACCTGGCAAATTAGAATTATCATTAAAAAATGTAAGTACAGCAAGCTTGAGTGGGCATAAATTTGGAACCGTAAAAGGCGTTGGAATCCTTTACAAAAAAAGGGGACTGGAATTTCCGCCATTATTTAATGGTGCTCAAGAGAAAGGCTTCAGAGCCGGTACGGAGAACTTGCTTGGTATTCTTTCATTATCGATTGCAATCGATGAATTAGAGACCAAGCATAGCCAGTGGCGTGAGCACGGTTTAATGCTGCGTGAACATTTTGAAGGTCGCATTAAAGAGGCTTTTCCGTGGGCCACAATATGCTGTGAAGAGCATGATCGTCTAGTGAATACCAGTAATGTCTGCTTTGAAGGACTCGAAGGTGAAAGTTTACTTTTCAGCTTGGATTTATTGGGTTACGGTGTTTCCTTAGGTTCGGCTTGCAGTTCAGGCTCAGTGGAACCATCGCATGTACTGCTAGCTCTTGGTTACGACGAAAAGCGTGCACGTAGCAGTTTGCGCTTTAGTTTTTCACATCACAACACAGTAAATGGTGTGGATCGATTGGTGGATGATCTATGCAAGATCGTAGAGCGTTTACCACGTAAGTGAGAGATTTTTGCCTGTATTTACTATTTCATAACTGTTTTCAGCGCTGGAGACTTGATATCAAGCTATTGAAGATGTTATCTGATAGCTTCGAGAAAGATTATGAGTAAACCCAGAGTTTTATGTGCAATGAGTGGAGGGGTCGATTCCTCGGTAGCTGCTTACCTTTTAAAGGAGGCTGGCTATGATGTGGTTGGTATGACCATGAAAACTTGGTCGAGAGACGGTGGTTCGGCCAATCGTTCTTGTTGCGGAATCGATGATGTGGACGATGCTCGGCGCGTGGCTGCTCAACTAGACATTCCTTATATCGCTCTTGATATGGAGGATGTCTTTAGAGAAACCGTGATCGAAGATTTTCAGTCGGAATATTTGAAAGGTCGTACTCCCAACCCTTGTATTGTTTGTAATTATAAACTCAAATTTGGATATTTATTACAAAAAGCGGATGAAATCGAGGCCCAATATGTTGCCACGGGTCACTACGCACGCATCGTCAAAAATGATGATCGGCTGGCGGTTTTAAGTTGTGATCACGAGAAAGATCAATCCTACGTATTGTATAACTTGAGTCAGGAACAGCTCAAAAGGACACTCTTTCCACTTTCAGACTTTGAAAAAGATAAAATCAGGGATATGGCTTGGGAGCAAAAGTTTACGAGGGTAGCTGCCAAACCGGATTCTGTGGAAATTTGCTTCGTGAAAGATGATTATCGTAATTTCCTCAAAAAAACAGTCAAAGATAAATTGCAGCCTGGCCAGTTTGTAGATCAAAAGGGCAAGGTATTAGGAGCCAATGAGGGCGTTGCTATGTACACTGTAGGTCAACGTAAAGGCTTGGGTATAAACCTCAATGAAAAGACCTATGTTACGGATATCGTGCCAGAGAAAAACCACGTTAAACTGGGTCGCAGAGAAGATCTTTTTCGTAAGGAAATGCGAGTGAGTCGTGTAAACTGGATGGCCATGGCACCCACACAGGAATGTTTTGAAGCGGACGTAAAGATTCGCTATCAGCATGAGCCAGTCAAATGTTTTGTCGCGCCTCAGTCTGATGGCAGTCTGCAAGTGGAGTTCTCCAAAGTTCAGGAACAAGTAGCTCCAGGTCAGTCGGCCGTCTTCTACAAAGAAGGTATAGTTTTACTGGGAGGGTTGATCGACTCATGTTCGTGATGAATAGTTGGGTTAGAAATAGCTATAAAAGAATACGCCTGAATAAGCTGAATAAGGGCGACAAAATTTTGAGTCTTGCTCGAGGCGAACAGGTTGTAGAAGCGGTAGTTAAAAGAGTGACTCGCACAGAGACGGGGCAATCGGGTCTGGTATTTCGTCTTGGTGGCAACCGTGAGGCCTCTTTGAGTCCTGATCAGGTTCTGTATTATCGATTAACGAGCCATAAAGGCCCCTTTGTTCATTTAGTAAATTGCGCTGGTAAGGGTTGGGCATTTATGGTGACACCAGCAATACCAGAGCACTTTGATCAACAGCCATTAGTTTTTGGTTCTTGTTTTCAGGGCTATGATTGGCTCGATTTTCACATTCTGAAAAGTTGTGCCACTCTGCAAGAAGCCCATGCTCTCGCTATGGGCTGGTCCCTAGAATATCAATATGCCCTATTGGATCCCGCCCTTTTAGATAAATGGAAACTGGAGAGCGCTGCGGTTCACCAAATTGTTGCCGAATCACCAGGCAATCGGGATGGTCTCTTGCCCAAGCACCCTCTGTTTCGAGAACAAGCCGATTTTGTGTTAATGCAAGCAGGAGCACCAGCTAGTGAGCATGCTCATGCTTTGTTGGTTTGGAGAGGAGAGTTAGGAGATTCACACGTTGTGGCTCTGATACCAGATTCTACTAAAATGCTTGATACTTCTGAATTTCAAGCTTGTCCCGGTAAGCTCTTAATGGCTAAGCGAAAGTTTTCCAGCTTTTTGGAGGCTCGACAATTTCTTGATAGACAATTGGATGGGCTGAAGGGTTGCAAAACTAGAGTGGAATGGAATTCCGAGTTGTTTTTATTGGATTGTGCCAAGCAAGTACCCACTTTCAGTTCTTTGCTGGGCGTAAGCAATGGCAAAATTAATGAAGTTAAGGTTTTTTCTAAAGAGCGCTTGAATAGTGTAAAGACAAGTTTTGCTGAATTGGAGTTGGAGCCTAAAATGGATCATGATGCAATTATTCAAGATCTGGTAATTCCTGCTCAACAAATTTGGAACAATTGGAGCCATCATATTGAAGGATAAATAGATGAGTAAATCAATAATCAAAACTGCTGTTTTTCCGGCTGCCGGATTAGGTACACGATTTCTACCAGCAACCAAAAGCCAACCCAAAGAAATGCTGCCTCTAGTGGATAAGCCCATGATTCAATATGTGGTGGAGGAAGCCAAAAAATCGGGCATAGAACACATCGTTTTGGTGACCGGTCGTGGTAAGAATGCCATTGAAGATCACTTTGATATTTCTTTTGAACTAGAACATAATCTGGTTCAGAAACAGAAGAAGGATCTATTAGATGAGGTGCGCTCAATCTCCAAAATGATTACGGTTTCTTATGTGAGACAAAAAGAACCTCTCGGACTAGGTCATGCGATTCTATGTGCGAAACCATTGGTCGGTAATCAGCCATTTGCGGTGTTTTTGGGTGACGATATTGTCGATGCCGAAGTTCCCTGCATGAAACAGATGATAGATGTGTATCAGGAACTCGGCCAAAGTGTAATTGCCATACAGCAAGTACCAGGAGCCGAAATCTCCAGCTATGGAGTGATCGATGGCAAGCGTATGAATGAGAAGCGTTGCTGGAATGTAACTGATTTAGTAGAAAAGCCTCCGGTGCAAGAGGCCCCTTCAGATATGGCGGTAATTGGTCGTTATATTCTAGCACCTGAAATCTTCGAGATTCTGGAAACCACTGAAAGAGGACGTGGTGGCGAGATACAGTTGACTGATGGACTCAAAACACTACTGAAAAGTCAGAAGATTTTTGCTTATGAGTTCGAAGGTAAGCGCTACGATACTGGTAGTAAGTTAGGTTTTCTACAAGCTACTGTTGAGTTTGCGCTAAAGCGCGCAGACCTAGGAGCTGACTTTAGAAAATATCTAAAAAATCTGGCCCTTTAATGGCCCCGTCAGTTATTCAATAATTCGAAGATTTTCGAGTTCTTGAGAAGCATTGATTTGAAGATTGGCTTGCTTTATATAAGCGAGCAGACAGTTCTCCATCAGCATGGCGATAGTCATCGGCCCAACCCCTCCGGGGACGGGCGTTATGCTTGCACAGAAGTCATGTTTATGTAGAGCTTCATAATCAATATCACCCACAATACTGCCATCTTCCAGTCGATTAATACCCACGTCAACTAGATGACAATGTCTGCCTAAATGTTGAGGCCCCACGAGCTCAGGAATTCCTGTGGCGCACACGATTAAATCAGCGTTTTTAGTGAATTCTTGCATATCTTTTGTGCTCGAATGCAATACGCTTACAGTTGCATTCTGATGCAATAAGAGTTGTGCTATGGGGCGACCTACAATATTACTTCGACCGATTATTACTGCATTGAGTCCACGTAGCGGAATTCGATAAGCACTCAAAAGACGAATCACCCCTTTTGGAGTGCAGGGCGCCAGAACATCCAAATTCAAACTAAGACCACCAACGTTTAGTGGGTGAAATCCATCTACATCTTTTTGGGGAGCTATTTGAGCCAAGTGGTGATTGGCGTTCAAATGCTTCGGTAGAGGGAGTTGCAGCAAAATACCATGAATCTCTGGATTCAGATTGAGATCTTCAATGGTTGCGCTAAGAGTTTCCTCCGAGCAGTCGGCTGGCAAGTCAATTTGCAAGGAGTGAAAGCCTAGTCGTTTGGCAGTTTTTTGTTTGCTACCCACATAAATTTGGCTAGCAGGATCAGCACCTACCAATATTGTAGCTAAACCTGGTTTTAGTTTGTGCTTTTTGATAATTGATTTAATTGCAGAGCGTGTTTTTTTTGCTACTAGTTTGCCATCAAGAATCATGCGTCTTCCCTGTTTAACTTGGAAGACCGCAGTATAACAGCAATAATCTTGTATTTGACGAATTTTAGACTAAATTGTGTAGATTATTGGACTTTTTTGTAGCTTCTCTCTAGAATCCGCGGAAGGAGTTTATATGTCAGAGGCAGTTAATGAGGAAAGTCCGCTTTTAGTGGGCCTTAATGAAGTTCAGAAGCGTGCTGTATCTACAGTTGATGGTCCAGTTTTAATTCTGGCCGGTGCAGGCTCAGGCAAAACGCGAGTGATTACCCACCGTATTGCCTACCTAATTCAAGAAAATCAGATTAATCCTGAAAATATCCTGGCGGTAACTTTTACCAATAAAGCATCTCGAGAAATGAAGTATCGGGTGGAAGAGTTACTAGGTGGAATGGGAAAAGGGCTTTGGGTGACTACATTTCATTCTATGGGAGCTCGAGTCTTGCGAAAGCATGCCAGTGCCATAGGTTATGACCGAAACTTTTCGATTTATGATGATTCGCAGCAGAAATCTACGATGAAAGCGGTCATAAAACTAATGAATCTAGATCCTAAACGCTATGCTATTCGATATTGCTTGGACATGATTTCTGGTTTTAAGGCTCAGAGCCTTGCTCCTGACGAAGTCAGACCTCGCGATTTCGACCCAAAATTAGTCGAAATATATGCGGCCTATCAGGAAGAGTTGAAGCAAAGCCAGGCTTTTGATTTTGATGACCTTTTATTTCAGTTAGTAAAGTTATTTCGATTGAACCCAGAAATTCTGGCAATATATCAACAGCAGTTTGAATACATTATGGTAGACGAGTATCAAGACACTAATGTAATTCAATATCAACTGATCAGAATGCTATCTAATTTGCACCACAATGTTTGTGTAGTGGGCGATGAAGACCAAAGTATCTATTCTTGGCGCGGAGCAGACATTAGCAATATTTTGGATTTTAAGAAGGATTTTGCAACTCCTGAAAAAGGTGTCTTACGGTTTGAGTTATCAATCAATTATCGTTGTCCCCCGGCTTGTTTGGAAGCCGCGAATCTTTTAATCA
>CAZYUV010000199.1:0-6506 GCA_964650625.1 uncultured bacterium
CATGGCGAAAGTCAGCAGCCCCGTTTTGGTAATTCGTGCGGCTGATGATCCAGTCCTCTCAACCTTCTCATCAGACAGAATAACTAATAAAGTTCAGTCAGATTATAAACAGCAAGTTGAATTGGAGTTCTATCGCCGAAGCCTGTTTTCTGGAGTGCAAGGGCAGAAATTAATCGATACGGTAATCGATTACATTCACGATTTGAGTAAAGGCGTAGAATATTTGAAGAAACAACAACAGCAACAACAAAAAAAACAAGAGCTTCCAATTTCTGAGTCTACCAACTAAGGTGTAATATAATGAGATCTAGTGTTCAGGTTCTGGTTGTTGGTGGAGGTATAAATGGCGCGGGAGTAGCTCGTGAAGCCACCGCTAGAGGATACACAACCATGTTGGTCGAGAAAAACGACTTCGGCCATGCTACATCTGGTAATTCTTCCAAGTTGATTCATGGTGGAATTCGCTACTTGGAACAAGCCGAGTTTCGCCTGGTGAATGAATCACTCAAAGAAAGAAAAATACTGTTGGATACCGCTCCTCATCTTGTCCGTCCTGCCAGGATAAATATCCCTGTGTATAAGGGGGATAAACGACCGGGCTGGATGGTTCAACTTGGATCCAAAATGTATGATTGGTTCGCGGGTAAAGATAATTTGAACCCAAGTCGCGGTTTGAGCGCGTCGGAAAGAAAAAACCTTCCTCATCTCAGACAGGAAGGTTTGAGAGCAGTGGTACAATATTCCGATGCCCAGACCCACGACTCTAGACTAGTTTTAGAGACCGCACTCTCAGCTAAGACCATGGGTGCTGATGTACTCAACTATGTTGAATTTATTGAAGCTCAGCCTCAATTCAACGGCTACCTTGTGAAACTTCGAGACTATAGACGGAATCAAATTTTTGAAGTGCAAACCAATTATCTGATTAATGCTGCAGGTCCTTGGGTGCCGCTTTTGGATCAACATGTGAGTCAACAACATTTGCGTCCGGGATTAAGTTACGTTCGTGGGATTCATTTTGTAGTGCGCCGCAAATTCGACGAGGGTTATTTAATATTACCAGAAGATGGAAGAGTAATTTTTGTGCTTCCTTGGCATCGAAATTACACCTTGATTGGTACTACTGAATCCAAATTTGAGGGGGAACATTTCGATAAAATACCCAGTAGTGAAGAGGAAGAGAAGTATTTATATGATCACTACAATCATTTCTTTCCCAGTAGCCCTATCACAGAGACTGATGTTTTACATGTTTACAGTGGTGTTCGTAGTCTTGTGGAAACAGGTGAAAAAGATCTTTCATCGATTAGTCGAGAATATCGATTGGAAGATGAACCCAACGGTGAAAAAGGTGGATATTTGGCAGTATTCGGTGGAAAGCTCACTAGCTACCGAGCATTATCGCAAAAGGTACTGGATAAAATCTCTGAACGATTAAATCCATCGGATGTTTGCAAGACAGACACTTCAACCGAACCTCTATTCGGAGCAATAAAGCACGGTCTCAGCAAAATACAATTAACGGAATTAAACGACCAGTGCTTGAAAGCTGGAATATCCAAGGAAATTTTAGATCGCTGGAAATGGGAATATGGAAACCGATGGGTACAAATCGCGCGCTATTGTCTCGAGAATGAAGAAAATCTTAAGCCCACTGTACATCCACTGTTTCTGCGAGCGGAACTTCTCTACAATATAAATGATGAAATGGCTCGAAACCTTGAAGATGTAACCCTAAGACGAACTAAATGGATTTATGAACTGAATGATTCTGAACAGAAAGAACTTGAGATCATCATTAGAAAAATGCTGCCCAACAACGACGCCCAAATCCTAACTGATATGTCAGCTTAATAATTTCAAGAAATCTTATTCACAGATACTACAACAGACTCCGTTACAAGAAGGCAAACACTAAGACTTCATCATTTGACTAACCAATTGAGTGAATCCACCTGATCCAGGAAGATTTTGTCCACCGTCAACCACAACGACAGACCCAGTTATGTAACTCGCCAGTGGTGAAGCCAAAAACACGGCTACATTTCCAATTTCTGACTTCTCACCCATTCGACCTAAGGGAATAAGATGGGCAAACTTCTCTGCCATTTCACCAGGAGCGAGTCGCGAAACACCCTCAGTTCCAGCTATCGGGCCAGGAACTATTGAATTACTTCGAATACCATAACGACCCCACTCTAAGGCTAGATTTTTCATTAGATTATCAATACCAGCCTTAGCAGCTCCCACATGACATTGCGCGGTGTAAGGCATATAGGACATACCCGCAGAAATAAATGTGATACTCCCTTTACTGGATTTTAAGTGTGGAAATGCTGCGCTACAAGCATTAAAGCTACCCAGTAAGTCGATATCTATAACCGACTTAAAAGCATTGGTGGACATCTTATTAGCCATGCACAGAAAATTTCCTGCGGCGGCCGCTACCAATACATCCAAACTACCGAATGCTTCCACACTCTGATCAATTACCTCTTTTACTCGTTCAGCATCTCTTACATCTGCTGCACCATAATAGACCTCAACACCGTAACTCTTCAGTTGGTCCGCGGCGACTGCGAGCTTTTCCTCAGTTCTACCGCAAATTGAAATATTTGCACCAAGAGCTGCAAAACTGTGTGCAATACCCAAATTGATCCCACTACCACCACCGGTTATAAAAACATTCTTACCCTTGAAAAGATCCTTCTTGAAAATATCTTTTAATGACATATTTCCCCCAAAAATTCTAGTTATTGTATTAGGTACTAAATCCTCGAATTAAAACCAACGAATTTCTAGACCGAGCATATTCGTTGACGAATTTCTTTTTTATCTACTTTTCCTACGCTGGTTTTTGGGATTTCCTCAACGAATTCCATTTTCTCTGGAATCGCCCAAGCTGGTATAACGCCATCCTTAACATACAAGTCTAAATGCTCTTTGATAACTCTTGCAGTTAAATCAGAAGCTTTAATCCAGGCGACTGGTCGTTCACCCCACTTTTCATCATCAATACCTACTACTGCTACTTCCTGTACTCCATCACATAATGTAATTAAACGTTCAAGATCAATAGAAGAGACCCATTCTCCCCCACTTTTAATAACGTCTTTGATACGATCTGAAATAATTAAATAATTTGATTCGTCAATGTATCCTACATCTCCTGTATGTAACCACCCATCACTCCACAGCTTACTGGTGGCCTCTTCATCTTTTGCATAACAACTGGTTAACCATGGGGCACGTACAACTATCTCGCCGGGTTCACCAGAAGCATTGAAAGAACCATCATCTGACTGAATTTTAAGATCTACAAGTGGCACAGGCATGCCCGCTTTGATTCTATGACTGATATTATCTTCCAGACTTTGACTCAAGTGTGATTGTTGATTGTATGTTAATGTAAGCAAAGGGCAAGTCTCACTCATTCCATAACCAGTGTAGACTTCGATACCTCTGCTTAAAGCCTTTTTCGCAAGCCCAGGTGACAAAGCTGAACCACCGATAATCACTTTCCAACCCCTAAGATTCACATTTTGGCTCTCTGGATGATCTAAAATCATGTTTAGTATAGCTGGAACGCAATGAGAAAAACTCACTTTATGCTTCTCAATTAATTTCAACAATTTAAGGGGCTCATAACGACCTGGATATACTTGCTTGGCACCGAACATGGTTGCACCATAAGGAATCCCCCAGGCGTGAACGTGAAACATGGGCGTAAGTGGCATGTAAACATCCGACGAATCAAAAATTCGAGTGCTTGCAAAAGACGATACCGTTGTGGAAGCGATCAAAGTATGCAACACTAATTGACGATGAGTAAACAATACACCCTTTGGCTCACCGGTAGTCCCAGTAGTATAAAAAGTCGTGGCTATAGAGTTCTCATCAAAATCTTCAAAATGATAAGTCTTCGGCGCAGAATTTATAAGCGCTTCATATTCACCATGGAACTCTAACTTACACTCATTTTTTAGAGGTTCGTCAATGATTAATACGGTATTACGTAAATCCTCAATTTCGGTACGAATCGATTCATACAAAGGAAGAAAATCATGGTGAACAAATAAATAGTGATCCTCAGCATGATTAATTGTATATAGAATTTGCTTAGGACTTAATCGTGGATTCACGGTATGCAAAATTGCCCCAATCATTGGTACAGCAAAGAAAGCTTCAAGATAGCGCAAAGAATCCCAGTCCATGAAAGCAACAGTATCACCTGGTTTAACACCCATTTCCTTGAGTACGTTTGCTAACTGACAAACCCGATCATAAAACTCAGAATAAGTTCTTTCACATTTTTGATCGTAATACAGTAACTGATTTGGTTCGTAACGCAAAACCGGCTCCAATATCCGCTTAATTAAGAGCGGATACTGGTAAGCCGGTTCTTTAGGTTTTAAAATTTTAGTATCCATGCAGGCAAGGATACATCATATTTACTTGACCCGTCAGGTATGATCAAACCTAACGAGCCAAGGTCGGTTTTAATTACTGCTGGTCTTCAGTCCAGATAATGCCCTCTTCCATCCACTTGTACTTACCTTCAAGAAAGTTTTTTGCGACTGCGTTAGAGTGATTATCATCGTTACTAGATAAATTCTTAAAATGAGACTTTATTCTTCTTCGAGCCAAAACACAAAAGTGATTCGCCAACTCAATAGCCGAACGATCCGATGGATTTTCTTTGTGCAATTTGTTCGCGTAAGAAACTGTACAACCCATGGCAAACAACTCAGTACCGATCTCTACTAATCGCCCAAGCAGCATCTGCTTCTTCTCTAACCCTGGTCCGTGAATCGCCATATTAATGAAATAGGTTCGAGCCAACTTGTGGGCTTTCCTCTCAATGTAGGCGAAATGCGTCCCTAAATCACCAAGATGACTATAGGTTGCAAAATAACTAGTATTGATATAGCGCTTCAGCATCCAAACTGGATAGAAAGCCGCACATTTGAATAGAGCCTTGATTTTCTGTCCAAATGAGGTTCGTGGGTTGAGTAAATCTCCCGCATTTTTCAAATGAGGATCCATTGCCTCTCGAGCCAAAAACAAGTGCATTATCTCGGTTGAGCCTTCCAAAATACGATTTATACGACAGTCTCGCATAGCTCGTTCAACAGGATAGGCCTTTTCGCCTCGAGCTTTCAATGAATCAGCTCTCTCATAGCCTCTACCGCCTCGAAATTGCATAGTTTCATCAATGACCTTCCACGCAGCTTCGGTACTGAACAGCTTCGCCATAGCAGCTTCTATGCGCAAATCTTGTCCACCCGTATCTGTCCACTGGCTGGTAACAGCTGTCATCGCTTCTAAGGCCAAAGTCATTGACGCAATGTAAGCAAGCTTCTGAGAACAACTCTCGTGTTCACCAATATTTTTTCCCCACTGCTGACGATCCGCGCTCCACTCGCGACAAACTCGCATACACATTTTGCTTAAACCGGTACTGGCGGCAGGTAAAGTCAATCGTCCAGTGTTTAAGGTTCGTAACGCAAGCGCTAGGCCACGACCTTCTGCCCATAGAATATTTTCTCGGGGTACTTTCACATCTTTGAATTTTAACAAGCCGTTATAAATCCCTCTCAAACCCATGAAATCACAACGATGAGCTATGTCGAGGCCCTCAATCCAGTTACCATCTTTATCCTTAGTTTCCAATATAAAAGCGCTGATCTGCTTCTTCTCTCGACCTCTAACAATTTTAGGTGGAGTCTGACACATAACGACAATTAAGTCGGCTATAGTTCCATTAGTACACCAAAGTTTTTCACCGTTGATTAAAAAGTGCTCCCCATCATCCGTTGGTATTGCAGTTGTACTCATTTGTGCTGGGTCTGAACCTACGCCAGGTTCTGTCAAAGCAAAAGCACTAACCGCTCCCTTTGCTAGCATGGGGAAAAATTTCTTCTTCTGAGCGGGTGTTCCAAACATCTTCAGTGGATTCGGCACTCCGATTGATTGATGAGCAGACACAAGTGTAGCTACTGAACCGTCATAGGAAGCTACCTTTGTTGCTGCACGATTATAATTTACCTGTGAAAACCCAAGGCCCTCATATTCGGTGGGTACTTTCATACCAAACACACCAAGCTCTGCCAGCTTCTCAACGAATCCTTCCGGTAGTTCACCAGTTGCATCCACCTTTTCAGGATCCAGATTCTCTACCAAAGTCTTCTCTAGTTTGGCTATGAACTCATCCCCGATTTTTTTATCTTCAGGGTCCTGATCAGCCAGATTCAACATGAGGTCAGCATCGAATTCGCCCATGAAGAGTTTGGCGGCAAAACTTGGTGCACGCCACTCCTTTTCACGTGCTGATTCGGCTACTTCCATTGCTGCAGCTTGATCAGCTGTCATTTTAGAAGTGTCGAATACCATTTCCTCTTCTTCTTGGTTTTTATTTTCGTCTGACATTTTTTAAACTCCTTACCTACTTGGCGTTGTGACTCAATTGGTCACTCTCACCCTTAGTTTTAGATCGATTGTTCTAA
>CAZYUV010000200.1:0-6500 GCA_964650625.1 uncultured bacterium
ATATCGACCAGTTCGCCTTCGGTCTCGATCGACCATGTATTATTGAGTCAATCCAAGCATGCAGATACAAAAGTTCCAGCTGGAGGCTAGATATTAAAGGTGCCACTAAACTTCATAAATGCCTGCCTGAATCTATTGAAGACTTAATGTTTTTCGATAGTAAACAACGCTTTCAAGCTTCTTTGATAAATGCAGAAGAAGAAACTTCAATAGCAATTGGAAGTTTAGAGTTTCAGTTAGATAGTGAACAAACGTCTCAATTAATGGGCTTAATGAATCAAGATTTGGTCATCGCTATGAATGCGCAGGATTTTGAAGTTTCCAAAAAACAGAAAAACGGATTTCTGAAAATCAATTTAATCAAGCAGAGTTTCCGCTGTGGGCATTGGCTACAAAGTTTCGAAATACAAAATCAGGTACTCACCAGAATTTCTTCCACTAGGTCACGCACCCCTTTTCTATTCATTCGTCCAGACCTAAAGTCTTGCTGGATTTTCTCTGCTGACTCTAGAAAAATTTTATTTCCTGCCAACTCTTACGAATAGATTCAACTTAGTAAAAAATAAAAAATATGCGGAACCTAGTATTACCAAACCTAGTCCAATAAGTAAGTAAACGGCTTCACTACACTTTTTTACCATGTGGCAAAGCTGTAAAAATTGATATAATCATGGGCGGAGTTTCAGTCTTATGTTTTATCTTCAGAAGGGCACACAACAGCGACGAGGTATTGTCATCCCTATGTTAATAGGTGTCCTGACTGTATTTTTCATTCTACTCATGGCAATTGGTCAGGGAAGTACCGAACTGGGCCGCAATATGTCATTGATAAATCACCGTCAACACGCTCGCTTCATGACAATGGCAGCCATCGAAGAAATGCACAATATTCTTTGGAATAAACTGTCTAATCCCATCAATGCCACGTCTACACGTAATGAGGTGATTCAAGCAGTATTGGGAGGCGGAGTTTATAAGATTGATCTTAGGCCAGAACTGAAGCATTCCAACAAACTCTATACAAAGCAACAAACCGCGACTACCAAAAATTCAAGTAAGGCAACCATATCAATATTTGAAGCTATCGCTGAATTTCATAACTTCAAGACTATTGCATACAGTTCTACCGGTTTATACAGTAATCCTAACCCATATTATCGATCTCCTGATGGTGCAGTAGGAGGGCAGCCAGCAGCAGGAATCAGCGGTACCAACCCAGACTTTTACGGATGGGTAACCTATAAAGTCAAGGCACAACATGGCATAGTGACCAAGCAAATGATCCAATCGAGACCAATAAAAATAGTCGATATGACACCAATGGGTCGCGAATATGCTTTATTTGAAATGGAATCTGCTGGGGGCGCCAGTCTGAACGAAGGTCCGGGCTTTTATATAGATGGTAATGGAGAGGGTCGAATTCGCATGGACGGACCATATTATTTGGATGTAGAGGGCGGCAGCGATGGAAAAAGGATTGGATTTTGGAATTGGGACGATTCGGTCGGCGGATTAAGCTATCCAAAATGGATTGGTAATCCATCACGCTGGGATGAGGATTCTTTCATTCCGAGTCCGAAGTGGGTTACAACCTGTCCTCCATGGGCCGGCACAGGGGGCGGAAAACGCTTATTTTTGAAAACGCTAGGGTCCACTAACACAATGATTTATATCTGTTCATGCTGCCTTGCCCTTCCAATTATTCCAATTGATCTTGTAGGACAATATTTATTGCCGACCAGCCAAGAATATATTAGTGCATCAATTCCTGAAGGTGAACAAACCTTCTCACTCACCGGTCAAGAGGGAGACAGGCAATTCAAAGGACTCGTATATGCCGAAGGAGCTGATTACGCTTCACCACAGGGTGTTACCGAGGACTGGGACCCTGACAAAGGCATGGAAATTCGTCATGAAGGAATCATAATCGGAAAGTATAAAACATACACTTCAACGAGGTTTACATTTTGCCCACCTCCAGTCCCAATTGGTCCTGTACCTACTTATTTCTGTATAACTGTGTGGAACACCAAGGATGGTCCTGAAATTCAGCAAATTTATGCTCTGAAGGGAGATGAAAGGCCCGATGTCGATTGGATGGCAGTAGGCATTAGTACATTGTTTGACGTGGCGTCAGGTATGACCATGGGTGCTGGTGCTGCGGCGGCTCAGGGTGGCATGGCGGTGGCTGGAGCTGTTGGAAAAGAACTAGGCAAACAAATGTTATTTCAAATCGGAATGCAAAAGATGGCTGGCGGACTAGACCCATCTGGGGTTCCCACTCCACAAGACATTACTGGTGTTTTCCCTTCTGGATTCAGAATGATTAATCGTGCAGCTGTTAGACATGTCAATACTATGGATGAAGCCATGTGGAAGAAAGGTCAATTACTCTTCGACGGCGTAACCTGGGTTGATGATCTGAATACAAAGGTTAGAGATATAGAATATATTGGTAAAGGTACCATTGCATCCTTTGCAACTGATTTTGCAAAAGAACAAACCATACCCGAAATAAAAGCGAAAGATGAAACTAAAGATTTTATGAATTTATGGTTTATGGGGGGCCCTCAAGGGGCATTCTTAAACTCAAGCGGCGATTACTTGCAACTTAGTCTGTTTGCCAGTAATGGCTTGAATCCCAAAAAAGATCTTTTACTTCTTGGCAATTACATGACCGGTACGATTCGCAAAGCTGAAATAGAAAACAGACTGGATCTTATGTACTGGCCTGATAGGCTTTATGATCCTAGTAGAGAAGATTATCAGAAAGACTTCAGAATTATTTCGATGAGCCCCAAGATCGAATCGATAAGTGAAGTTGTTTTTAAATTAAACAAGGGAGTCGGAGAGGATGGCGTAGAAGCAATCGTCTCAACTATAGGTGACTAGGATGGGGATGGATCAATCAGAAAGATTACCCGTTTTGGCGTTTATTGCAGCTTGTTTAGGTCTCTTCTTCGTACTTTACCTAATTCTTGGCGGAGAGGATTCTGCCGTCGGTGTAAAAATAGAATCACATGATGAGTTTATTGTATATGATGAACTGCTCGATGAAGACGATACCCCTGTTTACAGGCAAAGACGCCCGGTTACTTCAACTGTACGGACGAATAACAGCTTTTCATCGAGTGTAGAAACACCTCAACTTGATGTAGTTGAAACTAACAAGCGCCAAATTAAAGAGTGGCCTGATTGGATCAAACGTCATAGTAGAAAAAATAAAACTCAGTCAATTGAGCAAAAAAAAGCTAAGTTAAGAGCACAACTAAAAGCCAAAGGTTTCAAGAATCAGACATATTTAGACCTGCGTGCACTTGATCTTGAAAGAAAAGGCTTCAAATCTGCCAGAAAAAAAGCAGGGATACTGGTGGAATCGGGAAATATTGATGAAGCACTTCAAACGCTACAGGAAGAACTGGATAGAACTCCAGAAGATAATTTACTCGTGCGATCAGAAATCGTAGCCCTTCAAATGGGAATTGCAATGAAGTATGGATATGCTAGTCTTGCCGAAGACTATTTTCACCAGCAAATGAGACTCACGCGAAAAATAAATGAAATAAAGAAAAATACTAAGTTGATCAACAATCCCAACGCTAGGGCCATGATGGAAAATACTGATAAAACTTTAGACACGTATGAAAAATCTAAAGAATCATTTCCTCTATTATTCCAGAGCCTAAAAGAAAACAACGGGTTTCTACCAGGAATGAAAGACACTATGAAGAGAGCTATGGTTGGCTCCATTTACGGCAATAGCAATAGTAATATTTCCGCGGACCAAATGCGATCAATTTTCAAGGGATGGGAAAAACAAGTTGAAAAAGGTTGGGCTAACCCCAAGTAGGAATGGTATGAAGATAAGAACTAGCATAACTTTAGATTCAAAACGATACTTACAAGCTGGAGTTACCCTAATAGAAGTTGTTGTGGTCATGGGAATACTGGCTTTAGCCATAATTCCTATTTACAACAATATCTTTGGGACTCGAATTCAGGTATCAAAGGCAAAATTTGCGTATATTGCAATGCATTTGTGTCGTGAAAAAGTTGAAGAAGTAATGTCATTACCTTTTGACGAAATGAAGGCATTTCGCCAAGGCTATACTAAGGTAGAGGGGCCTGTAGTTAGTAAGGAACTATTGGAGACTGTTTATCGTGGCGCTAAGGGAGGTAGAACTGTCACAACCATGGGGCGCAGCTTAGGGGGTGGCTTTGTTGGTGGAAGTCGAGTAGTTCCTGGAGGCGGCGGCCTTTCACTGATAGACCCAACGGCGCAAGTTGCTGAAGGAGATTACCCTGCTCAATATATGCGCTTTGAACGTCAGGTCATGGTCAAACCACAGGGAAAACGATTTAATAAAATTACTGTCACCGTTCGCTGGTACGAAAAAGGTGAGCAAGACAAACGAGAAAATAAGTATATGTACTCCCTCAACACTCTAGTGGCTAATCATAAATTAGCTGCATATAAAGGAGGCCGCGAATGAAAAATCGCCTCGGAATGACAATTGTGGAAATATTAGTCGTTTCTGGTCTTCTTATGCTAATAATTGCCAAAATTATTGATATTGGTGTGAGTGGTCAAGAAATCATGGACGAAAGTAGTAAGCTTATTTCATTGCAGAATGGTGTCCGAGCTGTACTTGAAAACATGGTGCAAGACATTAATTCTAGTATGGCTATTGTAAATCCTGGTGAAACACAACTTACGCTCGCTAGATTCAAAGGGGCTGTCGACGATGAATTGATTGCCATGAATACATCCGATGTAAATCCCGCATTCCCCTATTTTATGGACGGCCAAAGAACAGGCGTATTCTACCCCGTATTATTTGTAGAATATCAAATTTCAGACCCAAGTAACCCAAATTTGATCAGCTTGATACAAGGTCGTGAGGGGGCAATTTCTAGAGTTGCTAAAACTGGCACACTTAAAGCGGAAGACTCTCCTGAGGGCGTTCCTTACTTCATTGATTACTACGAAGCTGTTGGTGATCTCACATTGAAAAGCAAGAAAGTATTGGCAAACAAAGTTACGAAATTAGGGCTAGATTATTATGCTTATGATCAAATCAACGGTCAGATCAAACCTGTTGGAGATTTAGGAACTGCAGCTCAAAACAATGAGCGTATCTCAATGGTTCATGTTCATTTAGCCGCTGAAGACCCCTACGAAAGAAAAAATCGAAGAACTCCGAGCGTTGAAATTGCTACCAAAATCTGGTCTTTTCGAAAAATACAGGAAAATAAATACTCCGAATATTTCGGACATACCGACCGCGATCTAACTTTTTAATGAGAAGATTTCTTAACTATAACAATTTTTATAAATCCAAATATCTAAAAAGTCGGGCATTTGCGGTTCCTCTGATTTTGGGAATCTTGGCCGTATTTTTCATTCTATTGCTAGTACTTTCCAGAGCCGGAGCCCAAACTTATACTCAAAATGCTCTGACTAACTACAATTTACATGCGAGGATGCATGCCCTAGCTATTGTTGAATATGTTACAGCTGAATTACACAGTAGGATGTGTGACCCACTCAAAAACATGGTTTGGAAAAGTGAGGTGGTTGGTGCAATCCTAAAACGTCAACCAGAATATACAATTGATTTGATGAGTCGTATAGACCTATCCAAAGAAATGCGCAAACTGCTTATTGGGGAAGGTTTGGGAGATCCAACGAATCCGGGAGGGTTTCAAGGCGGCCAACGAATTACGGACCATGCGGATAATAAACTCAAAAAGCTAGACAAATTTGAGATTTTGAAAGCTGAGGTGAAATTTCATCATTTTAAGCCTATCCGATTCGACACTTTCAATCCCAGCATTTATCACGATCCAACCCGTTATTATCATCACCCAATAATGGAACCAAGTGGAATCGCACCCATAGGTGATTTGTTTGGTTTTTACACGATTAAAGTGAAGGTAAGATTCGGATTTGTTGAGCGCGAGTTATCTATCACCAAAGACATCAAAATTATCAACAATGAACCGATCGCTCGCAACTACGCACTTTTCGCCATGGGCGCTCCCAATGCAAAATATATGCAAAACGATCTAAATCAGGGAGGTAAATTCACCATCCTCGCCAATGAAAAAGGCCGTATAAGACTTCAAGGTCCTTATATCATCGATACCGAAGGTTACCCTGATGGTGTTGGTGGTTCGAGACCCGTAGGCCTATCCTACCCCGAGAAAAAGTGGGATTCCTCAGCATTCATACCCTCTCCGAGGGGTATTACCACCAGTGGATTCTTATTCAAAAGTAGCATAAAAAGACCCAACAAAACCAGCGGCAATGGCTTATCTATAGGCTTAGGATCAACTCAGGGACTTGGCTTAGTTATGAGTAGCGATGCTGGAATCAAAGGTATGCCGGAGGTTCAAGAATACTGGGCTGCCAATAGAAAAGTCGGTGAACAAAAATTCTCTATAAGTGGTACTGCCCAGAATTTTAATGGGTGGAAAGGTTTAATGGTTCAGGAAGG
>CAZYUV010000201.1:0-6445 GCA_964650625.1 uncultured bacterium
TAGGTCGAGCTCCCTACAATTTGAAGCATCAAAAAAAATATTCGTTTCGCATTCTGTGGATGATGAAGCTCAACTAGAACCCATTATTAGGAGCTTGCGACGATATCTTGGTTGGGAAGTGTTTGTTTGCAGCGACTCGATTAGAAGCGGACCTTGGTTTGACCAGATTAAAGCGGAGCTAAAAAATAGTAATTTTCAGCTTTTTTTTATTTCGGAAACTACCAATCGTTCAGTTTTTTGTGCTTTTGAGGCGGGACTTGGTTTGGCCTGGGATAAGCCTATAGCTTTGGTAAGTTTGGATGGTTCAAAACCACCAATATACTTACAGCATTTACAGATGTGGGATTCTGTCAGGTTAAGGCAAAATAAACCATGGCTTAACTCTGAAGAGATTCTGATGGATTGTGTATTAAAGTCTGTGGGATCAATTTGATTTTGTACTAATAATTTCAATTACGATAGATTTTGATACGGGAGTCATACTACCTTTCGCAGTATATTGAAGTGGAACTAAAGGGTTTGCTTCAGGAAAATAACTAGCACAACAACCGCGAGGGATCTCAAAGGGTACAATTCGAAAGTTATTAACTTGCCGAGATTCGCCCTTATAATGACTACGAATATTTACTACTTGTTCGGAGACAAATTTTGCATCTTTCATATCATGTAAATTCATGAATAGTACTCTTCGATCTCCACTGATTCCTCTGTATCGATCATCCAGTCCGTAAATGGTTGTGTTGAATTGATCATGACTGCGAATAGTCATCATTAGGTAGCGATTTTTAGGTAACTTCCATTTAGGGATTTCGTGACAATAAAAATTTACTTTTCCATTTTGTGTGGGGAACATTCTTTTATCACGAATCGGATTAGGTAAATAAAATCCATATTTATCTCTAACTCTTTTATTGTAATTTTCAAAACCAGGAATACATTGCGATATCAAATCACGAATTCGATCATAATCTTCAGTTAACCTAAGCCAATCTATGGGACTCTGACCAAGAACTTTAGCCGCAAGTTCGCAGACTATTGAAACTTCACTTTTAAGATGTGGGCTTGCAGGTTTTAGATCTCCTTGGGTTGAGTGTACAATTCCCATAGAATTTTCTACACTTTGAAACTGTCGTCCTAATTTTTGGAAATCGATTTCACTCCTGCCGAGGCAGGGCAGAATCAATGCTTGTTTTCCGGTGACGAGATGAGAACGGTTAAGTTTTGTAGAAACTTGAACACTTAGATCCAGGTTACGCAAGGCTCTGGCTGTTTGATTTGTGTCAGGTGCTGCCGATAAAAAATTGCCTCCCATGGCAAACATGAATTTCACCTTTTGTTCAAGCATGTTCTGAATAGCTTCTACGGTGTTCAATCCATGTTCGCGTGGAGGATCAAAATTAAAAACTCTTTTAAGATTATCAAGAAATTGAGAGCTAGGTCGTTCCCATATTCCCATAGTTCGATCACCTTGCACATTACTATGCCCTCTGACTGGGCATACACCAGCGCCAGGACGGCCTAGATTCCCGCGCATTGCCAAAAAGTGTACGACTTCTTTTATATTGGCAATAGCATTTTCATGCTGCGTAAGACCCATTGCCCAACAACAGATTATTTTTTTAGATTTAAGAGTCAGTTCAACTGTTTGATGAATATGGTCCATCAAAAGTCCGCTAGATTCGAGTATCTGATCCCAGCTGGTAGTTGTAAGCTGTTTGAAGTAATCCCTATATCCACTGCAATGAGTTTCGAGGAAATCCCAGTCTAGTGCAGAGTGCTCTTGATCCATTTCAAACAGTAGTTTATTAATTCCTTGAAATGCAGCGACATCTCCATTGATTCTTACGGGTAAGTGTAGGTGTGACAGTGGAGTACCTGAGCTAAGAAATGACCAGGGTTCCTGCGGATGCTGAAATCTACGATTGGCGGTTTCGAGTAGTGGATTGACGGTTATGATGGCGGCACCATTTCGGGCTGCAGATTGAAGACTACTAAGCATTCTTGGGTGATTGGTGCCAGGATTTTGGCCAATAATGATGATCAGATCAGCTATCTCAAAATCATCGAGAGTTACCGTACCCTTTCCCACGCCAATGCTCTGTTTGAGTGCTTGGCCACTGGACTCATGACACATATTGCTACAGTCTGGCAGATTATTTGTGCCGAGTACGCGCACCATCAATTGGTACAAAAAAGCAGTTTCATTACTAGTTCTGCCGGAAGTGTAGAAAATAGATTCGTGGGGGGAATTGTTTTTCTTTAATTGATCGTGAATGATTTGGAAGCTTTGTTGCCATGATATAGGTTGATAGTATTTAGAGTCGGCAAACAGAGCCATTGGATGCGTTAGTCGTCCTTGTTTACCCAGCCAATAATCTTCTTTCCCAAGTAGTTCATCCACGCTGTACTTCGCAAAAAAATCAGGAGTTACTCGTTTTTGAGTTGCTTCTTCAGCTATGGCTTTAGCTCCATTTTCACAAAATTCAGCGAAACTTCTTTTCTCATCGGGGTCTGGCCAGGCGCAACCAGGACAATCAAAGCCATTACTCTGGTTGGCTTTAAGCATTAACTTAGTTCCTCGGATAATGCCAGTTTCAGAATGCAGATGTTCTAGGCTGGATTTAATAGCAGGCAGGCCTCCTGCGATCTGAGGAATAGGTTTAACCTTTAGTTCGCCAAGTTCCTCCGGCATAACACTCTGATTTTTTGAATGCGATTTTCGAGAAGTTTTGTCTGTCGAATGATCAAGTTTGGTATTGGGAGACTTACCCATTAGTGCCCCTCTTTTTTAGGTCTTGGAAAAAGTACAGAATTGGAATCATTTTGATTCTCATGGTCAGACGGATGTAAGCAAGCATATTCTTTTTCAATGGAGAGACTTAAATTCTCTATCTCATATTTCAGTTGATCTATTTGATTACTTTTTAAATTTTTAAAATCAGATTTAGGAATAAAAAACTGGAAGCCATCATTGTTTAAATCCATCTTAAATATTTCATCTAGAATTATACGGTAACTCCACTTATGGTTTGCATTTTCCAGAGGGTGAATAAGTAAACCTTTACTATCGAGTACCTTAAGGTCATCGCGATTTATTCTCAAGCGAATACTATTCTTATGTATTCTTAGTTTCATGTTCTGATCCTTCAATTCGATTGGCATGACAGTAAACATTGAATCGCTCTTCTTTTAAAAAACCTAAGAGAGTGATTCCAAATTTGCGTGCTATTTCAAGGGCCAGAGACGATGGGGCGCCAATGGCAGCTACTATTGCAATTCCAGATCGTGCAGCCTTCTGAAGTAATTCGAATCCCGCGCGTCCGCTAAGCAGAAGTACTACATTTGATAGTTGGTTATTTTGTTTTTCTTTTATCAAGGAGCCAATAAGTTTATCCAAGCTGTTATGTCTTCCAATATCTTCTCTGATCTTGATAAGTCCATTTTCGACAGAAAACAGTGCAGAAGCATGAAGTCCTCCGCTCAACATAAATTGGGGCTGGCTAAGTTGAAGTTTGTTGGCCCAATCAAAAAACTTTTGCTTTGGGATTGGGGGTTCGTTCCAATGACTCTGACGTACAGGAAGATGCTCCAAGCTATCGAATCTACAAATCCCGCAGGCACTGTGAGAAATGTGATTATCGGAGATTCTAGGCAATTTTGATATTGATTTTAGTGAGACTTCACAATGGTCACTTTGGATCCACTCAATTTTCTCAATTTCATTGATTTGATCAATAATGCCCCCAGTAAATAAAAACCCAACCACAAGATCATCTAGGTCCTGTGGACTACATAAGGTAATACCTAACGAGCCATGGTCCTTAATCGTAATATGCAGAGGCCGTTCCTCTGCTACAGTTTCCGTTCGAAGTGAATTGGTAAAAGTTGATTTTGATAAACGTAGCGCTGATACAGACCGCAAGCATTGAGAATCAGAACTCATATTATTCATAATATCCCATTAAGACTAATTTCGCTGTGCTATATTTAGTTCACTATGGCTATAAAATACGATTCTTTGGTGTTAGAGAAACTTAATTACAACTCATACTTAAAAATTCCCCAACTACTAGACTTGCAAGAGCTGATTTCTGACCCACAGCATCATGATGAAATGTTTTTCATTATTATTCATCAGGCTTCTGAATTATGGTTCAAAAATATTCTACATGAATCAGACAAGGTGGTAGAAGCTTTTCGAAAACCCTCTGTAAGTAGAGCTTTGAAGGGTTTTAAGCGCATTACCGCAATTATGGATTTGATGGTGAAGCAGATTAATCTTCTATCTACGCTCACACCGGTAGAATTTGCTGGTTTTCGCGATAATCTTAATCCAGCCAGTGGTTTTCAGTCCGTTCAATTTCGTGAGATAGAATTTCGATTCGGAGTACGTGACGCATTTTTTCTCAAATTTTTCGAATCGAAACCAGAAGTAGCTCAAAAACTCGAAGAAATTCGTAAATCGCCATCGGTATATGATGAATTTTGGAATAGTTTGAAATTACTGGGACATTCAGTACCAGATGAGTTTGTGACTCGTGACTATACGCAAAATCATTCGATGAATGCAGATTTGGTTGAGGTTTTAAGGTCAATTTATACCGATCCTGGTGAAGACTATCATTTATGTCTATTATTCGAGGCGATGATGGATTTTGATGAGAAGTTTTCTCTTTTTAGATCAACTCATATGCTGATGGTAGAACGTACAATCGGTTATAAAAAAGGGACTGGTGGGAGCGCTGGTTATAAGTTTCTTCAATCCCGTGCACATCTCAAGTATTTTCCTGAGATTTGGGAAGTACGTAATCATATTGGTAGTGAGAATTACGGAGGTTAAATGCCAGTTACAGCGCAATCATTGAGTGGTAAAAGAGCCATTGTTTGTGGTGCTAGTCGAGGGATCGGAGCCGCTTGTGCTAGGTCTCTTGCGGAGATAGGCTGTTCGGTTGTACTTTTGGCTCGCAATTACGATGCTATGGAAAGCTTGAGAACGGAACTTCCTGGAAGTAATCACGAGATTTTAGCAGTAGATCTGAGTGATCTCGAATCTCTCAAAAAAGCGGTTGCAGGTTTAGTTGAACGTAGACCTGTAAATATCTTAATAAATAATTCAGGGGGGCCAAAGGCTGGCCCACTATTGCAAGCTAGTGAACGGACTTTTTCTGAGGGGTTGCAAAATCATGTGCTAGCTTCTCAGTTGTTGGTCAACTTATGCTTGGAAGGTATGAAAAGTACTCAATACGGACGTATAATTCAGATTATCTCTACCTCAGTAAAGGCTCCCATACCTAACCTTGGTGTGAGTAATACAATTCGTGGGGCAGTGGCGAGTTGGTCTAAATCACTATCCAATGAATTGGGTCAATACGGTGTCACTGTAAATAATGTTCTACCTGGCTATACTGACACGGAGCGTTTACATGAGCTTATTAAAGCCGCAAGTTCAAGACAAGGCCTTAGTGAAGATAAAATTATAGAGCTTTGGAAAGCTAAAGTACCTTTGGGGCGTTTTGCAGAAGCACAAGAAGTGGCAAGTGCTGTCGCGTTTCTGGCGAGTCCTGCGGCAGCCTATATCACAGGGATTAATTTGCCAGTTGATGGAGGAAGGACGCCTAGTCTATGAAATTTGATATTTTCTTTGCTATTTGTCAAACACCAGTGAATGAGCATATTCCTAATGAGCGAGCTATGTTCAAGAATTTTCTTGAGCAGTTTTTACTGGCTGACGAGCTGGGCTTTGGCATTGGTTGGATTGCAGAGACTCACTTATCCTGCCAGATACAAAAAAAGAATCCAGGAGCTGTAGTTCCTCATTTTCAGGGAGAGATTGGTTTAAACACAGACATTTTACAGATGGCTCATTGGCTTTATGCTCGAACTAAAAAGATTGAAGTAGGTTCGGCCATCAGAAATATTTTGTGTAATGGCGGCCCCGTGGCTCATGCTGAAGCGATCCGCACTTTTCTAACAATTCACAGTATGGACGTGAAAGATGAGCGAGGACTTAACATTGGCTTTGCATCAGGTCGTTTTCCATTTAGTAACACACCTTACGGAATTTATCCTCGTAATTCTGTGGAGAAAGCTCTCTGGCCCGTTTTAAAAGGTAGAATTTTTCAGGAAGCTACTGAGATTTTTTGTCGTTTATTAAAGGGTGAAGTAATCGGTTCAGAAGACGTTCTGCAACGTGGTTATATAAAGCCAACGGATTTTAGAAATGAAAAAGATTGGACTAGAGTACAGCAGGCAGCTGGCGAATCATTAGATCATGTAGTAGTCCCTTCATTTTATAAGTTTGATCCCGTGGGAATAATACCCTTCGAGGCACCTATAGATAAACTACGTTTGACAGTTGGCTCTGCAGACCCCGAAGTTCATGCCCTTGCTAATGAGATATTGCCGGTAGCTGTTTTTAATTTATACATAACGCCACCCAAGCAGA
>CAZYUV010000202.1:0-6443 GCA_964650625.1 uncultured bacterium
TGTAAATATGAATGGTACGGGCAGCTGTAGTCATTATGAACTGTATCTTGAGTCGATGAAAGAGATAGGTGTTCCTATTACTGATATTGTCGAGTTTGTTGAGAATGTCCGATGTAAGGGGCTGTCAGAAGTTATTTCATATAATCCTAACCACCCCGCCTACAAGTTTGTTGGTGAAACATTTAAGACCATAATAGAAAAAGACCCGTTAATTATTTCATGTTGGTTTGCCTATGGTCGCGAAAAAATAATTCCGGGAATGTTTACATCTGCACTTAGTAAGTTAGGTATGTCACGCCAGCAAGCACCCCACTTCTATTATTATTTGGAACGTCATACCGAGCTTGATGGAGATGAACATTCACATTTTGCACAACAATTAGTAGATCACTTTTGTAAACAAGATGAATCTAAAATTAAGATAGCTCAATCTGCATGTAAAGAAGCCATCAAAGTCCGCATACAATTCTGGGATGGGGTGCTTGAAGCTATTAAATCAAGTAAACTTGATATTCAAAAACAAGACGATTCTCTAATCGAATTAACCGCCGTATAAAGTTCTAAGGTGTAAACTGTATCCCGGGTTTTAAAGGCTCAACCCCAAACAAATTTTTGTTTAGCACTTCTCCTTGTAAAATTGGCGTAATTTCATTACTGAGAATTAAACTAACTAAGGTGTAGTCTGTGCCTTCCAAAGTCATATTTTGTCTATTTACAGGATCCAACCTGTGATTATCCATCATTTTGAACAACGGAATTGCTTCCTGATTAAATTTCTCTATAAATTTTTCTATGGGAAATTCTTTTGTGATTCTTGTGGCCTTTAGTTGGGCACCAGCTTCAATATGAGCCACCAAATATTCGTACTGAACTCCCTCTTGAAAAAGAGTAAATCCAGCTCGTTCACTAAGACTTTCAGGCCCAAACATACTAGGCCTTGAGCACTCAAGACTAAATCTCCGCCCATCTGTAAACTGATCCTTAAAAATAGAACATACAAGTTGATTTACTGCACCTGAATTTGTCATTGCCAAAAGAATACCCTTGTTACGGAAATCAAATTGTTTGACCAAACCTTCGGATATTTGGCGTACATGCCTAACTTCAAGATCTTGCATGCGCGCCTCCAGAACCTGCTGACGATCTGTATCCATTAGGGTTACTGGCACGTTAAACTTTTCTAATAAGAGAGCTAATTGACGAGAAAAAATATTGCTGCCAACAATCAAAACCCCATTAGGGTCTGTTTCTCTTACATCCATAAGCCTAGTCATAACCTGAGATAAAAGACTATATATTACGACTGTACCTAAAATAGTCAAAATCATTGTTGATAAAAAAGCATTAGCGTAAGGGTAATTAACTGAATGTAGCTCTAATGCAAATAAAGAAGTTACGGCCACCGACACAATTCCTCGAGGTGCAAAAAACGCTAAAAAGACCTTTTCCTTGAAAGGAATTCCTTGCGCTGCGGTAGCGATAGCAATTGCAATTGGCCTAGCTACAAATATTGTTGCTAATAAAAATAATGCCGACTGCATATTAACCTGACTAATTTCTGACCATTGTAAACGTGCAGCTAAAAGAGTGAAAAGAATCGGTATTAGAATAATCTGTAACTCGGACTTAAAAATAATAATCTTATTAATATTCACTCGATCTTGATTAGCCATTCGCATTCCCATGGCAGTAACAGCAACAAGACCCGATTCGTGTTGGAAATGATTACAAATAACAAATGTGACCAAAACAAATACCACCGTAATAGGAACTTCTACAGCCACTGGAATTGCTTCTTTTTCAATTAGTTTTAACAAAATATAAGCTGCTAGAAGACCTCCTATTATCCCTAGTCCAATACACCCAACAACATGACCAACCAAATGGGTAAAACTCGCATCCTTCGCGGAATACATGATGGCATTGACAAAGAAAATGCCAACCATTGCGGCATAAGGGTCAGTAACAATACCTTCCCATTTGAGAGCATTAGATAAATTATGATTTAACCTCAGTTGTCTCAACATGGGCGCAATTACTGTAGGTCCAGTAACAATCAACATTGCTCCAACAACGAAAGATAATAACCAAGGAAATCCTAAAATATAATGCGCTAAAGATGCACAAATAATTGCATTAGTGACAGCTCCTATTGTGCAAAGTCTAAAAACTAAACTTTTTAATGAACCCAATTGATCAAATTTTAAATGCAGCCCACCATCAAATAATATTATCGCCACACTTAGCGAAACAAAGGGGAACAAAAGATCACCAAGCAATAGGTCAGGCTGAACTACTTGAGCGACTGGCCCAAGTCCTAAACCAAGCAACAGATAAAGCAATATGGGTGGCCACCCCATCCGGAGGGCGATCCATTGACTGATTAAACTAAGTGCAATAATTAGCGTTAAGCTTATTGTGGTGTTTTCCATGAGATTAGGAGAAAGGTATCAGGGTTGATACTTGAACTAACATTATAGTTCGAAAGGGGTATTAAATGGAAGTGTCAAAGTACATATTTTCGCTTAAATGTTAAGTCCTCGCCCTATATATAATCTTCGCCATTCACTAATTTTATCTATATAGATAGAATATTCGAAGGTCTCAAGATTATGACCTTTATCTACTTCCATAAATTCAAAATATGGCATTTCTTCCATCACTATTTTCGCTTTACAGCGAACTTTCTCGATATCCAATAATTCATCTCTGGTGCCATGAATCATTAATACAGGAGTTTGTGTTGCGGATTCAGGCATAGTCTCTAATAGTTCCGATGGTTTAAATATTGTACCACTGATACCTAATACTCCGAAAAAAGGAGTCGGCGAACGCAGCGCTAGTTCTAAACTCATTACACAACCTTGGGAGAATCCTACCAACATAATTTTATCTCGAGTAAACCCGTATCGCTCAAGTTCCCTCATTAATTGCTCAAGCAATTTTAAAGAACGTACAATTCCTTCACGATGTTCTGGAATTTTGCCATACCAACTAAACCCTTGATGGCCATCATCACTGGTCCATGGGTCCGGAGCATTTAAAAACAAATAGTTAAAGTCGTCTAGCTTCAAACGATGACGTATTTTTCGCAACCATAACAAATTACTACCACGACCATGTAAGCAGACAGCTAAAAATTTTCCAGCTGTTTTTGCGGGAACGAAATGATGCTCTTTAAAACTCTTCAAATTTAATGAGCTTTTATTTGAAAATGTTAAATCTACCATGTCAGTGTTCTACTATTTCCAATAGTATTTCACGGGCTCTTTCGCCACGATCTCTCACATAAGTTCTGCGAGATGATGAAGCATAAAACTCTAATGCATCGCGCAAAGCACTCCAAGTTGGCTGTTCCTTTAAACTATACACAATAAGACCATCATGCGTCGCGCGTGTTACACGAAGGGGCTTTATAAGGCAATCATGGTGTAATTCTTTTACTGGATCTAAGTCAGGAGCTCTTTCTGTGGCATCAGATTGTCTGATGACTGGGCATTCAATACGGTGATTAAATGAACCGTTTAGCAGATTCGCATATTTCTGGCGAGCTTGATTCCAAGGGCTTAAAATTAATTTTCGTTGACGCTGACGTAGCTTCAATGTTCTCTTTAAGTGATCCAGTTCCGCTGCTCTGATTTGCCAAAGTCTATGAAAATCTGGCGCATATCGAGTCTCTTCCAACTGTTCTTGAAGCTCCTCAATTCGTAACATAGTCTTACTTGCCCATGGCTGCCCATAATTGACACTAACAAATAATGGAGAAATCAAAGAAATAATCACAAGCCTTAACATAGTTACAATATCGGCTCTATTGCGTAAAGAACTAGATGGTTTTGTGAAAAGGATAAGTAGTCTAACTATTCACAAAAGAATCAAACTGCTATTAATCCAAATGTTTAAGGTTTTCTGCCATCGTTCCACGATCCAAAGTAGCAGGTGCTTCCGCGGGACCGGCGGCTTTTTCATATTTACCGTCTTCAGTTTTGACATATTTGCTAAAACCCTTTTCGGCTATATTTTTTTCATTAAGGGTGTTATTGAGATGCTGTTGGTGTCGAGCCGGCATACTAATCATTTTTTGAATAGGTTTTCCACATTGAGGACATATACTCAGTTCTGGTGCACTCATCGTCTGAAATACTTCTAGGATATCTTTATTACACGGTTCCTCAAATCCATTAGTATGGCGATATTCATAAATGGGCATACAATCTCCTTGTGAATGCACATGTAACTACCTTCGACGTACTTTGACAAGTCCCTATTTTGGAATACTTAAGCTTGTTTTTGTAAAAATTTTTTGATTCCATAAGTTTTATGAAACTAACAAAAATATTTTTACTCTTGCTAATCATCGTAGTTCATCCTGCGCAAGCCCATGGATTAGTAGAAGAAATAACCTGTATGCTGGTTGCAGGCACTTTGGACTACCGCAAACCAGTAAAAGGTCCTGCTGTGTTTGAAAAAGTTGAAGAAAATATATTATCTCAACAACGTAAAACCCTTGTAGATAGTGGAAGAGTAAATTTGAAATCAAAACCAAATTCAGATTTTCCTGGTTTAAGCGCTGATATAAATATTGCCTTTCTAGATGCTAATCATATGGTGATGGGAGCAAGCTTAACCGTAAATAATAAGCTCATGCAGAAAAATCAAAGTCAAACGCAATATTTCAGTAAAACACCTGACGATCATTTCCGTATACTAAACTATCTTTGTAACAACACTTCAGATCAATTAATTTCTAATGGTTTGATCCGTCGAAGTTACACTTGTGTTGTTGTTCAATCTTTGAAGGCTCATGGCTTTTTCAAAGATACCAAGAAATTAGAATCCTATATAAACGGTTTAAAAATCAAAAGTATTGCACCTGATTTGTTTCCCACTCCATGACAATGAAGTCCTCAAAAAAAGCCCCTAGAAATAGGACCCTCACAATTTCTGATGAAGATCGCAAAGTACTATCCTGCGAACTTCAAACCGACGTTAATAATTTACAGGGGATAATAAAAGGAGATAGCTTTCAATTAAGTAAAAGTCTTCCTAAACAATGTGTTGATCTTCTGATTCTCGACCCCCCATATAATTTAACAAAAACTTTTGGTAAAGAATCTTTTTCCAGTAGATCTCCAGAACAATACCAATTTTGGATAGAGTCATATCTCACAACTATAATTCCTGCATTAAAACCAACTGCAAGTATATATGTATGTGGTGATTGGTTAAGCTCAGCTTCTTTATTTCCTGCCTTAAATAAACATTTCAAAATACGGAATCGTATAACTTGGGAACGGGAAAAAGGACGCGGTTCAAAAACAAACTGGAAAAATTGTAGTGAAGATATATGGTACTGCACCATGGGAGATCAATTTAAATTCTATCCCGATAGAGTTCGTCTTCGTCGTAAAGTGTTAGCACCTTACAAAGACTCCAAAGGAAAACCAAAAGATTGGGTAGACCAAGGCAGTAAAAAATTTAGAGATACAGCTCCTTCTAATTTATGGTCAGACATCACCATTCCATTTTGGTCTATGCCTGAAAACACTGACCATCCAACCCAAAAACCAGAAAAATTAATAGCTAAACTCATACTATCTAGTAGCGATGAAGAAGATTTAATATTAGATCCATTTTTAGGCAGCGGGACTACTGCAGTGGTTGCAAAAAAACTTAAACGTCGATATCTCGGATTTGAAAGGGATTTTGAATATTGTCTATATGCTTTGAAACGACTTCAAGAAGCATCCAATAATTCTAATATTCAAGGTTATCAGGAAGAAGTTTTTTGGGAGCGTAATTCATGTGTATAGAAGAAATTCAAAGTCAGCTTACAAAACTATTAACTAATCAAAAATCTCTATACATTGCCAGTGTAGATCGGAACGGAGATCCCCATTCTAGTACCAGTCCATTCTTATTATATAATCAAAAAATATACTTATTTCTTAGTGAATTGAGTCTACATTGTCAAAATATTTTAAATCAGAGCAAGTTAAGTGTTCTCATAACTCAAGATGAGACTGCAGCCAACGAGATATTTGCTCGCAACAGAGTCACGTGGGTTATAAAACATCGAGAAATATTACGTGATAGTGAAAGTTTTAACGAAATTCTACAGCAAATGACCGATAAACTTGGTCCTACAGTGCAAATGCTAAAAAGCCTAAGAGATTTTCATCTTTTTGAATTAGAACCTAAGTCGGGACGCTTAATATTGGGATTTGGAAAGGCTTTCGAAATAGAAGGTTTTATTATTAATCCAAAACCTATTGGGCCAAAATAAAATTAATCACTTATTTGGGAAGTTAAAAATTCGGTTGTAGAATCTATCTGATTGTTACCTTTCTGAATTAAGTCTTCAGGAAGTGATTTCTTTGGGCTTATGCCCATATCACGCAGTTTTTCGGCACTTTTAATGACGTTACCACGACCTTCAACTA
>CAZYUV010000203.1:0-6438 GCA_964650625.1 uncultured bacterium
TGGTTGGTATTGATTCCCCTGTTTTGGAAAAAAGTATTGGAAGAAAGAGTCCGCATTCCAATGAAAATGCTATTTCGAAGAGTGACGATTCGAAAAAAATTGAACACAAGACTGTAAGTAAAGTTTCAGTTCAGCGCTCTGATCCGAAGACCAGTCGATTGCTTCAAGATATTCTCATGCAAATAAAGAAAGTTGAAGAAAATGCACAGAGAAGAGCGAATGATGTGGATGAAAAGCTTGCAAAAGTTAAATCGAGTAATGCAGAAGTGCAGCATTCTTCAAGTGGCTATGCAAAGTTCTTCAGACGTTTGTTTCTTGGCTGTGGTTTAGCAGCCACGATAGCATTTTATTTTCAATTTGAGCGAGAACTTATCGAAAATATATACAGGTTCAATGAAGCTTATCAAATGGTTAATAATGGGAATACAACTCGGATAATAGTGGCTAAAACCCCTAAAACCACTGCGAAGCAAAAGGGTGATTCGTTTAGCAATTTCTATGATTATACACAAGAGACCATAGAGTTTGAGAACAGGCAGAGTGATGTGACTATTACTGCAGAAACCCCTGCAATTCAAATTGATTCGAAAAACTTGATTTCAAAGGACAGCACTTCAACAAAAACAAGTTCCAGTGTGATTGCATCCAAAAACTTGACGACGTCCAAGGATAGTATAGATCAATCAAAAATTGCGAAGATAGAAGAAACTAATTCTGTGGAGAAAATTACTGAGCCTGCAAAATCTAAAAAAGAAAATATAGATGATAAGAAACAGCAAACTGTTGAAGCAAAAGGGGATCAAACTAAATTAGCCCTTGTTAAACCCCCAAAAAACGGTACACACAAATATGTCTACTCTAATGGTGATCAGTATATAGGTTCCTTTAAGGATTTTAAGCGCCATGGTGAAGGAACGATGATTTTTTCAAATGGCGAAGTTTATAACGGCTCATGGGAACAAGATAAATTTAATAGTTATGGCGTTTTAACATGGAGTAATGGCGACAAATATGAAGGTGATTTTAATGGAGGCTTAAGAGATGGCTATGGAGTTCTTACCTGGGTTACTGGAGAGGTTTATGAAGGACATTATAGACTAGGCGTGCGTGAAGGCTCTGGGTCAATGCAATATTCTAATGGAGATTCTTACAAGGGCGACTGGGAAGATGACACATTCAATGGGGTGGGTGTATACATTTTTTCCAATGGGGCCAAGTATGACGGTGAATTCCAGAATGGTATCCGAAATGGTAAGGGTGTCTACGTTTACAACAATGGTAATAAATTTAGCGGTAATTTTGAAAATGGCCAAAGAACAGGTTTAGGTACATATAAATTACAAAATGGTGAGATTTATATCGGTAATTTCAGGCATGATAAATATGAGGGTGAGGGAAAATATACCTGGGTTAATGGGGACCATTACGAGGGTCAGTGGATTAAGGGAAGAATGCACGGTAATGGCCGTTATACTTGGTCTAATGGAGATTTTTATTATGGTGAATATAAACGCGATAAAATGCATGGTAAAGGAGTATTGTCGAGGTTAAATGGTCGTTATAAGGGACAGTTTAAGAACGGTTTTAAACATGGCGAGGGAGTTTACGTTGGCAGTAATGGTTACAGTTATGCAGGTGATTGGCTGAATGGTAAGAAGTCTGGATTGGGTGTAAGTAGTTGGCCAGACGGTGAGGGGTATTCAGGAGAATGGCAGAATGATTCTGAACATGGAATGGGGCGTTATTTGTGGGCTAGTGGACACAAATATGTTGGTCAATTTTATAAAGGGTTGAAGCAAGGAATCGGGACATTTATTTGGTCCGACGGACAAGTTCAAGAAGGGCTTTGGAATGAAGATTCTTTTGTAGGCAAAAAAGTTCAAACAGATAGACTTACTAAGTTGGAGAAACAGATAGTAAAAATGGTCGAAGAAGAAATGAGCTTAATAACCGACGAGTTAGAAAATTCAGTGCAAGAACCGACGTCAGATAACTAAAACTTGTTAATCTTTGAGTACTTTAGATACAGCTTCAAAACATTCCTGAGATTCGTAAAGATTGATTACACGCTGAGCTATCCATTCGCAATTTTCAAGATGGAATTTCGGTTTTAAGTTTAAACCACCAAAGGCTTGCACTGGGTAATCATAGAAGAAACGATATCTAATTCCAACTTCCTTAAAAATTTTTCGAATAGCTTCTTTCTTGTAAGGATTTTCACAAAGATAAGAAATTACATGGTAGTTATGTTCTTCGTCTTCCGCTAAATACTGAAACCCTTTTTCTCCCAACAACCGTTTCCATTTATTGGCTAGATTTCTTCGAGATATATTATGACTTTCTAATTTAGCCAATTTTTTTCTTAATACTAAGGCTTGTAATTCGTCCATACGGTAGTTTGCTCCGCGAGATTTACTTTCAAAATTTGAATCAAAACCGTAATGGCGCATTTCGATAAATTGTTCCGCCAGTTTATTAGAGTTTGTTAGTATGGCTCCACCATCCCCCCAACAACCTAAGTTTTTTGTAGGATAAAAGCTCATTCCAGCCCCTACTGAGAATTGGGCAATAGAATAATTTGGGTGTCGGCTACCTACAGCTTGGCAAGCATCTTCAACAATCTTTAAATTATGGGTTTTTGCAAACTGATTTATATTATCTAGGGCACATAATTTACCAAAAATATGGACTGGAATTATTGCTTTAACATCGGGGTCTATATGCCGTTCAAGATTATCTAAGTCCAAGGTGAGACTTTTTCTATCTACATCTACAAATTCTGGGATCAGTCCGGCCTCAAAGATAGCCATGCTTGTTGGAATCGGTGTGAAAGCTGGAACTAAAACTTTAGATCCTTGGGGTAAATTACATGCGCGGAGAAGCAAGACTAATGCAGAAGTTCCTGATGAAACAGTAATACAGTGTTTTACACCCATGTACTCAGCAAACTCTTGTTCAAAGTGCTTTGTTTCTTCTCCCAGCACATAAAAGTCTCGAGACAGTAAATCTCGTAAGTCATCTTGGATTTGATCAAATAATGAAACGTTTTCTGAGTTCATTTTGTAATTCGTCTAAGTAGTTTAAGGTGTTTGTAAGTGTTTTAGGTTTAAGATTCAGCAGACCCCATTTTTTATTTTCTATTTTTAAAGAATTTCGTATTTTGGAGTCTACGAATCTAAACTTAAATTGATCAGTAAGGTTATCAAAATTTACCTGATGAGTGGCTAAATTTAATTTATGACTAGGCCAATTTTCAAGGGTAAGTAAGTTTTTAATACAACTTAAAAAATCATTAATTGGTGTGAAAATACAAGGTCGTTGCTTGCCTCCATAAATTTCGATGACTTCATTTTTGGCATCACTTATTAGAACTTTTTCTAAGAAGGATAAAGGTTCTCCTGGTAACTTATCTCCAACAACGGCCGAACTCCGAAGGTTCAAAAGTGTGAAGCCACGTATTTTGGCAATATGAGTCAACATTTCTTCAGCATAAAATTTTGAATATGCCTGAGGCTCTAATGGCATAACCTGTGACTCTTCATTAACGACTCCGGCAGAATTGCCATAAATACACGTACTAGAAATGTGAATGAGGGTTTGACTAGTCGTTACATGAGAAGTAGCACGAATAACATCGATTGCATTCAATTGCATATCAAGCCAAGGATCTTGCTTACCTAATTCGTGATTAGATAAACCTGCTGCCCATATGATCATTTCGTTTCGTTTGAGACAATCCTCGAGTTGTGCCAAATTATGTTGGTCTATTCCTTCAACATTATCAAAAAATTGGTTTAGATTTTGTAGGAGTCGTGAGCCCAGATAGCCCTTTGAGCCTATAACTGCAATACTAGGATACATTGATTTCATATGTTAACTATCGGTCGTCAAAATACGCTATCGATATAATATACAGGGGGTATGTGCAATTAATATAGCTGTTCTATATCTGCTTGAGTACATGGTCAGGCAATTTAACAACTTTTAGAAATATATATTAATCTTTAAGCGTAAGTTGGTTCGGGTTTTCTGGTGTGGCAGAACCATAATGTGATGTTGTAACATCGTCCGAAGGTTATCTAGGATATATTTTATGAAAATATCGGCCACTAATGAAACTAATAATTTTTTAAGTATGATTGAATCTGATGAAGCTAGTGTTCTTTCTCAAATATATAAACCTGAGGTTAATATGGTTGTTTGGCGGCGAAAATTAGCGCCCAAACTTAGATTGCAGGCTCAGAATTTTATTTTAGACAGAGAAATTTTTACTATTGGTAACAAAATAGAAAGTAATGAGTCTCATGATTATCTAAAAGAAGTATTAGGCGCGAATCTTGATACTTCTTTGTTGAGAGAGGATATGGCTCAATTGATAGAGATGTATGGTTATCTTTTTGAATTAAAAGGATTGGGTATTAGGATTAAGGTTCTCGCTGAAGCAATGTGCCCTCGTTTTCATGTAGACCGAGTGCCTTGTAGGCTTGTATCAACTTATTATGGACCTAGCACAGAATGGCTTTTAAACGATTGCGTAGACCGAAGTAAGTTGGGGCACGGCAATCAAGGTTTAACGGATGATAAATCGGGCATCTATTCAGATGATGATTGTATTCAAACTTTGAAGCCAGGCGACGTGGCTTTGTTAAAGGGAGAATTGTGGCCGGGTAACGAAGGTAGTGGACTTGTTCATAGATCTCCTACAGCTTCAAACACTGATAGAAGACTTTTATTTAGTTTAGATTTTTCGAATTAATGGTATTGATATATGGAAAACTTTGATATTACTATCAAATATGCTCAGGACCTTTGTGAGAAACGAAAGGTTAGATTAACGGCGAAGCGTCAAAAAGTATTTTACAGTTTGCTAAAAGCGGCCAAAGCACTCTCAGCTTATGAATTGATAGATTGTTTGAAAGCTGATTTTGATGAAGATTTTGCGCCTATGACTATCTATCGTATTTTAAGATTTCTTCAAGAACAAACGTTGGTTCACAAATTGCAGATGGCTAATAAGTTTGTTGCATGTGCTCATATTACTGATTGCGGCTTTCACAAGAATCCTCAGTTTCTTATATGCAATTCGTGTCAAAAAGTTGATGAAATTTATTTAGAAAAAGCCATTATTCAGGCTGTGCACACTAATATTGAAAAAATTGGTTTTCGTATATCTGAGCCGCAACTTGAATTAAACGGTATTTGTAAAAATTGTCAGAATAATTCAATTTAGGCGATAGCTCGATGAAGAAATATTATCTTGGTTTTACGCTTATTTTGGTAATTATATTCCCACAAATTGCTCATGATTCAGGCTTATCCTTATCGAAACATCATCATTCAACAGGCATTGGAAAATACTTGGACCTTTCTCAGCATGGAGTATCTGAGGAGTATGCTGAATATTTACAGATAGGTAATAAAAAGGGTCTTGCGGAAGCACGCGCTCGAGATATCAACGTAAATACGGGAATAGATAACTCGGGAGAAATGATGGAGGGAATATTGTTTGTATATGGCATACAAGCTCGTCAGGAGGATTTGTATAAGCGGATTACAATTTTACTGTTTGTAATTTTCGGCTTATTATTTTTCAAAAGGATTGTTAAGTAAATATGAGTAATAAAATGATTAATATTGAAAGTCTTTATTTTTGCTATGAAGATGCTGAAACAACCCTGTTTGATAACTTAAATTTAGTGATTGAAGCAAATAAGACCTTAGTTTTATTGGGACCTAATGGAGCTGGCAAGACAAGTCTTTTACGTTTGTTGTTAAATCTAAGCAAACCGCAATTAGGAAAAATACAAATCCTCGGTTTTCCTTCAGGCAGTGAGGAGCTTCAGAGACAAATAGCTTTTCTTTCGGAGCAGCCTACTCGCTATGATTTCTTAAATTTAAGTCAATACTTGAAGTTCTTTGCAACTATGAATCAGGCATCAGTAGAAGTTGAGAATCCACAGGCCAAAGACTTGATTGCTAATATTGATCCAAGTATACCGATGAAAAACTATTCTAAAGGAATGATGCAGCGTCTTAATTTTGCGCGTTTACTATTGAATGACCCTCAATTAATATTTTTGGATGAACCTAGCACTGGTTTGGATCCTATTGGACATTTAAAAATAGAAGAAATGGTTAAAGGTTTGAAACAACAGAATAAGTCCATTTTTCTAAATACTCATAATCTTGATTTTGCTTTAAATGTTGCTGACGAAATTGTAATTATGAATCGAGGTAAAATCATTCTTCAAGTAGATAGAGGTGATACTAATCGAAAAGCATTACAGGAAGTATTTTTGAACTTGGAATCTGAGAGGAGCTGAGATGAAAATCTGGCAATTAGCGAAGGTTACTATCTTTGAAAATATAGCGGCTCGTATGCTTCTGAGTAATATATTTTTTCTAATATGTTTATTGGTTTTAGTTGCATTTGTACAA
>CAZYUV010000204.1:0-6409 GCA_964650625.1 uncultured bacterium
TATGTGGGTGAGAAAGTGCATTACGGAGGATAGGGGGATTAATGACCAGTGCAAAGCAACAGCGTCTTAAGAACATAATCTTGATTCATTCAGGACTTTTCCTGGGTGGGTTGTTGATGTGCTTCCCTTTTTTCTGGATGGTTTTGACCTCGCTTAAGAGCTCCTCAGAAGTACTTGACGTAGACCGATGGCTTCCTCAGCAGAAGGCTTACTACACAGAGAAAACAACGGGATTAAATTATGAGGTCGTTGTTTTGAAAGTAGACAAAGAGCTAGTTCAAGTAAGATTCAGAGATAGTGATAAAGAACTCACGGTAAGTGACACTGAGTTACAGCATAGGACTTATTTATGGTCGAACTATCTGAAAGCGTGGAATAAAGTTCAGCCTAGTTTTACAAGATACTTCTGGAATTCGTTTTTCATTGCTGTCGTTACCACCATTGGTCAGGTTACGACTTCAATCCTGGCTGCTTATGCTTTTGTCTTTTTTAACTTCCCATTTAAAAACGGCTTATTTACTCTATTTTTGGCTACCATGATGATTCCGCAGGAAACGCTTTTAATACCGAACTATCTGATATTAAGTGAATTAGGTTGGATCGATACATATATGGCGCTTATTGTTCCTTGGCTTGCAGGAGTTTTCGGGATTTTTATGTTAAAGCAATTTTTCGCTCAAATACCGCGAGATCTCTATGATGCAGCAATGATTGATGGTTGCAGTAAAACAGGCTTTTTATTCAGAATTCTTGTTCCTTTAGCTCTGCCTCCAATCATTACAATTTCAATTTTTACTTTTTTAGGTAGCTGGAATTCTCTGCTTTGGCCTTTGATCGTTACGAACTCCCAAGAGATGCGAACTATTCAAGTTGGTTTGTCATACTTTTCACAAGCTGAGGGAACCGAGTGGGAATTGCTTATGGCCGCGTCTACTTTTTGTATTTTGCCTCTGATTTTTATTTATATTTTTGCTCAAAAATATTTTGTACAGGGTGAAGCCTCCAGTGGATTGAAGGGATAATCGGATGCGAAGAATCGTTACTACTGCTCTGATCATTGTTTTTTGTATGGTGTTGGTTGGCTGTACTTCCAATATTCGAGAGGATGAGTATGTAGATGGTAAGCTCAAACTAGTTTTCTGGCACGCCATGGGGGGGCCGCTTGGAGATGTGCTCAATGAAATGGTTAAGCGCTACAACAGGGAATCTGATAAGTATTATGTGCATACCGAATTCATGGGAAATTATGGGATTCTAGAGCAAAAAATAATAGCATCGGTGATGGCTGGGAAAACTCCTGATGTGGCCCAGATGTACGAGGGTGTAACGATGCTTCTAACCCGAGACAAAGGGGAGGAGTCGTTGCAAAAACTCAATCGCTTTACAGATAGTTGGGACGGATACAAACAGCTGTATAAAGTGTTTAGAGATAATAGTACATATGAAAAAGGAACAGTATACTCTCTACCATTTAATAAAAGCTTTCCCGTACTTTTTTCAAACAAGGATATGCTTGAACTTGTAGGTGAAACCAAAGAGCCTGGCACCTGGCAGGAACTCCAGCGAATAAGTGAGAAAATTAATAGGGAGCTTGTTTATGACAAGCCGTCTGGAAAGGCTGTTAGAAGGAATGGTGCGGATGATCCACGTAAGCCAATTTATGGATATTCTTTTGCTGTGGACCCATGGTTATTTGGCGTTATGCTACTGCAAAATGGTGGTAAAATGACCAATGAAGAGCAGACTAAGGTGGCCTTTGATTCGGAAAAATCCCAAGAAGCTCTCATGTGGTGGGTTAATTCAGTAATGGACAAGTGGGCTTATCGTAGTGAGGGGTATAACTTACAGAATGATTTTGGTGCTCAAAAGGTAGCTTTCATCGTAACTAGTGCAGTTTCTCAGAAGTTTATGCAGAAAAAGTTACGCTTTAACTACAATGTTACCAGAGTGCCCTCCGGAGGTGTGATTGACCGTTCTGTAATGTCTGGTACGAATGTCTGCATTTTCTCTGAAATAGGTGAAAATAGAACTTTAGGTTCATGGGATTTTATACGCTGGCTAAACTCCCCTGAAATTACTGCGTATTGGGGAATTAATACCTACTATGTTCCCACTCGTAAAGATGCTATGCAGTTACCTGTAATGCAGAATCATCTTAAGAACTCTATAGGCGGAACAGCAGCTATTGACCAATTGGAGATAGGAACTTCAGAGCCTCGCTCCAGTGCTTGGTATCGATGCCGAATAATTTTGCGATCTTACATGGATAAAATAATTACATTGATCGAGAACAGTAATTCCAAGTCAGAGGCTAGGCAGATCGTGGAAAAATATTTGAACGAAGCGAGTGTCAAAATGAATCGGGAGCTCTCGAAGTACTCTCCACACCACTAAAGTATACTCAAACTAGAGTGGCTAATCTTCAAATGTTCCAAAAAATAAAATTAAGGGGTTGACGCTTTTTTATTCTTGCTTAAAATGCAGGGCACACTGAAGTTAATCTAATTAACGTCAGCTTAAGCTAAACAACAAACACGTATTGCTGTTGTCGGTTTAACAGCGATACATAAATGTCAGTTTTTAAGTATTAGGTTTTTAAGCTTAGGAGAAAAAAATGATCAAGAAAATTTCAATCGCTTTAGCTCTAGTAGCAACAGTAGCCAATGTTTCAGCTTCTGAGGGAGCTCAGTTAGACATCTTCACAGGTAAGGCTGCTACAGCAGAACAAATCGAGGTTTCAACGACTAACCTGAAAAAGCAAGCTAACTTTGCTGAACTTTATAACAGCCCTGCTAGCCCACTTAGTGAGTACACGGTGTCTGGTCCTCTTGGAACAATTACGGTTTACAAGAACGGCGCTGGACAGTCTCAGATTCGTGGAACGCACAAAGGGGCTCAGTTCAACAGTGATGGGCCAACTCAAATTCCTTTTACGGGTCGCCAGGTAGGTACTCAGGGAAATAGTAAGTTTGTTCAGTTTTTCAGCCCCAAAGCAACAATTATTGTGGCACAGAACTACCCTGCTTCAAATTTGAGTGCTCAAGAGAAGTCTCTTGTAGAGGGTATGGCTCCAGGAGCTATCCAAGGTGGCGTAGTTAAGACGGCTGTTGTAATGGCAAAGCCATCAGGAATGGAAGTTGTTGCTGGATACAATGTAGTTGTTCCACTTAACTAAAACTAAAATTTCTAAAAAAATGGGCTCGGTGTTTTCACCGGGTCATTTTTTTTTTAAAATGACCGCATGAAACACTGGCCATTTTATATAGTTGTAATATCCATCACTGTTACCAATTTGTTTTCCAGCGAAAAGCAATTAAAGAAAAAAGCTAAGCAGGGCATAGTTCATCAAGAACAAGGACGTTGTGCTCATGCGATAAAATTATTCAAACAAGTTGTTAAAACTAAACCTCATTGGTATTCGCTGTACAACAGGATCGCAAAATGTTTTCAGCAATTAGAATACGATGAAATTGCTATGAACTATTACCGCAAGACATTACGTTATGATCCCAACAATGTACAAGCAACCTCTGAATTAGGAAAATATCTCAAATTTAAAAAAATCAAAAAATCTCCCAAAGTTATAAGTCCTCAAACAGTTAGCCAAAAAAAGTTTTTTAGCGTTAACGAAATTCAGCAAATGCAGAAAAGGTTATGGTTTTTAAGAGATGGTAAATTGATGACTTCTTTGCTCAATGGACGCGATCTCAGAGAATATTCTCCCATTAATTATTCGGGGGCTTTTCCTGAGCGTGGGGGCGATAATGGGTTTCCTGTTTTGATGCAAGAAGAGGAAGGTGCACCTAATATAATTTTCTATTTATTCCCCGATGATGGCACTATGCTTCGACTTAGTGCTGAGGGATATGATTGTCGCATACCTCTCTATTTACCTGAAAGTAATGAATTATTATTTCTAGCAAGAAAAGTGGTTATAGCTCCCGAATCATCAGAAATTGAAACAAGGTATTTTTATGAGCAGACTTACTCTTTATATGGAATAGATTTAAAAGAGGGTGTATTTGAAGAAGAGCCTAGAGTTTATCTAAAGAACTTTCATACGATTTCGGACTTTGCAAAAGGTCCCGGAGACGCAATTTATTTGGTTGGTAAGAAATTATCTGACGCGCTTTCTAGAGTTTTTCTTTGGGAGCGGAGCAAAGGTTTGGAGCAAATTAGTATAGGGGTTGGTGGAGATCAAAGTGTCCAAAAGTCCCCTGACGGAAAAAAATTAGTTTCTTTGGTTCGTGGCCCTGATGAAAAATATAGCTATGTCGTTATTAATCTGGAATCGAAAGAAAGTTTTGCTTTGACATCAATCAGGGCGAATAGAATAGAAGGTACTTGGGATAATAATTCTAAAAACTTTATTTTTGCATCAAGTAATCCAGGGCTCAAAGATCGCTGGGAAACCACTGTTTATAAGGTGAGTGTGCCGCAACTGTTAGTGTCTAAGCTATTTGAAAGTAACTTTCTTTACAATGATTTTACGGTGGATGAAAGCGGGAAGATGCTTTATTTCCTCAGTAATTATGATAACAACTATGAGGTGTACCGCTATAATTTGGAGACTAAATCACAAGATCGATTAACTATTTCTCCTAGCGATGAAACTCGCTTAGGATTTTGGACATTTTCTGGGATTTGAAACTAATTTTTGTTCGCTTGCATTAACTGCAGGGCCTTGGTGATCGAAAATAGTTTGAGGAAGATTCTGTAAATCGCATACTAAATTAGAGGGAGCGAGCTAAAAATAGCGAATCTAAATCCAGAGAATGAGTAAGAATAACAGAGCGTTTGACATAAATATCATTTTTCGGATGGTTGCACTATTCGTAACGACTTTGCTAATTTCATTAGTTATTGGCTGTGGGGGTGGTGGCTCTCAGAATAACGAAGTATCATTTGGTTCAGGACTGGGTGGATTTGGTCCGGTGGCTAAATCGACTTTGGTTATAAATTTTAGAGACGCCTTAAATCTTAGTGTCAATAGGGTGGCTAGTGATTTTGATCATGTTAGACTTCAATTGAATCAGGCAGAAGCAGTCTCAAGCCAAGTGTCCGTTGATTTAATTAATACGCTGGGAGTTGAACCAGTCATAAGTGACTCTATGCAAAAAGAGTTAAGACGGAAATTAAGCGCTTTTCAAGTACGTTACAATAATCTTCAGTCTGTAAAGAATAAGATAACTCAATATCGCATAACAATTACGGCACCTGATTTGTTATTGCCAGTAATTGCAGTTTTCCCATCAACTGCTGAGCAAGGTTCGGTGCAGGTAGATTCTGGTCCATCACGCAACATACGTGTAGAGGGCGTCGGTGTCGATATTGATGGTGTTGAAAAGGTATTGATAGCAGCCCAGACAGTTGTTAGTTTGGAGCCATCATTGACTGCACAGGTTGGTGGTCCAGAGGCTCAGATACCAGTAACTTTCACACAAATTGATACGATTGCTCCCATAACTGCAGCTTTTCCGTCGGGTGCAGGTGTTTTGGAGGGGCCACATCGAACAGCAGTAGATATAATACTTTCTAATTTCGAAAACTCCAATTTAAGCTATAAAGTTTCAGAAGTTGGAAATGAATTCAGTACTCTGACTGCAGTAACGTCTGGATATAATACTGTTGTTTCCACGGCGACGGTTAATTTGAGTCAAGAGGGGCTTTATCTCTTTCAGTACTTCTCTACCGACGAGTCTGGTAATCAGGAAGTTCTGAATGAGAAGCAAATAACAGTTAACTTTAACAGCAACCCCCCAGTAACAAATATCGACTACTCCGGGCAACCAGAAAAACTTTTTGCCGGAGCTAGTCTAGGTATGTCTATCGAGATGCAGTCGGAGCAGACTGGTACAATCACATATACAATAGATGATTCAGACCCTCAACAAACGCGTTCCTTAAAAAACAAAGAAGTAGAGTTTGTGCAAATTGGAACTCAAGGTTTCATCCCTGCAAACCCTCTGGTTAATCTAGAGTTTTCCTCGGAAATCGCTGGAGGTTCGGTTGAATTGAGTAGCAGAACTACAGTGATCGAACTTACTGATATATCAATTGGGGGAATTATTCAAACCAACTTCGAGGGGGTAGCTAATTCAGTTTATTCCTCGGGGGTAACTTTATTATGTGATACTGATAGCTCTTCGATTTATGTATCCGAAGTTTGTCAGAATCAGGGTAAATTAATTACATTGATGACCGGCCCCTTCACTCCAGGTAACGCTGCTGAGTTTGCTTGTATCAAGATGGTGAGTGGGCAATTGACGGTTGTAGATAACGGAGTAAACGGAGTTTGTCAAAGTTGTAACAGCTTTAAAACTGCTTCCGGTCAGAACTGTCCATAATTAGTATGTATTAAAACGCGTTGCTTCTATGGCAATAGCAGATTATAATTGCGCAAAACCAG
>CAZYUV010000205.1:0-6376 GCA_964650625.1 uncultured bacterium
TTTAAGTTTACCCATTGAATCAATTCCATGGTCAATTAAGGGGCCGCTTAATCTAGGACTGTTATTCTTTTTAATTTTAGTCTCAAAATTTGGCCTGCATGAGAATGAAAGAATGGATTGGCTGGATAAATCATGGTTTTTGATCCGCAATATTCTGCCAAAATTACTGATAGGTGTTTTTTTCGTGGGTATTTTAGAACCGTTTGCTAGGCAATGGATGATTGCCACATTAACCAATAATGGTCTGATCGCTTGCTTTTTAGCTTCCTTAATCGGTGGGATTCTTTATGTCGGTACAATTTTGGGTGTGGTTGCAGTAAAAGGTTTAGTTGGAATGGGTATGCCAGAGGGTCCTGCACTTGCACTTCTGTTAGCTGGTCCTAGTGTAGCTTTACCCTCTATGCTGGTAATTATCAGTATTTGTGGGAAGCGAATAGGTTTTGGATTTGCGATCGGCGTAGTATTGCTATCCACGGTAAGTGGATGGTTTTATGCTAATTTTTTGAAATTTTTATTCTGATTACAAACTATTTGAAATATTTGCACTCTATAACTGCTACTTGTAAGCTCACTGACATGTGTAAAATTTTTGTTTGGTTCATTATGGGTTCACCAGTTTTATGGGCATGTGACTTGAACCATGATTGGAAAGTCACGAAGTTGAATACCTACCGAGATTTATCAGCTTTCGCACTCCATCGAATGCTAGAAGGTACATTGAATAAATTTCCAGGAGCAGCCCTTGTTCTAAACATTAAAGATCTGTACGGCCTTAAAGGCCAAGTTAATGAGCTCGGGGAGAGCATTGGCGAAACTACTAGAACTACGCTTGAAATAAAAGAACTTGAGACTCGGCTTATGTCGGGTGGATTTCCATCAAATAAGATTTACTTCTATTTACCTACACTTACAGATAATGATAATGCTCAGATATATAATCCCGAATTTTTAGAAAAATTAGCTTTAGAAGCTAAGGTTGAATATTTTTTAAGGGTAAAATTACGCCGTTATTCGAGGCTCGAGAGAGAATACAAGGATCGCTATAAGCATAACAAGCACATATATCAAAAAACTGTAGATCATTCTGCGGATATAAGTTATGCATTACTTTCGACGAGGGGTCGTTATATCGACTTCATAGATGACAAACAATCATTTCAAGAGCGTCTTGTATTCCAACAAATACCTGACAAAGAGCGTTTGTTAATTCTTGAGGAAGGTTTTGACGAGAGTCAAAAAAAATGGATTAGTAAGACGAATTACCTAGGCCTAGATACTATCGTACCTATAGCAAAGTACGTGGCACAAAGCCTTACAGATAACCAATGAAGCTTAATAATAGAATCTATTACCTTGCTCCATTAATTGTAATGGGAATCATATTTTTTCTTTCTCATCAGCCCAGAGTAATGGATGGTCTACCACAGATTAGCGGGTTAGATAAGATCTTGCATTTCATTGCATATTTTACGTTGGCCCTAAGTTGGATTTTGTCTTTTTCTAAAAATAAAGTACCCTCTTTGGTTAGCAAAACATTTGTCTTCAGCATTCTTTTTGCTTTAAGTGACGAGTTCCATCAAACCTTTGTGCCTACGAGGTCTTTTGAAATCATGGATTTAGCCGCTGATGCAGCAGGAATCTTTTTTGCGCTTATACTTATAAGCATTATCCAACGAGATAGATGAGCTAGAATCTAACAAAATTACTCTCTTTTTGACTATTTTTGTTCAAATAATATGTCCACAAGTCGATACAAAAGTTGGCTTATGCGACCTATTTTTGTACTAATAATGGGCATTAAAACCCTATTTAAGGGGTTTTTTTGCATTTTGATATTTTTACAGATTCATTTTGCGGAAAATCCTTTTAGAGATGTTCCACTGGATCATTTTGCCTATACAGCAATTGAAAAACTCATTGATGAGGGCGTTATGGAGGGTTATCCCGATGGAACCTTCAAAGGCAGACGCGTACTTACTAGATATGAATTTGCTGTAATTACTGCAAAAATATTAGCAAAAATCGAAGATGCGGAATTGGCTGCAAAACCAGGCGAAGCACCCCAAATGAATCCGGAAAGTACGGTTATTATAAATCGCTTATCAGCTGAATTTCGAACCGAGTTGGATATGTTAGGAGTCCGGGTAGATAGTCTGGAGAAACGAGTTTTAAAAGTTGAAAAAGATACCAAGGCTTTGGATTTGGCCTTGAGTAATGTTCATGTTGAAGGTTTTTATCAAGCCAATCAAAAATATGTATTTAGATCAAACCGTTTTGTGAGTTTTGCGGACCCGGGATTAGATCGACTTAATCAAGATGTTTTTCTAAGATTTACTGGAAATCCCAAAGGTACCGATGATTCATTCTATAAGGGTGTGGAGGCGTTTGCAGAGATAAAAGGAAATTTATCGGGCGTCGCTTCCAATCGATTGATTTATGGTTTCTCAGCACAGCCAGAGCCCGGCGATGGTATTGATGATTTCGCAACAAATATTCAGAATGATCGCAAAGTTGAAATGACGAAAGCTCATTTCAAGTCTAAAACAGGCTTAATGGATCTAAGAATTTTTAGTGGAGAACAATTCACTGATTTGCAGGATCCAGCTATATTACTAACAGCTGGTAGGTGGAGGTTTTCACCCGGTGAGGTTGGCATTTTCCAAGGTGTAGAAGCTTCAGGAAAATATTCTAATTTGAGTTATTTTACTTCTGTGCTTAAGAGAATACGGCAAAGAGGATCTCTTGGAGGTAGTGTAACTAATTTATTTTCTAAGTTCAGTAAGTACTCTGATGTTGAGGATGATGTTTTTAGTTTCAGAGCAACTTATCAGCCATTTAATTTCGAAGATGTGGATGGATTTGAAAAACAATTCACCTTCGGAGGTTCCTTTGTAGAATATACCGATGATTACAATACTTTAAATGCTTTCAATCGTGTAATTGGCTGGGATGCTAACTATTCTGCAGAGAAAGAAAAGGTGAACTTTGATTTAACATTAAATAGTTTACTAAGTGAGGGTAGTGGAGATATTCACGATACCGGTTTTAAAGTGGATAGTCAGTACGAAAATCGTAATCTTCTATTAACTTTTAAAGGATACAGCTTTGGAAAGGATTTTCGTTCTAACGTTAGTTCAGGACAACTGGTAGACACTCAATGGAATGGAAGTGCCTACGATAATTATGGTCGAGGTTCTACATCTGGTGTGGGTGAAAAACTATTGCGTGCACAGGCAAAATATACCTTTGAAGAGGGTGAGATTGCTGCTTTAAAACAATTAAACTTCACTCTCACTGCCCAGCAGAAGTGGTGGGAAAAATTAACCGGTCAGGAGAGTCAGCCTTGGTATGGCCGAAGGGGTAGTAAGTTAGCTTTAAGGACGGTTGCGGACTTTCATCAAAAGGTACAGCTTGATCTTGAAAATGAACTACTAAAAGATGCTAAACCAGAGGAAAAAGGCCGTACAAGACATACGCTAAATTACGGCTGGCGACCCGTATTCTTTGCTGGGGTAAAGGGTCGTCTGGAATTTATAAGTGATTTTGATCAAGTAAACGATAATGGGCAGCACTATACACAACAGCTTGCTGTTCTGGGTGGCGGAACAGCCTTACATAGAAGGCTGATTGTGAAAGGAGTGCTATTAGATCGTGTAGATTGGAGTGGGCAACCTGAGCAAGTGGATGTAGATAGAGTTCAAGCCGAAATTAAATACGATATTCTTCCAGATGGAATGCTTTCTATAAAGCCGCAGTGGAGACGGCAAACAGTGGTTGTCTCTATTCCTGCTGCACCTTCACATGATGTTACAGATATTTTTGTAACCGAACTCAACGCTACTTTCAGTAAAAAATTCGAAGGGCGCGCTGCATATGGTTGGCATAGAAAGGAAGCTGTCCCTTCAGGGGCTGGTGATGATTACTGGAATTGGTTTGGAGAATTAACTTACGAGCCAACAAAGTCAACGGAGATCGTCTTGAGATATGGTTATGACTATGATGACCGAGATCATGAAGAGGTCTTTGATTTTGAAAATACTCGCCAACAAATCGCCATTAGTGCAAGGACTGATTTCTGAGATGAATACGAAGTTTAAATATCGAGTATTCCTGAGTCTATTTTTAGTGGTGATTTTTCTTCAGGGCTGTTATCAGGATTACACTGTTGAGGAGCGAACTCCTGTTAGTGGTCAATTAATTGCCAGTAGTGAGCGTCAGGATGTTGCATTCAATTTTGATAACGTAAGCACATTTCCAGATCTAAAACTTAGATTAAGAGATTTCAGTGATCCTAATAACCGTCGTATTGAAGTCACCGAATACCTTCGCCTTCCAATTCTGAATGTACCCGGTGCACATTTTGAGATGTGGGCTGTTTCTGAGACGAACCAAGTTAGTTTTGGAAAATTCAAGCAAGCTGGAGGAGAGCTTGTCAGCTTTATAGGAGGAGTGACTGGGGCAACAAAATGCGGATCTGTAGGAGGTACTAAATTATGTACTTTTACTCCCACTGATCCTACTGCGCCAGTATTTAATGACTTAACCAGAATTGAGATAAGTATAGAATCACCCGGTGACGCAGATACTATACGGAGTGGCTCGATAATTTTAAGTGGAAATATTATTAATCAGAATGGCGGTATTGTAGATCCGTTGACATTTCCAGTATCTTTTTCCCAGAATGCGATCACGGCTACCGCCAGTTTGACTATAATTGCTGAAGATGCAAAAGAGGGTCTAGTAGCCTTAAATCTTACAAATTTTCCCTTTCTAGATAACCTTTTTGCTTATCAGTTGTGGTCTGCAGACAGTATTAATGGATTTGTGAGTTGTGGTTCCTTTAATGTCCAAAACGGAGTGATCGTTAATCCAGTTACCAATCAGCCAAAAGGCTCCAATGATTTTGCTTGCGGAGTCGACCTTACTACTAGAAGCCAAATGGTAATATCTTTGGAGCCTATTTACACAGGAAATAGCGCTGGGATTTTTGACTATAAGCCATATACAGCAGATTACCAGCCATTTACTAATGCGAATTTAGCTAAACCTTCAATAAATGGTGTGAGAGCTTCTATAGCTGGAGCTGCTAGAGATAGAGTGCTAACTGATGTGGAAGGTAATTTTTCATTGGCTACAACTGCCTTGGGTAGCACTTATGTGGTGTTAAGATCGGTTGATTTTGAACCAGCTTTTGTTGGTATCGATGTTAAACGAGATACCGCGATTACAGGTCTCAGTCTTCAAATGCGGTCAAAAGTTCCAGGGGAAGCTTTATTCCATTTTTTTGCCAGAGACTATGCTGGCGAAGTTAACTCAGTACAAGCCGATAAAGTTGGCTTTTTTGGAGCTGCAGCGCCAATGAATGATAATGGAGAAAATGGTGATTTAATAAAAGGTGATGGAATATGGACTGTTAGAGTAACTGGTAAGGGCGCAGGCCCATTACGCTATACCTATACTATTAACGGTGCGGCAACAATTGTTGATCCTCATCATGAAAACTTGGATGATTCTGACACGAGCACAGGAATATATACAGTGAAATGACATAGGAGCCGGGTGGTCCCAGCATTAAACACATTACTTAATTGAAGCCATTTGAGACCTTTACCCCTGACAACTGACTAGAAGTATCAAACAAAGCAAAATTTGAAGCCAAAAGTCTACTCGGTTCCTTTTTTAAATCAAATGAAGGGTAATCATGGCAACTGCTAATTTAGCAAAATTAATGCAATTGATCTGCATTATTACGACATTATCGTTTTTATTGGGTTGCGGGGGTAAATCACGCTCTAATAGGCCACTTGACTCAACCTCTGTTATTCCACATACCCGAGGTGAAAAGGCACGCGCACGAACAGTATTCGTTCATGAGGATAGTCAATATGATGACAGAGGGGCAGGTCATTATTTGTATCCAATTAGTCTTCAAAATAGAGATGGAATTTTTGATCTAAGACGTTTTGAAGTTCGTAATTTAGACCGGGTCATTGAGTTTCGTCTAGATTTTCTAAGACCTATTGACACGGAAGACTTGATCTCACTGGATCGAGCTGTGGACCCTCAATCAATTACAGGGGTTAGAACAAGAAAAGGCTGGGCTTTTCAACTTGTAGACATTTATATAGACACTGACAGAACGCCGGGCTCTGGTCTAACCTTTGCTCTACCCGGTCGCAATGTTGAATTTAATTATGAAGAGGCTTGGGATCACGCGATAGTATTGACTCCTGGACCCAACAGTGATGTGACTAACTACCTATTAGAGCGCTCGGAATATCGTGAATTACATAATAATCGAAAGAGGATTTATGTTCCTAATGACGTACATGCTCGACATTACAGCTTAGTTGCAAGAGTACCTAAACAGCAAATT
>CAZYUV010000206.1:0-6324 GCA_964650625.1 uncultured bacterium
CCAGCATCAGATTTGCTAATAAGTTTGATCTGAAGATTTTTGAAATATGATTCTGGAAATTGATTAGGATCATCATTCATGCTTTTGTCGGGATCTATTTTGGCTCGATTGAGTAGATCATCACTATCACTGAATTTTCTTGAGTACACTTCGTTCTCTATCTGAAAAGAAGTTCTAATTATGGGACTTCGTGACAAAATCATGTCGCCTTCAATGATGCTTTTACCATATATGGTGTGTACTACCGGGCTGTATGTTAAGCCTTGAAATTCTGGTAGAGTGTTTAACTGTAAATTGTCAAGATTTTCGCCGCCTTCATCCAAATTTCCAGTAAGGATCAAATCTCCCTCAATCTGAATAGAATAATCTTTCTGTTTGTCAGGGGAGGTGTCAGTAACATATAGACTATTCTCTAGACTTAGAGTGTTACCACTAAGGGATAAGTAATCTGGAAAAATTAAGGTTTTCTCGAACTCACAATCATCAGCTTCTGAACAGTTAAGAAAATTGATCTCGTTGATATTAGCGAAAGTACTACCAAGCAAAACTTTTTTCTGATTTGTAGTGGTATTCTTAAACCCTCCAAGGAAAATTCCTTGCTCATCATTATCGGCGCTAACAACTAGACGATGGTCCGTTAAGATTGAAGGATCAGTACATTTAATTGGTTTTTGGATTAATTCTTCGCTACTGCAGTGATAAAAATAATTGATTCGAGAGAATTCGGGTCTATCAGGAGAACGACCGTCATTATTGTCAAATTTATAGGCTAGTTCGCTATCAACTCGGCGTTTAATAATTCGCTTTTCTCCATCTTCATTTAACTTTTTGACCAGATTATCTGGATCAGCGCCAATTTTGATATCGTGCTTATGTGTTTGCCCCCCAGTTCTGCCATCAATGTATACATCCGGAAGGGGAGTCCAATCTTGCTCTTGATAATCGAAACTTCCTACTAGACCTTCCAGTCGTTTGAAACTCATCTGGCGAGATTCGCCCATTTTCAATGAATTCATCACCGAAAGCCCGTGCGGGATTAATTGATATGGATAGTCGTTAATGCCAGGTAGTTCGGAATTGTAATTATCATAAAAGCCAATAGCTTCGATTCCAACGGAACTGGCAGAACTAACATCGATCTTTCTAGATTCTCGACCATAAATCTCGATGAAGCCTTGATTGGAAAGTTCAAGACTTCCATCGGAATCAAATTGAATCAAGTTTTGTCCCGAGGAATCAAGCTCTACAGTTCTGCGAGACTCTTCAGACCCAAAGACATCGACCACTCTGACTTTATGAAGTCGACTTAGGCCGGTAGTACTAACTTGAAAATCTACTCCATCTGGATTTTTGTATACTGGAGAGCGAATTGGCCCCGCTTGAACCGCAAACCCTTCAACATCTTTGCCTGTTACTTGTAGCTGACCGGAACTCGTATTGGCCACACTGCTAAATTTGGATTCCAGTTTTCCGAGTACCTTAACATTAGAATCAGGGCCTCTTAAATAAACGGAACCAGATATTATTCCTTTTCCTTGGGTAATGAGTGCATCGCGACGTACTTGTGGGTCTGTCTGGTATATAAATAGACCCACGTTTTGATTTTGAACAATTCTAAGACCGGAGGAGGACCCTTGAGCATTGATTACTAAATCGTTAGCCACTTCATCAGAGTCCAAGTCTTTACTAATCCGTAAAGTTCCCTCTTTCGTATCATCCCCAACCACTCGCACGGCCGAGACAACAAAGGGTACCCCGGGAATAGGAATCTGTGAGTCAACTGTATTAGAGTTGAAGTTTTGATTCGAATCTTTTTGGTAAAATCCTCGGTAATTATTTGCATTGTACGGTGTACAATCTCCGAGGTTGTCTGAAGAGCAGACTTCCATATGCAGGAATCTTCTTCTGCCAACTCCATCGTTACCCGTAAATACGGCAGAATCAAGGGCGTCGACATTCTCATCAAATTTTCCAAGACGAACTGAAAATAGCCCGTCAATTACTTCAACCTCGATAGGATTGCTGCTCCATGGGATAAAACTTTTGTCTTCAGAGGTAATGCTGAAGCGCATTACAAACGTTTTGGGTGTATTCGTACCGTATGGAACACCTTTTTCGTCAACTAGGATACCTTGAAAGTTAATAACTCCTCCCTCCAGGGCAGAAGAGTTGGCGAAGCTAGCAGTTGATAACAGGCAATGAATCAGCACTGAAGAGAGTAAAAGCTTAAAACAAAGTGTGTTGAGGCACTTCGAAATAAAATATTTAACGTCCTCTGTACGAAAAATCATAAACATGGGAATTGAAAGAGAGCAATAGAGGTACCAAGTCTATGTATAGTGATTGTGTACTGAGAAGTACATACTTGTGCATTGATGAGGAAGTCTTAATAATCAGCGGTGAAGAGCTGCGGGCGATGTACTGTTAAGGCATTTATTAATCGATGTGCCTAAAATCGAATTTTGGGCTATTTTTTTAAGATCTTGTAGAGTTTCGAAAGATAGCTTTTGTTGAGGGGTCTGTTTGGAATAAATCATAATTTGTAACCATAGCAGAAAGCGTGCTTGCAGCCGATTTTGAATCGATGGTTCTAAGACTCGGTAAAGATTTACCCAAGTTCCTAACCAATGACCTAATTTTTCTAGTGGAATCGATTGTTCCAACAATATATTAATTTGCTTATTGAAATCCTCTGAATTTTTAAGTTGAGTAATTTTGTTAACTATCTCATGGATTCTTTTTCCATCCAGTTCGTATTCCTTTAAATTTTTGGAGAGTATAGAGATTATATTTTTCAGTGAATCTGGTTGAGTAATTTGGTTTTGCTTTAGATATACTTCGGGCTTTGGTCCTGAAATGACCGTAATATCTGGGTCAAGTTTGAGGGCTTTTTGATTATACTTATGCATTGTTGAGTAATCTTTCCTGGATTTATAAAATGAAGCTAGCTTTAGATAGAGACTGGGGTTCGAATGAAGTCCAGAAGCTGCCTTGATAGAATTGAAAAATTGCTTATCTCGGCCAGCGAGTTCGGATAGAAATGCTTGCTGTAGATATGCGTTATATAATTGAAAGTCTGACTGCGCAACTCTTGTACTTTTCTTTATCTTCAAGAGGGCCAGAGTAAGTTGTGGCGGCAGGCCTTGACTGAGATGAAGTAATCTTCGTCTGCGCGGATTACGACGGGCTCTCAATTCTCCCCACGGATTAAGTTGTGGTAGTTTTAATCCATACTCTGAGACTTGTAGGAGAGTATTAAGGTAAGCATCATAAAATTTCGAATCTAGCTGTATTGAGGATTGGTGCTCCAATTTCAAAAATTTTGTTTGAAATAGAAAAAAAGCAATATTAGCCTGTTTTAAATCTTCATTACTTGGAAGCAACCATCGATTCGTAGAAAATCTTAAACTCGAATTTAAAGAGTGCTTTTCTAATTCAGAAACTCGATTCAGATGATAAAGAAAATATTCTAGATTGGGTAGACTGAGCCTAGAAACTAACTGTGTCCTACTAAATTTAATCCCCGAATTCAGGGCTTTAGACCATTGTCCTTTTGCAATTTGCAGATGAAATGAAATTAAATCCATTAATGCCAGCAAGTAAGGCTGTTGTATTCGGATTTTTTTAACCAGTTCATATAGTAATTGCTCTCGCTGGGCCGTAACTTCTCGATCATATAAAAGATCATGTAATCGAAAGGAAAATAGCTTTACTAAAAGAGTATCTTTGACTTGCGATGGTTTTTTTCTAGAGGTGTTTTCCAAATATTGGTTCCACAATTCATAATTCATTGCAGTGATTGTGGAAGTTTCTTGTGAAACCTTTACCTCGCTAATGCTTGCATGAACTTTATTTGAAGCCATGCTGTGAGATATCACCTGGCAGAAAATGAGGCAATAAAGAGTCGTTGGTATTAGAGACAATAGTTTTTTTACTTGCATTGATTCGCTGAAGTATATACCATCTCGCTGCTGTTTTGTCCTTCAAGTAATAAGTTGTTCATGAGACACACATAGGAGAGTTCAATGCGTAAGTTTGCAACTAGTGATTGGAAAGAAAAAAAATTACAAAAGCAAAAGGTTAGCATGCTAACCGCTTACGATTTCCATTCTGCATTAACTTGTGACCGTAACGGTATTGATGCCATTTTGGTCGGCGATAGTTTGGGGCAAATGATTCAAGGTGATCAGGATAACCGTTCTGTGACCATTACCGAAATGATGTATCACACACGCTTAGTTTGCAAAGGTGTCAGACTCTCCTATGTTGTCGCTGATATGCCATTTGGTTCATACGATACCCCCGAGCAAGCAGTAGAATCTGCCAAGATTTTAACAGAGGAGGGTGGTGCCGATGCTGTATTAATGGAAGGCAGAGAGGTAATGGACTCGGTTCATGCGGTTGTCCAGGCCGGTATACCAGTGGTAGGTCTGGTTGGAATGAGCGTGGAAAAAATACAGGAGCTCGGCCCCTACAGCTCAAGTGCTAGCAAACCCAAAGAAGAATATGAGAAAATACTTGCGTCGGCAGTCATGCTGGAAGAGGCAGGATGCAATGCATTGGTACTTCGAACGATTCCCGCTAGTCTGGCAAAAACAATTACCCGAAAATTAGCCATACCAACTATTGGCATAGGCGCTGGGCGTCATGTAGATGGACAATTACTGCTTTATCATGACATGATGGGCATCATTGACGACTTCAATCCTCGTCACGTGAAAAGGTATGCCCACGTTTCTCAAGTTATGATTCAGGGAGTTAAATCTTATATTTCTGATGTGGAAAAAATTGTCTACCCAGGCGAAGATTACAACTATTAGTAAACTTTCTATAGCAAGTGGAAATTTTCGTTCAAACAAAGCCGCAGGCTTTTCTCGAGCATCTTTGCTTTCCTGTTTCGGTTTTTCTTTGGTGGAAATCCTTGTAGGTACTTTAATAACCGTCATAGTGCTTTCTGCTCTTTATTTTTTCTTCGTGACAGGAGCTAGGCAAGCTAATTCAGGCTCAGCTAAGCTTAAGTCGTTTCATCGTCTCCGCATTGTGATGGAAACTTTGAAAGATGATATTCGAGAGGCCGTAGAGTTTGATAAGCCAGAGTTAAATGGAGGGCCATCTAGTGTATTAGAATTCCAAAAATTTATTACTTCACTCGAAAATGAGGGAGGAAATGAAGGTGTCGGCCCACGGACTCGCAAGGTTAGCTATTCGTTTGATAAAAAAGACAAAAGACTACGGGGCCTTTACGCTGACGATGTGGAGCTCATAAATACCCAATTGTTTGAAAATGTTGAGTTTGAGCGTTATTCAATGGGCGATCGTATTTTTATAAGATTACACTTTTTGGTTAAGAGGGATGATAAAAATACTCAGAATTTGGTTTCAATTTATCAAACAGTGGGACCCAAGCATATAAATACAAAACGTTCGCAGAAGTTTTGGTATAGCTTACCCGAAACGATCCCAAAGCGAGAAATATAGTATGGCTAAGTTTCCTAAAGCGAAAAAGCATTTAGGGCAAAATTTTTTGCATAGTCCAAGCATGCTTACTAAATTGATTGATTCTATTCATGTGGATGGTGGTCAAAATTTTTTAGAAATTGGACCTGGCACGGGTGCGATGAGCATACATCTAAACTCATTTGCAGAAAATTTACTTTTGGTTGAGATTGATCAAGATATGATCAAAATTATCGAGGAAATAGTCTCGTTGAAAGACGTTGCTAAGTTAAATCAGTCTTTTTTAGATCTTCAGGAAGGTCAAATATTAGATTATCTCCCTAGGGGTTACGATATAGTAGGTAACCTCCCTTACTACATAACGAGCCCTTGTATCGAGCATGTCTTGTTCAGTTTGAAGCAGTGGAGGAATGCTTATTTCATGGTACAAAAAGAGGTGGCACAGAGAATATTAGCTAAACCTCATTGTAAGGAATATGGACGTTTGAGTGTATTCTGTCAGTTGCTTGCCAAAATTGAACTTATTTCAAATGTTCCTAGAGGATGCTTCCAGCCTGTGCCCAATGTAGATTCATCCTTTATCAGATTTAGCAGAAACTCTCTCTTAGATGACTCTGATCTCAAGCATACATTAGACTTGGTTAAAATAGGCTTTAGTCAGCGTCGCAAGCAATTACAGGGTTTGTTGAAAAAATCTTATCCGGGAATCGATTGGCAAGCTGGTATGAAGTTACTTTGTTTACAGAACACTTCTCGCGCAGAAAATTTATCTATTGATCAATGGGTGAAACTTGCCTGTTGGTCAGCAGATAAGGCATGTTAAACTACCGCTATGCGCTTATTTTTGAAGTTTGCTCTTGCTTTGAT
>CAZYUV010000207.1:0-6298 GCA_964650625.1 uncultured bacterium
TACCGTAACACTGATTACTTGACCACGCTCAACCATTCCGATGAAGTTTGAGTACGGTAATTCACGTACGTCATTTTCAGAAGCAAAATGAGAAAAGATAGCGAGTATTACGATCGCCATCAGGATATACAATGTGAAGTTTTTAAATCGGGGCTGCAAAATTGGCTCCTTCAGTTAACGCAAGCCGAACGACTAATCTAACACAAATCTAGATTTTGGGGTAAAAAAATCACCTAATACGCTCAGCTATCACTACTGTTTTTAATAGATTTTTGGAGAGTTTTCAAGTGGTTCCAAAGAGGGTCACTTCCAAATTCTCGATTTGGAAGGTTAATTTTTTGGGGTCTTGATGCTAAATGTTCTAAGCCCTGCAAAATTCCGCGGTTTGGCAACCCGTACCCAATGAATTCCAAAATGTAGATCATGGTGCTTTGATTCATCGATGCTTTCGAGATCAAAAGTGTCGCGTGAGCCTAGAGGCTCAGTTATTTCTACATAATGCTTAATTTGTGTGCTCTTATTTTTTTCACGCCATTCGTAAATACCGGTAATTTTGCGGTCAAATTTGTCTTTTGCTTCTTTTGAAGATAGATAAATCCTGCACGTAAGATAAATTAATTCTCGCTCCCAATCTGTTGATTTTATTTGTACAAGGTCTTCATAATGAATACGCATGTATTTTCTGAGCAAGTCCAAATCACCTGGCTTCCGCAGTGTATAGTTACGAGTGATGTTTGTTCCTTCATGTTCTTTATAGTTTTTCAGAGATCCTAATGCCCATGAATCACTATTTTGATCCAGTATTTCTACATCCCTTTGATCTTCTTGCGTTTCCGTATCCTCAGAACCAGCTAAAACCAGCTTTATGGGTTTGTCTTGGGTGGCAAATATTGCTACTGACATAAACCCTTTTGGTGCCTGTCCATCCAAACTGTAAAATGAAGAAGATTGTTCAGGAGCTTTTTTCAGCTCATAATTAACCAAAAATCTTGTGATAGAGTCGCCATCGGTTTCGGTTTGTACTTTAGTTATAATTCGAACATCTTGATCCGAAGGTGTGTTTAAGTACACCGCTGTTTCACCATCCCGAATACTTGGGGGTGCTTTGAGAGGGCCAGCAGCTTTTATCCATAGTTTCAAAAATTGTTTAGCAGCGAAGCGCCCTTCAATTTTATCTTGAAGTGAAGATTTGGTGTTAATGATACGAGCTCCTTCAAAGCGTAATTCCGGATTTTCTGAATTACTGTCTTGTTTATTTTCTTTAGATCTTTGTCGGTTGAAATTGAAGTATCCTGGATTACGAGCCCCTCTACCATAATAAGCCATGTAGGGATATGACATTCTCTGATAATTGTATGTTGAGTAAAGATAGCGATAATGATTATAAGTTGCAGGACTTGTAACGCCTGAATGTCCATAAATTCTACTTTGAAGTGGTCCAGTCTGCCTTATAGATGTAGCCGGTTGATTTAATCCCATCATGCTGGGGTTTGGAACATAAATGTTCGTAATTTTTGACTGAGAACTACCTGTATTCGAGAGTATTGGTAGGTTCGCGAAACAGGTCCAAGAGGTAAATCCGAGGAGGAGAAATAGGCGAATCAATTGCGCAAATGAAGTCATAAATGCAACTTAGGTTTGTTTAGCTACTGCAATGTACTACGCATAGGACAGAGTTTTGTTGCATGTTAGCTGGTAAGAGATTATCTATTATGTTTGAATAAGTCTATCTGGGGGGCAACGCGTTCGAGAATCTTATTGGTGGCTCCAGTTAGAGTTCGTACCAGCGAGCCAGCCTGCTGGCCTATTTTAAGCCTGAGGCTTTCGTTGTCTAGAAATACTTCAAGTTTTTGTTTTAACTCCTCAACGTTCTGAACCTTACTAGAAGCTCCTTGTGTCTCAAAATGTTGAGTAATTTCACGAAAATTTTGAATAAATGGTCCGTATAGAATAGGTTTGTAGTAAAGAGCGGGCTCTAAAATGGAGTGTCCACCTATGTCTTCAAAGCTTCCACCCACTACACAAATGGTTGCTCCCTCGTATAAGTTTGCTAATTCTCCATAAGTATCAAGAAACATGATATCAAAGTCTTCCCCTGAAAATTTTGATCGGTAGCTAACTTTGAGGCCGAGTGCTTTAGCTTGTTCTGAATAATCCGTCAGAAAGTTTAGATGTCGAGGGGCGATAATATGACGAATTCTACGGCCTTGATTATGTAATTCACGAATCATTTGAAGTATCCAAGAAGTTTCCTTTTGATGCATTGAACCATAAACTATTACTGGTGGATCAATGTCTTGAAACAAACTCTGCATAGTTAGTCTTGTTGGCGATTCGAGATTGAAAAGTAGTTGGTCATATTTAAGATTGCCGCTCAATTCTGCTGTAGAACTTCCAAGCTTGAGAATACGTTCTAGATCTTGTTTCGTCTGCATATAGAATTGAGGGTGTTGTAAAAAAGGTTTTAGAAACCATCGGAGGTTATAGTAGCGCTCAAAAGACTTGTCGGATATACGCCCGTTTACAAAATTTACTGGTATGTTTCGTTCGTGACATTGCGATAAAAAATTGGGCCATATTTCGGTTTCTAATATGAAAATGTATTGAGGATCAACCGTATCCAAGAATCTACTAACGCAGGACTTATAGTCTAGCGGAAAAAAAATGTGATAGTCCGCAGGAATAATATCCAAAGCTCTTTGATGGCCCGTCTCTGTGACAGTGGAAAATATTATTTCTGCATCAGGAAATCGTTTAATGATTGCGTCTACAAAAGGTTGTGATGCGACGGTTTCGCCCACACTTACTGCATGTATCAGTATGGTAAATCTATTAGGCTGTCGCTTGAGAAGACGAAATATTCCAAATCGTTCGGAAAGTGGTCTGTTGTATTTCCTCTGAGAAAGTCTTCCTCTAAAAAAATGAAAAATAAGGAGTGGAAAAAGTAGCCACAGCAAAAGGTTATAAATTAGATGTCTCATTGGCGCTTGAACTGCTTCCAAATGTCGTGGAGCCAGAAATACTGTTCGGGGTATTCCGAAATCAGTCGCTCTAATCTCTTAATGTAGGTTTGGGTTGTATTATAAACAATTTGATTATCGTCCTCACCTTTCTGGAGCGGAATTTCCTCAAGGACTTCCATATCAAGGTATTTTCCTCGTCTTACGCATATGGTGAATATCATGGGGACATTTTTGATTAAGGCAGTTTGTGCAGGTCCCAATGGAAAATTTGTCTTGCGCCCGAAAAACTGGATTGATTGACCTCGCCCTTGATCGCCAACTAAACCCATTATTTCGCCCTGATCTAAAACATTGTAAATTTTTTCACGGATTCCCGATTTTTTTTCGATGAGTTTCATTCCTGCGACTTGGCGCAACTGCATGAAAAGTTGGTCAGCCAAGCGAAAGCTTAGGCGTTGATATAGGCCACTTACTTCTAGGTCAAATTGAGCACACCAACTCATGACCTCCCAATTTCCGAAGTGACTGGTAAGTAATATAACTCCCTGGCCTTCTTTGCGAAGTTTCTGAAAAACTTCCATGCCTTCAAAGCGTAGCCATTTTTTTAATGTGGTCTTGAAAAAAGGTAGGCAAAAAGTTTCCAGTAGTGAACATCCGAAATGTTGAAAGCATTGCCTAGCTAAACGGCGAGAGTCTCGATCAGGAAAGGCAAGTTGCATATTTCTTACTGTGATTTTTCGACGCCGGGTCATCAAAATAAAGGCAATATCTCCTACACGATGACCCAGCCATATTTGCAAGCCCCTAGGAAGAATGGAAATGATTCGACCTGGGAGAAAAAATAAGATTTTTTTCATATATTCACAGTTACCATGACTAAGTAATCAGTGCAACAATATATAGAATCTTTTGAACTCATTGCATACTATGATTAAAATGCCAGATCATGAGATATCTTATCGCTGTCTTAAACTTGACTGCTGCAATTGTTTTTTTTGGTTGTGGGGCTTCCACTGGTACTGGTTTAGATTCTGTTCTTGATGAGAATAGTAACAAAATTCTTGAGGTTGAAGAGGTTTTAGCGGTAGACGATATATTAATAAATTCAAGCCTTCATTTGGGTACCGGTATTCAAAATGGTAGCCTCACTGGGCTTCTTGAACTTGGCACATTAGTAACAGGTGCGGATGGAAAAGTAAGCCCCTTCTCAGTTTCCATCAGTTCGAATACCAGCGTTGTATTTTTTCAGGTGTCTGGGGGTCAAAATGGACCAGGAGGCCCTAACTTAAATGGCTCTAGTCGGTTTTTTGGTGTGCTTGAATTGGATACGGGAAATACTATTCAAACCCAACCCAGAGTTAATATCAATCCCCTTAGTAGCATAATAAGCTATGCTAAATCACAAAGTCCAGGCCGAAAAGTAGCTGATTTGACACTAAGTGCGGTCAGCCCTTTCTTTACGGCTACTGCAACTGCTGGTATTAATATTAATTCCATCCAATATTCTGGGCAGACTTCTGGTACTGTGGAATCCAGTGGTGACGGGATTATGTTTCAACTTATGAATGAGATGATACGGGTAGCTGCAGGGGGGCAAGCTGGGGATACAGTTGTCGATAAAATTGCAAATTTTTGTAAACAGATGGAGGGGCAGGTCTCTGCGGGTCAAGATATATTTAGCGCTCAAGGGACTGTATTTCAAGATTTAAGTAACGTATCTCAGACACTATCCACTTCTCCCAATGCTTTCGGTAGTTTTTTCAGTAGGGCTATGTCTGCATTAAGCACTAGTGATGCTTCCTTTAGGCCAACATCTTTTTCGGTGGAAGTTCATCAATCTTCTAATATTTTAATAAGCTCCCAAGTGTATTTAGACTCTTATTCTGCAGAAATTAATAGTGTTTCAAGTGGTGAGGCCAAGATTACGTCATCACAGGGAGCCGGTTTGGTGTTGAGTTCTATACCTTCAACAGTTCGCTTTGATTTGAGTCAAAATCGTTTTGAGGCACCGGCGCAAGGTGTTTTGAGTATAAAAGTTCAACGAGCAATTGATGACATCATAGAGGCTACTGTAAATCCGGTGCAAATTGATTCTAGACCTCCGTTTACAATGACCTTTCCTCAAGGTGCACTGATACAAGGCGTAAGAGAGTCACCCGATGGAAGTGTATTAAATGTCACAACTGTTAATCAATCTGAAGATCGATTTGTTTCTACTACTGGCTATATGGAGATCCCCCTAGGCGATCTTATATCCAAGGGAGAGGCTGCTTCGGGGGCGATTTTCCCTGAGTCAATTGGGCATAATTTGCTTATTGAAGTTAGATTACGAGATATTCCAGAAGTTAAGGTTCAGGGTTTCGACGGTTTGATTAATATATTCACAATCCCACTCTTACAAATTAATCCTTAATCAATATTGTTTTGTATGCTCCACCCACTATTCTTTAATTCAAAAACTCTATAATATACATAAATTTTGTCGTAGTCCGATAGCCAGAGCGTGAATGTAAAAAAAATAAATTTACCGATATTTTTGTGGGCTTTCTTATTTCTAGCAAAACCTGAGGCTTTTTTGGATTTGATCGGAGATGCCCCCACTGCCTTGTTGTTACCTAAGGGTCAGCTAGAAACCAGTTTCCGCTACTTTAAGGTTAATGATAGTCTCGATTTTTTTGATGTGAAAGAATCTTTGAATATCGATTCTGAGACTGCCGGTGATATGGATGGAATGGTTTTTGGCCTGCGTTTTGGTGTTAATAAGAAGATGACGTTATTTGCAGACCGATTTCAGCGCGATTATAACTTTGGGCGGGGAGTTCTGCATGTCAAGACAGATTTTCTTGGGCTAAGAGGCCCTATATCAAGATTTAATAACGGACGTAATCAATACGCTTATCAGTTAAATTATCGTAGGAATACTGGCTCGGGAATTAGTAAGCGCTTTTCAAGCATAACTTTCAATAATGCAGTTTTCAATTTTAACCCTCCGGCTGAAATTCAATTTGGTGGTGTTGGCGACCGAGAGCTAGGATTTCAACTAATTGCAACGCGTCAGTTACGACCTAAGTTATTGTTGTCAGCTTTTGCTGAATTTAGTAGGGCGGATATAATTTCCCAATTAACCAGCAGTCTGCCAATTAGCGAACTGCAGGATGTATTGAGCGTCTTATCTTATTCACAATCTAAAAAAGACCTTGGGTATGGTTTTCATTACAAAATGGATTCCAAAAACATGCTGCAGCTGGATTACCACTATCTTTTATTGAAGCGTGATAAAGATGTATCTGATCCGGTACGAGTGAATGAAATTGTAAATGCAAGTTTTCAGCAAA
>CAZYUV010000208.1:0-6248 GCA_964650625.1 uncultured bacterium
AGGCCAACACCTATCCAAAATAGTTTTGGATTTTTCGTATTCACACCGCGAAGAGCCATTAGAGATCCTGGCAGTACTAGCAAGGTGATGAGTCCATGATATGAATATGATTTCAGAGCGATTTGGACCATTGGACAGAAGAATAGAATAAGAAAAAATAAAAACTTTTCTGAAAATTTAAGTTTTTGACATGAGACAACAATACCTGTAGGGATAAGAAACAGAATTGGCAGATGCCAAGGATACTTAAGGGCTAATTCCCAAAACCCCGAGAGCCCTAAAAAAGAGGGTATCAGCGTTAAGCCCCACGGATAAGTGTCTAAGAAAGTCGACTTCAAAAATAAAGGGTCTGAACTGATCCAGCCCGATAAATTAAGTGCATTCAAATAAGGAAATAGCAATTGATGAACGGAGTCACGATCAGGAAAAGGTTCTACAAAGTTTACCCATAGACTTAGACAAATCGCAGCGATTAACCAGAACAATAATGCCTGTGCAATAATTTTTGGATTTGAATCCTTTTCTGGCATCATTTTTTCAATTCCTCTGGGAGTTTACTAGAGTGTATACTTGTGTTTGTATCAAAACCACTGACCTAATAGAAACCTTAAGTAATTTAGGAGCTAATCTACTTTTCATGCTTGGGTGCTTGTTGCTGATCATGATATCAAGCTTGTTTAATCCTGTGCAGGCTATTGAAGTAAAAATGGATTTCAATAGTTTTTATGAGGAAGAGCAGTACCCCTACTCGAAATTATTAAATTTACTCGAAAATAGTAACATTCCGTTCAGTAAAAAGCTTCCGATTTGGCTCTCACAAAATAAATCCAAAGGAACATCATTACCGCAAGATCCAGGTCTTTGGATTAAGGAGAAATTAGGTATACCAAACTTTGAAAAACTTAATAAGCAAAATAAGCCTCATGCAACAGAGTTCTTCCAAAAGGATCATGATGATTATCTGGAAAGGAAATTTTTTATAGAGGATTCGATTCTTGGTAAATTTGAAGTCTCGATTCTGGATTCAGGAAATTTATCTGATCAAACACCAGTCTTACTAGCTTTACATGGTCACGGCGGCGCGGCTGGAGATTTCATGGATACTGATTTTATTGAAGAACTAGCTAGAGAAGGTACGATTGTAGTTTTACCTAATTTTCGTGCAATGCGAAATTTGAAAGAAGTTGAAATTAGCCAGAAACTTTTTAGCTATGGACTAAGCTTGATGGGAGTTAGAATTCTGGAATGTCTTAATATTCTGAATTTGGTAGAAAATCTTTATCCAGGTGATAGAAAAATAGGTTTGATAGGACATTCAGGAGGCTCAGCCATAGCTCGGATTCTTGCTTGGATTGTGCCGTCTGTAAACTCATGCGCGATCGACTATGACAGTAGCTTTCGATGTGCTTGGAATAAGTTTTGTTGCGAGGCATTACCGGCGTTGCATAATGAAGGATCTTGGATTAGTAATCCTGATGTTTTTCCCGTACCTTTACGTAAATTTCCTTATAATTTTGTTCCTGAAAATGATGCAGTTTTGGATTTTTTTATGAATGCGTTGAAGCCTCCCGGTAGCAGCATGACTGTTTTTGACCAAGAAACCTTACCAGCCAAGCTACAGATGCAATTTGACGATCTCATAAGAAAACCCAGTAATTTGCCGACTAAGTTTACAAGCAGTCTGTTAAATTATTTAAAAGTATTAAAAACTCCTCTTAAGCAGGATGGCTTAATACTAAAAGCATTGAAGTACTCTTTTCTTTTACCTCTCGTAGAACAGCCTACTTTTCTCTTCAATCAACTAAATACACCAGCATCTAAACTTAACTTTTTTAGTCACCTTTCTGCTATATCAGAGAGTGAGAATTTGGCTTTAGAAGAATTAAAACCGGAAGTCTTAGATTTAATTAAAAAATATCCTGAGAGGTCTCAGAGGAATATCATTATTGCACATGCATTTTATAACTTGGCTAGAGGAAATCCTAAAATAGCATTACGTTTACTATCTCAGTTGAACTCAATGGTTAATGAAATGGGTATTGCAGGCACCAGAATTATGTGGAAGGCCGGTCTAATTACATTTTACGCAGACTCAGACCCTTCTAAATCACTTAGATTTTGGCCAGTCAGTCCAGAAGAAAAAATTATTCTAGGTTCCGAGTGGACTTGTCGAACAATGGATAAAAATCTCAAAACTAGGATCTCAAAATTTATGTTAGAGCTGCTAAAGCAAATTGATATAAAACAGACTTTAGTTCCCTACTCTATTCTTGAGAACTTGCTCAAGTCAAAATTAACAAGTTCTCCTAAACCAATAGTTCGAAAGACTCATAGCGGTGAATCGTTTTTATTAGCAATGTTAAGGATAGGAAAAATTCATGTAAGTAGAGATAGAGTTGAAGATGCGGCTAATTTGGCGAAATGGTTTTTTGACCCCGAGGAAGGTTGTTCCTATCTTTCTGAGTTAGTCCAAAATATTACGCGAGAAAACGACATTAAAGCCTTAATCGAGGCTTTAAAAGATCAAATAAAAATGATACAAAAACCATTATTCAGGGTCCCATTTGTAATAACTTTATTGCGTTATCATGGCGATAGACAAATGCATGCCGAATTTAAGAAATGGTTTGAAGTTGGTATACAGTATTGCTTAAAAACTGAAGGAAGTTTTGATCGTTTTGAACCTAAGTTCACTTTAATGCTGGAGACGGCTGCAGAATATGGTTATTCAGACCTCGTACTAGAAACTATTGGAAAAATTCCAGATCTATATTTTTTGGATCATATTCTCAACACTCTGTTAGATGATGTATTGATACTTGGTAATGTGAGCATAGCTGAGTCGATTATAGCTCGCTATAAGTCATTTAAATCACGTGAGCGATTCTTAAAAAGAATTGCAGAGACTCGATTAAAATATGAATCAATCGGTAAAGAATTAGGGAAGAGTTTTTTAGAGTATGCTTCGGATTTCGAAAGTCCAGACGATTATGATTTAGATCGTATCAGGAGAGCATTGGATGACTACCGAGGTAAAATCATTCAGGCTTCATTTAGTGACTTTTTAACAAAGGCTCTAGTCAAAATCGAAAGCCGACCAATTGGTCGTCATGAGTTGAAAGTTCTAATAAACTCATTGAAAGCTTCAATATTAATTGGTTCGAACAATCTTGGACGTAAAATTGAGAGTAAATTGAATTCCATAGTTGCAGGTGATTTTCCCGAAGATTGGCAACATATTATTTTAGATTGGATTGAAATAACGCGGAAAAGGGATACAAGGTCGTTTGATAATTTAATTAAAAAGTTGACCGAGCCTGAAGTTAAAGTCCAATATTTTTTGGATGAGTTTTCTAGAAAAAACGTTTCGAGTGACGAATTTAATACAGTATTGAAATCAATAAGATCTTTGGATGATCATGAAAATCAAGCATCATTATTGCTTGATTTTGCAGAAAGTCAGGTTAATAACTCTACGGTTTTTAGTAAAATTTTAAACGAGTTAAATTTATTAGAGCCTGAATTAATTTCTGAAATGCGTCTTGAAGTTTACTCAAAGGCTTGCAGTATCTTAATGGAAAATGGTTTTACTCGTGAAGCTTTTAACCTGATACTTTTGATCAAAAGTAAACTTAACAGTTTTGGTAGTGATTTAAGTTCTGAAGCTCTAGTTAAAATTTTTTCACTTGCCAGAGATCTCAATAATTCAGCACTTTGTTTCCAAATTGCAAAACAGCTTTTACAAGCTCTCCAGAGCGAACAAATTTCAATTGAAAAACTGAGAATAATTTCTGAATTTATCATTAATTTGGAAGAGGATCCCTTCCCTCTGGAGTCCTATTTAGTAGATTCTTTACAACGAATTCTTGTAGAAAAAATTTCAGCAAAAAACTCACCTTGTTATGAAATTTTGTTGGAGGATAGTTCCCTAAAAAGTGTTAGTGCGTTTAAGGTAATTGAAAAGTGTACAAAATTTTTACGAGACTAACTCTTATAGCCTTTTTAAGTTGCAATTATTGCCAAGCTATTAACCTTGAAATTAAGGAAAATTTTTATGCAGAAATCGACTTTATTGAATCTGAATCGTATAAATTTTTGCTCCAAAATTTGTCTAAAGAATTAGATGTGACTAAGAAAGTCACAAAACCAATATCTAGTTCTGAAAATACACTATCGATTGAGTCAAAGACGCTGAGTCAAGCGAGTCTGATTCGCAAGGCACTGAATTTAGATAAACTGATTTCACATTTTAAGTTATCCCCTCCTGAAATAGAAATAATTGAAGAAGAAGATGATCATGGAGCCATGACTCAGCGACTAAAAATTACTGATAGTTTAGTTGGAGTTTTTGAAGCAAGAATAGTTTTTCCAACTAGTTCAATGCACAAACATCCAATGATTTTAGGTCTTCATGGGCATGGTGATAGTAGTTATCATTTTATAAACCAAGCAGTAAGTTTAGATTTGTTGAAGAAAGGCTTTGGCATTTTTTCAGTAAGTTTTCGTGCTATGCGTCGAATTTATGAGGCTCCTGTATCAAGGGAACTTGTTGAGCGTGGTTATCATTTAATGGGTATTCGTTTGTATGAGACCTATATTGCTTGGCAGATTCTGAAAAGTCATCCTCTGGTTAATAGCCAAAAAATAGCAGTTTTAGCTCACTCGGGTGGCTCACTAGTTGCCAACCTTTTTGTGAGAGTTTTTCCGCAATTTAAGGCCTTAATATATGATTATACTAGTAGTTTTCACAGAGACTGGGACCAGCTTTGCTGTGAGGCGCTACCTAAATTAAAACCTTATCGAGAAAATCTACAGTTAGCTGTTAAATCTCCAATTCCAGCTCTTAAAGTGAGTTATGGTTTTACGAAAGATTCAAATACAATCTTGGATTTTTTCTCAAAAAATGTTTTGGACTCGACTGAGCAGAAGTCTATTGAATCTATCGGTGGTACTACTAAGGCTGCTTCTTCTCGAGATGCTCACTGTGTGAGTTATTATGCAACTTTACAGGACAAATGCCTTCTTAGAGCTCAAATTGATGATTTCTTTATTGATAAGTCAGGAACCAACTCACTAAGGTTCTCGCAATTACGTACGCCTAGGTTCAAAATTCAATACATACTTGAAAAACTAATTTTTGAAAAAAATAGTGTTGATTCTGAGCCCAAATCAAATCTGATGGAGATTCTAAAAATTATTAGTAAAGTCAATAAATCAGAGCTAAGAACTTCTTTGATTAGTCTGGTAAATAAATCAATATGTAAATTAGGAGTTGAGTATTGTGATTTATGGCTTGGATTACTTAAAGCCGAACCTACTACTTCATCATTAGTTAGTAATATTGATGATGAAATGGTTTTGTCAACAATATCCTCCGATAGCGTAAGTGCTTCAACGTTAATTAAGTACTTACCAACAAGGAATTCCAAGGTTCATGCTTTGTTGAATCTTGCATATGGAACTGCGAATCCAAAGTTATCGTATTCACTGAAAGTTAAATTAAAATCACTGTTAAAAAATGAAGCAGAACGAAAATTATTAAAATGCGTGAATCAGCTCCTAGATAGAGACAAATTTGAACCCACATGTTGGGAGAATAAATTAGTATCAGATTATGTTAGTAAGACAAATTCCATACCACGGTACTTGAAAAATTCTTTAAAAATAGACAATCAGAAACTAGTTAATTTAGTGAAAAATTTATATGAAGAACCAAATGCTTTTATATACGGATTATTGGGAAATATAACTACAGAAGAAATAAGTGGTTCTCAGCAAATAAAGCTAAATTTACAATTAGAAGAAATATATTCGAATAGTCTCAAGAGAGGCGATTATGAAGAGTTTATGATAGAGCTTTTTCCATATTTAAAGTTATTTAATTTAAAATTACGATATTCATGGATTTCTCAGGCATTATTATCAACAAAAATAGATTCTTCTCCTAGCGAATCAAAAGCCTCCAGGTTAGAAATAATGCAAGAAGCACTGGAAGTTATGTCCCATTACGATTTAGCAAAAGTTATTTCTATGCATAATGATCTTTTCGATGTTTCGATGTTCAATCAAATGATCATCCAAGCAACTGAAATTGATCGATTAGACCACGTAGCTACACTTTTCAAGGAATTAGGTAGAGTATCTAGCAATCAAGAACTAGAGTCTTTTGAAGAGCTGAGGAAAGAATTGAATTCCATTGAGTCACAATTACGTTCTAATTTTCAAATTTTAATAAATAACATCATTAC
>CAZYUV010000209.1:0-6239 GCA_964650625.1 uncultured bacterium
CTCTTAAATTACCAGTATCTGAAACGTAAAATGTTTTCTGGTCTACCCCACAACTAATTGCTCGAGGATACAGGAGTTGCTTTCGATTGGTTCCTTTGTCTCCAAATTCTGAGGACTGATTGCCATTACTATTGAATTTTAGGATGCGATGTTTAGGGGCGTCTAATGCGAGGATTGCATTTTCACCAGCAAAGCACATACTATTTATTCTTTCTATGGGTGATTTGGGTTTGAATTGCAATTCTAAAGACCATTGTTTATCGAACAGCTGTAGATTACGTCGTTTAGCATCACTTACTAAGGTTTTGCTGCCAGGAAGGCCTAATAAAGCAGATGGTCTTGAGAAATTTCGGTTACGCTCTGATTTTGGTGATGCAAATCGTTTGCCCTCGAAATGTACTGCAGGGTCCAGAGGGTTTGCTATTGCGTTCTCACACAAACAAAAAGCAGTGATTAAAAGTAACTTGTTAATAAAGCTCATCTTTTAGGTCGCTTTGCATTAGTAACTCCACTGCATCGTGAGCAGGTAAGTCTTCAAAAAGTACCTTATAAATGGCTTCAGTTATCGGCATGTAAATATTATATTTCTGTGACAAACTGTGAACAATTTTGCATGTTGGAACGCCTTCGCTTACCATTTTCATTTTTTTGCGAGCTTCTTCAAGGCTAAGTCCTTGGGCTAGATAGCGCCCCATTCGATTATTCCTGGAATGTGGCGACATACAGGTGACGCTAAGATCTCCTACTCCGGCCATTCCCATAAATGTACTGGGGTTTGCACCAAATCTTTGACCATATCGAGCAATCTCTGCAATTCCCCTTGTAATTAAGGCAGCGATGGCATTATCACCTAAATTGAGTTGGTGACAGATTCCAGCTCCTATTGCAATTATATTTTTTAGAGCACCACAAAGTTCGACCCCTATCATATCCGGGTTTGTATAAATTCTAAAATTAGGCGATGAGCAATATTCCTGAATTTGCTTAGCAACTTCAATGCTATGTGAGCTTACGGTACTCAAAGCAGGCTTTCCGATAGCGATCTCGTTAGCAATGTTGGGGCCGCTTAATACTCCTAAATTTGTGAATCCGGGCAAAGCCTCTTGAATAATTTGCGAAACTCTTTTTCCGGTGTTTAGTTCAATGCCTTTAGAGAGACACAGAACCTTGTGTTTAGATGTTATTGATTTCTGTATTCTCGTTAGAAAATCTCTGGTTGAATTGACAGGAATTACTAGAACGATAAGTTCGAAGTTCTCGAAATTTTCATAGTCTGTCTTCACAGAGATATTCTCGGGAAGGTTGACCCCGGGCAGAAAGGCGCTGTTCACTTTATTTTTGCGTATATCGTCTGCGACTTCTTTTTCGAGAACCCATAAAGTAACCTCTCTGCCATTTTCTGCAAGTAGTTTTGCTATCGTTGTTCCCCAATTTCCCGATCCTACGACCAAGCTATTCTCAATCACTTTTTACTCCAATTCAGTCGATTTTCCTCGCCTCGAAATAATCTGCCAATATTACTACGATGTTTATATGTTATGAAGATAGCCAGTACAGTGCAAGCTTGCCAAAGTGCGGGTTTTGATGGATATAAAAAAGCACAGGCAATGGGCAATACTATCGATGCTAAGATTGATCCAAGCGATACAAATTTGGTTAAAAGAACAACGCATACAAAGGTGGCAAAGCTAGTGCCAAATGCTTGTGGTACTAGAGCTAGGAAGGTGCCAGCAGAGGTGGCAACACCTTTACCACCTTTAAATTTTATAAAGGGCGAAAATGTGTGTCCGAAAATAGAAGATATGCCTACGGCTAATGACCACTCATAATCTAATTGGGTAGCATAAGTTACAACTAGGACAGGTATTGCTCCCTTAAGTGCATCAATAAGCAGCACAGCCAGGCCAGCTTTTTTTCCCAGGACTCTCAGAGCATTGGTGGCACCTACATTTTTACTTCCATGTTCGAATAAGTTGATTCCGTAGACCAGTCTGCCCATAAGATATCCGGTTGGAAAACTACCTATTAGGTAACTAATAACGATAAGGCCATATTGCCAGGAGTTGATTTCGGTAATGTAACTGCTCACGATTCTTGCGACCCTTTCTTACCCTTGAAAATTAATCTTAGGGGAACTCCATCAAATTTATAAAATTCACGAATACGATTTTCCAGATATCTGTAGTAGGAGAAATGTACTAGTTCTGAGTCATTTACTTGGAAAACAAAGGTGCCCAATTTATTACGGAGTTGTGATACATAGTATATTTTTAGTTGTCGGCCTTTATAGCCAGGTGGACGGTGAATTGTGACGGCTTCTTGAATCATGTGGTTAAGGTGATTTGTGTTAACTTGAAGTGTCATTTTTTCGCTTAGTTGAAGAACAAGATCTTGTAGGCGAGGAAGTCTAGAGCCCGTCATTGCTGATACGTACACTCTGGGGCAATGTCTAAAGAAATAGAGTTCTTCGTCAAATTGTTCTTCTAGTTCTTTAACTTTATCCTCTCTATTTTCAACCAAATCCCATTTATTTATAACTAAAATACAGGGCTTTTGTTCTTCGACGACTTTTCCAGCAATGCGTTTATCTTGCTGAGATAGTGGGCGTGTTGCATCTAGCACAAAGATGGCCATGTCGCAGTCTTCGATTACCTTCTCTGAATATATTACAGATATTTTATCTATGTGATCCTTGAGCTTATTTACTCGCCGTATTCCAGCTGTATCTACTAGCATGAATTTTTTTTCACCGATATTGAAAGGAGCTTCAACAGGATCCCTCGTTGTACCGGGCTTGTTATCAACCATGACTCTATCAGTACTCAGAAATCGATTTAGAAGTGAAGATTTGCCAACATTTGGTTGACCCACAATGGCTAGTTTAGTTGCGTCATCATGGTCTTCTTCCTCTTTTTCCGGTCTTGATTCGAAAAATTCATGAATACCGGTCAATAGATCATCCGTGTTTAAGCCATGGAGACAAGAAAACCAAATAGGTTGGCCAAATCCAAGTCCGTAAAACTCCATAATTTGTTCTTGTTTTGTGTAGTCGTCAACCTTATTAGCGATTAACAATGTATCTTTCTGAAAGCGTCTTAAAAAATCAGCAACATATTCATCTAACGGATTTAGACCTTCTCGGCCATCTACTAAAAATAGAAGTAAATCAGCCTCTTCAACAGCCACCTCTACTTGAAGACGAATTAATTTATGTATTTTATTATTCTTTTCAACTAGTTCGAGACCACCAGTATCTACGACGTTATAGTAACGGTCTAGCCACTCAAAAGAGCCGTAGATACGATCTCGAGTCGTTCCTGGGGTATCTATCGTTATGGCCTGTCTATTGCCAATTAATCGATTAAAAAGAGAAGACTTACCTACATTTGGTCTTCCAACAATTGCTATTTTGCCGCGTTTCATGGCTTCAGTCCTGGCGTAAATTAATAATTTGTTTATCAGTATTTACTGATTTTTAATGTTTGATGCAAATTTTGATTAAAATCTTTATTGTAGGCCCTCAAAAAATATTGTGCGGGGCAGTAAGAGTTTTCGAAAACAATTTCCATAATCGGATGTAAAAATATTTGTTCACTTCGGTTTAATTTTTGCTCTGCAGCTTGACGGTCAAGGCCTCTGGATGAAATTTCAAGTAAAGATTTAACAATATCTAACACTAGATACTTTTTTAATGGTGATTGAAGTGCTTTTAACGGTACTTTTTTCTGAAGATCTAGGATTTCTTTAGTAGTAAACTCGTTGAGTAGATCGGTGGTTTCGTCTAAAGCTTGCGAATCATTGAATATACCCTTGAAGAATGCTGGAGCAGACATCTGGAAGCGAGGTATTTGTGAATCAGTGGTACGAAATTCAAGGTAATTTTTTACTCTTGTTTCGGTGAAGATTTGATTTATGTGTAAGTCTACGGCTTCGGCCAAGTCTTTTTCAGAATCAAAATTATCTTTGTGAATCTCAAAAAAGTTTTTGTTATCGGCATATTGGTAGGATGAATTACGTTCTCGAAATATGGCAGGTGTTGCTAATAAAGCTTCGCTGAGAATCTCCAGATTTAGGTCCTCTCGAAAAAGGTGTATGGGAATTCCTGAACGGCTACTATCTGTGTCGGACCAAATTAATCCTCGTAGGCACAGGTAGTCAGATTGTTTTCCTTTCCAAAAGGCAGAGTTGGCAAACAAAGCTTGCGCAAAAGGGGCTAGCTTTAAACTTATATAGACTTTTCTAAATAATTCTTCCAAGTTGCTGTAGTCACTAGTTACTTGAGTGCTTGCGCTGCATCGCATCATCCAGCGTCCTAGTGTTCCAGTATTTTGAAAATGGCGATCCATTATATGATAGCGCGGTTTAGGTAATAACTCTAAATCTGATGGTTGTTGAAACGGATGAACTCCTATGCCGAAGAATTGAAAACCATAGGGCTTACATTTCGCTTTAATCGAATTAATGTAAATATTCCAGTCTTCTTGTAATTGGAATAAATTTTGACGAGGTTTACTTGAGAATTCAATTTGAGAAGCAGGTTCCAGAGTAAGGGTTCCGATATCAGACTCAATACTTAGAAGGCGATTTTTTATTGACTGACCTCTACTCCATAGACTTGGTTCTTCAGCTAATTCAATCAGTAAAGATTCAATGCCGTATTTACCACTGAAGGGTATTGAATGACCCTCGTCGTTTAATGCAAACAGTTCAAATTCAACACCTGTGAGATGCTCATGTTTAGGTATGCAGTGCTTTGAAAAGTAATTTTGGAGGCATAAGATGGCTTGTTTTTTTTCCATGATTACTCTGATTGGCTATCGTAGATTGAAAGCCTCCACTACGGCCTGGGTACGATGCTTCCAAGTATGATTCTCTTGAACTTTGTTCTGTCCATTAAATGCGATATCTTTCCAGGAATTATCGGAAAGATAATCGTTGATGCGATCTCCTAATGAATCTAAGTTCTCATGATTGTATAAAAATGCGTCGACTTTGTGTTCGAAAATTTGAGATTTGACCATATTATGGTCGGTGACAACACTTGCGCCTGACATCGCACCATAAAGAAATCTTTCATGAAGACCTATAGGATGAAAAGGGCTGCTGTCCAATAAAACTTTTGAGTTTCTCATATGTTCTTGGGTCGATTTAAAGTCACATTGACCTAGATATTTATGATTATTAAATTTACGAGTTTCCCATCCAAGTCCGCATAGATGGACCTCCTGACCATTTTTATCAAGTGACTCAAGTAATTCGAGCCTGGACTTATGACGGAAGTGTAAATTTAAATCTTTTACGATCTCCATATAGACATCGGAGACATTAGTTTCTCCGACAAGGTTAACTGCAAGGGAATGATCCAGTATTCTTTCTTCAAGGCCATCAAGTGGATTTAATAAATTTTCATCCCTTAGGTCGTACAATATTTTCGCAAGATCTCCATATTTTTGACTCCAGTTATCACCATCTAGTAATTCCTGAGAAAAACTTGCTGGAAAAAGAATATCAATAGATCGATTTTTATCAACGGGGGTAATTTCGCTAGGGCCTCCATGTAATAATAGAAATACTTGAGGACAGCCAATTCCCTTCAAAAATTCAACATGAGTTTGATCAACGCAACTAACGGCCTGATTAGTTAAGGATGTTAGACGATCTACGTGAAAAGCAGGGTGATCAACGAGTATATGAAGCACAGGAATATTGGTTTGTTGAAAAAAGGATTCGCCTTTGTAGTCGAGGGCTGAGCCAACGCCATTAAAGCAAATTGCACAAGCCACTTGATCGAAATCCACAGACTCTAGTTTTTTAATGTCGCTAGTTGCAAGATTGACTCGAATAGGTTTAAGCCCTAGTTCAGGTAATGTTGCAGTCATCTCATTGAGAAATTCATTGACAACACCATATTGAAAAACACCGTCGAAAAGGAGAACAGATTTCATTAGATCCTCGGGGTAGTATTAGTGATCCATAATTAATTTAAAGAGGGCCAAGTCTAACATATTTACCCCTAATAATTACTTTTTTGTTAGGTATTGAGGTAAATCGGTCGAAAGCTCTCTTCTTGGTTGTTTTTGAGTTAAATATCATTGACAAATAAGTCCTTCAAATATAGGATAATGGATTACTTTTCAGCAGAGACCACGGGTCGAAGTTGATGTAAATCGCAGGTTTGCGAATTAGCAATTTGAAAACGGAATAGGATTCATTTGAGTTAGAAAGTTTACGCTTTTTGC
>CAZYUV010000210.1:0-6216 GCA_964650625.1 uncultured bacterium
GAATCGAAGTAGACATACCGATCGATTTCTTCATTATTTTTTTACTTGCTCTACACGATTTGAATTGTCTACCTCTTGGCATGGAATGAACTGTTGGAGGTGCTCCATCCATTGCCATTGAACGCATACCTCCTCCAAAAGTATTTAGCATCATTTCTCGATGAAGAGGCTCAGGGAAAAAATGGCGAAAACCTTGTTGAATCTGCCATGGAAATTGAGGATAGCTACGATTGATTCCTTGAGAGTGACGATGATAATTGTTGAACCATATTTTTAGCTTTTTCAGAAAAAGATTTTTACGAAATTCGGGGGTGGATCCAGCTTTCCAAAAGATATTACCGAAGTCTGTAAAAGTGTGAGACAAAAAATTATCTAGAGAGGCATCATATAGAGTAGCTACAATTTCTGCCGCCACCTGCTCGGCTTCGGGCCCCTTGATTTTAAGAGCCCAGACTTCTTTCTGACCTGGTCTTAATTTGCTGCGAAAAGTCTCCCAACTCAAGGATAGTTGTTTTTCAGGGTAAGCAACATGAATCCTCCTGCTGTATTCATAAATTTGATTTTCCTGTACAAAATAAACCTGAAGATTAAAACCTCCTTTATGAGATTCCCTCACTGGAAATTCGATAAAATGAATTCCTTCAGATGACTTAGTCCAGTATTGCTTTAGTATGCGATTCTCCTGACTCAAGCTTACAAAAGCTCTAGCATTTTTATACCCGCTAGCCCAGACCGCTTGGAGATTTTCACCCACATTCAAGGATATATTACGGATTTTAAAGAAACTGGGAACTCTGGTTTCAAACTTTTGAGACTGCGTGTCGAACACAATGAAATCAATTTTAGATTCGATTTCGTTATCAAAATTGTCAACTGTGGAGTATACCGCCCGATATGCACCCGCTTTCAATTCAAGTCTTAAATCCTGGGAACCACTCTCAGTGGATACATTAAATTCGCTAACTTGTGAACCACGAGACCAATTTCGATAATCAGACATATCAACTTTTGTAGATTTTGAACTATTTCTCCACCCAAAAGATCTCCGCTTGGACGGTTTTCTAACTGGTTTATAAGGTTGTTGAAGAGCATAAACTTTTAACTGCCCATTACTATTGACCGGTTTTCCATCAAGGGTTTTTGTGCTGAGGTTTAGATTAAATGATTCATTTGCTTGTAACCACTCACCGACACTTAAACGCGCATCCAAGGCAACATACCCAAGGCGTATGGACTGCGTCGCACTTCGAGTCTCGCCTGTCAAATCAATTACATCAACATTAATCTGATAATCGAATGAAGGCCTGATTTTTGAGTCTATTTTTCTATCAGGAATCGCTTCAAATTTTACTTTAAAGAAGCCATTTTCATCAGTACGAAGTTCCCCAAAAGCGATTTCGCGACTATCAGTCAATGGATTCTTCCAGCGCCACCACCAAGGCATTCTGGTTTTACGCACTACTCGGTATTTGACTTTAGCATTAGAAATACTGATTCCACTGTAGGTTTTGGCCCCACCAGATATTTCCACTTCATCATCAAGACGATACTGCTTTGAAGGCTTGTTAACAGTAACCTCAAACTTTGGACGCTTGTATTCTTCAACCCTCACGGTAGCTCGCCCACTTGGGTTGTTTGCTTGTAAAGTCATACGACCAGTCAAAACATTAGATGGCACAGTAAATAGGCCTGAAAACGAGCCGAACTGATTGGTAACAAAATCCTGTTTGGCGACCTCTTGATAATTAGCATCGCGCAGAGAAACAGAAACTACGCGATCTTGGAGAACCTTATAGTTTTTGTTGCTCTGATTTGAGAGAAAAGCAATACCCTTAAACTTTAAAGTTTGCCCGGGACGATAAATCGATCGATCGGTAAAAAACTTAACATTAGAACGTATGCTAGGTTTACCAATATAAGAAAAATGCATGTTCTGATTCCACAGGACATCGCCCGTCTCAGAGCTACTCACAAAATAAGTGAAAGATCCATAATCTCTTGGGCCTATTCGAGAATGACTAAATTGACCTGCTTCATTGGTTTGTAGCGTCGTGAAGTCCACATAACGTCCTTCACTGCCCTTCTTAAAGACTTTTATTTGAGTCTCTGAAACAGGATTTCCATCACGAGCATCAATCAACATACCTTCGATATCATCAGCTCGACTGCGAATAAGAAGCACGCTATCCGTAACCCAAAAAGATGACTGTACCACCTGATTATTTTGGCGAGATGTAAATTGAGATAAACCCGACACTAAAATGCGATAGTAACCACGGTCTAGTTCAGGCAATTTAATAATCTGCTCTTGATGTTTGTAGTCATGAGTAGGCTTTAATGAAATACTCCATTCTTTGACTGGCTCCTCTCGCAAAATTTTACGTATTTGCTTATTGTTGAGATGATCTCCCAGATTTGCATATTTACGAAAAAGTGCTTTAGACCAATTCTCCTTGTAAATTCTGAAATACAATTTATTTACATTTCTGTATCTAAGAAATAACTTACGATTAGATTTATTAATCGAATGTTCTATTTGAACTTCATACTCTGATTGTAGAATTTGGTTTTTCAAATTCCTACAAAGTTGAGCGCCATCGGATGTACCAAAAGAATGAATAGCCCGATCACAAGCTGCCATTGCCTCAACAAGCTTACCTTCCTGTCGATAAAGTAAAGCTAATTCATGTAAAGCTAAAGTAGACTCAGTAGTCTCTGCATATATATCAACCAGCTCGGTATAACGCTTTATTAATACTTCAGCCTTGTTTGAGCCTACGCCATGTTGATTCATTGATTTAAGTCTTTCAACCTCCGTAGCCACCAGAACATTTAATTTCTTGCGATTTTTCAAATAATTTAATAATTGTTTATAAGACTCAATTAACTGAAATAATTGAGATTTATTATCAGTGGTTTTGGGTTTGAATTCTAAAAATTCATCGAGAGTCCCAAAAGCTGGACTGTGAGTGTCTACTTCAAAAGCATCTGAAGGTTTTGCTAAAGCATTTACCCCATGCTGGTGAAACGATATTTTCTGACGCAAAATAAATTCGTATAAGGACTCACAATAAGTCCAATCAAGACTTCCCTTTTTGATAACAGGAACATAATCTTCAGTCATCAAAGTCTGCAGATATTTTTTGTCTTTAACTGCATCAGAAAATAGATCAGCCACTTTACGAAACAATTTTGCAGAATCCCAAGTAGTAATATCCTCATTTTCAAGGTCACTGGTCTTACTTCGTTTTGAAAATTTCCAGGTGTTTTGTTGGTAATAATGCCAATACCATATCGCAACAATAGCTCGTCCCATAGCTATTTGATTTTGTGATAATTTATCTATTTTTTTACGTAGAATATTCAGTTTATCAACGGGTTTTTTACCCTTAATATGAGCCTGATTGAGAGCCTCCCAACATAGTGCCTTAAGGTAGTGACCACGGAATTTACCTTCATTTTTTGTTCGTTCTAAAATTTCACTTACAAATTTTAATGCAGTTTTAGGTAATTTATTTTCTTCCGCCTGATAGATCTTCTGCCAAAGATGCTGAATCTTTTTTATTTCAGTGTACGATTTATCAGTATCTGTAGAGTTTTTAGCAGAAGCACTATAAATTAAGATTAATGAAGTGAGGACCCAACCAATTTTTAAAAACATAAAAATGCTCCAATTCGATTCGTTGAAAGCAATATAAAAATTGCGCTTCAAATTTTCAAAAAAACTCAGCATTAATTTTAAGACATATGTATTTCAATAAGGTTCCGTTTCACTCTTGTCAGAAATCTTTATGAAAGGTACCATCCAAGCCATGTCTGAAACTTCTCAAGCTTCATCGAATAGCTCATTAAGAACTTCTAAGATTATTTGGGTCATTCAGAGTCTTACTCCGGTTATTTATACTCTTGTAGTTCTAGTACTTGCTGAACAAAATGGTGGTGTCACTCAATGGCAAGGTATGTTAGGTCCTAAGGCATTACCCGAAAGTGATCACCTTGTCCCTGGATTATGGTGTTTCGCACTGTTTGCCCTATCAGCAGGCTTTTATGTTGCTCGACAGTGCAGGCGACAGCTATCTCAACTAAAACTTAATTCAAATCAAAAGCTGCGTCTAATGATACGGTATACAAGCATGACATTGATAATAATGGATTCCGCTGCCATTGCTGCTCTTTTATATGCCTTAATGGGCGGCTCCATATGGCATTTCCTCGGTATTATTTTTGTGGTATTAAACTGTAAAATTAGCCAGTATCCGAAACAGCAGTAAACAGTAATCTCGAACCCGTCGACAGATTTACTTTTAAGTTAAGGGTCTTGTGATACACTGCACGCCATGCAATCAGGATTAGAAAAACTACGACAGCACACAATCTCTGTATTCCGAAATGAGCCCGTGCCCGCGGGTGCCTTTTATGGGCTGATTGAACATTTATCCAAGAGTAATGCTCAAACCTTGGGTCTAGTAGAACGCTGCGAAAATATGGATCGTGCAGGCTCTTGGGATTACGAAGATCTTCTGAGTAGTGACCCTGTACATATCAAACTTCTATTAATACCAAAAGGTAGCAAAATTCCAATTCATGATCACCCTAAAATGCATGTCTTGTTGAAAGTAATCTGGGGTAAAATGCATATACAAGCTTGGGATTGGGCACGCGAATACCCATTCTCTGGGCTGGCACGCCAGTCAGTCGATACCATAATGGACGGTTCTTCACAACCTTCGATGATCTTTCCAGAGAAGAATAATATTCACACTATGTCAGCTGTGGAAGATTGCGCTTTTTTAGATATTTGCTCACCTTTCTATGATGAATCTCAAGGACGTAGCTGCACATATTATAAGCAGGAATCTCGACAAAAACTAGGCAACGAATGGCTGATACGCTTAAAAAAATCCTAGTTACAAAAACATTAAAAACATTCTGAACTCGGCGACCTTTACTACCACAAAATACCAATAAGACCCTTAAGTTCTAGTTAAGAATCTAAAATTAGGAGATGGTATGATCACAGTAACAGGTTTTTTTATAGCTATAATAGTAAGTACTATTTGTCTTAGAGTCATACCATTTGTAAGATACGCTACCCTGAGTGCGTGTCTTAAAGTTAGTTTCTTATTCTGGCTTTTATGCTTACCGTACGAAACTATTATAAACTCATTATTCCTACATCTCGGAACTTCTATGGGAATTTTTCAAGGTACTGCTGCTACATTATTGATTGGGCTATTATACCCGGTATTATCATTACGTTTGGCTGATCAATGTATAGAGGACTTTGAAATAGAAACTTTCGGAATGACAATTCTTACAGTTTTTACTCTCAGTTCTCTCAGTATAGCTACTCTGCATAGCCTTGGACTTACTCCCACGCAATACCTGTAAGGTTTGAAATACAGTCTGAATTGATACTATATGCTCATAAACTCAATGTTTATGTGTTAAAATTTATTTAGAAAGTTGGGGAGATCGCTATGTTGTGGCTAACAAAATTATTCATCAGTATACTTTTTACTACTATTTGTTTAGCTGCTCTTCCATTCGTAAAATACCGTAATCTATTCTCTTGTTTGCAGGTCAGCACCTTGCTATCCATCTTTGCTCTTCCCGTGAGCATCGCTACCGCTGCTACAAGCGTATTCGTATTTATGGCCGTTGGGTGGATACCCCTCGTGGGAGCCTTTTCAGAGATATTAGCAGCATTTATATCAACTTTCGTGTTTCAAACTATAGCTCTTTTCGTAGCAGACAAGATGGTGGAAGGTTTTGAAATTAAAACTATAGGTCACACCTTTTACACAATATTCATTTTGTCACTGTTTAACGCTATCGCATTCGCTCTACTGGGAATGTAAACGTGAAGAAAGCAGCATAGAGCATATTCTCTACATACTGCGACGGTATTGCCCACCCACATCATATAGAACGCAAGAAATCTGACCTAGACTGCAGTATTTTACCGCTTCCATCAGCTCAGCAAAAATATTCTCACCACTGAGGGAAGCCCATCGCAATCTCTCAAGAGCTTCATCAGCCTTTTTTGAATATTTCTCCTGAAAATTTTTCAAGCGATCGATCTGATCATCTTTTTCAGCATAACTTGCTCGAGTAACCGGAATAAATTCTTCCATTTTCTGGTTTTCCGAAAGATAGGTATTAACTCCTATAATAGGAAGATCACCAGTACTTTTACGAGTCTCATAAAGCATA
>CAZYUV010000211.1:0-6162 GCA_964650625.1 uncultured bacterium
ACTATTATCTGGAGCGGCTATCTTGGTGCGATTACAGACATTAAAGCAGGCCGGTGTAGCAATTGCACCCGAATTAGAATCAGTTAAGCCTGGTGAAGGTATGGAGTGTTGGTTATGAGTCAAAAATCTATCCCCGTCATAAAAGATCGAGAAATCGCAATCGTGGGTATGTCCTGCCTTTTTCCGAAGGCTCGTAATTTAAATGAATTTTGGACCAATATTGTTTCCAAGAAGGACTGTATCAGCGATATACCCGAGACTCACTGGGATCCTAAAGATTACTTTTCTGAAGATTTGAAAGACCCAGACAAAACTTATTGCAAGCGTGGTGGTTTTTTGCCATTTGTTGAATTTGACCCTATGCAATATGGAATTGGTCCCAAAGACCTTGATGTAATTGATACTGCTCAACTACTTGGAATGAAGGTCGCTCGAGAGGCACTCAAAGATGCTGGATACCTTAGTGATGAGGGTGGTCGAGAATTTGATCGCGACCGTTGCGCGGCGATAGTTGGCACCACATCAATAACAGAACTTACCACTCCACTGAATAAGCGCCTCAGCTACCCAGTCATTGATAAAGTCCTAGAACAACACGGTATTCCATCAGAAATGCGTGATTCGATTACTCAACAGTACAGAGATAGTTATCCGATTTGGCAAGAAAACTCTTTTCCTGGAGTATTGGGTAATGTTGTATCTGGCAGGATCGCATCTCATTTGAACCTAGGCGGTACGAATTGTGTAATTGATGCCGCATGTGCTTCCGCTTTAGGTGCTGTAAAGATGGCTGCTGACGCTCTCTTAACTGGAACATGCGACATGGCAATAACCGGCGGTGTAGATACCGAGAATAATATATTTATGTATATGTGTTTCTCCAAAACACCTGCTTTTTCCAAGGAAGGTAAAAGCAGGCCTTTTGACGCTTCTAGCGACGGAATTTTAATAGCGGAAGGTATCGGTTTAATGGTTCTCAAACGTTATAAGGATGCTTTGAGAGATGGGGATAAGATTTATGCAGTGATGCGCTCAATTGGATCATCCTCGGATGGCCGTGGAAAGAGTATCTATCAACCAGTTAGCGAAGGTCAGGCCAAGGCTGTTAAACAAGCTTATGAACTGGGCGGTGTAACGCCTAGAGATATTGAGCTTCTTGAGGCTCACGGTACCGGAACTCCCGTGGGAGATATGAAGGAATTTAATGGGTTGAAATTCGTATATGGTGACGAGTCTGAGCAGGATAAATGGTGTGCGATCGGATCCGTAAAATCACAAATTGGCCATTCTAAGGCTAGTGCTGGTATTGCGGGTGTTATGAAAGCGGCCTTATCAATTTATCATCATGTCCTTCCGCCAACAATTAACGTTAAAACTCCCAATCCAGCAATGGAGATCGAAACATCACCTTTTTATGTGAATTCAGAATTACGTCCTTGGACCCATAATTCCGAAGATCACAAACGGCGTGCTGGGACTAGTGCTTTTGGTTTTGGAGGTACAAATTTCCACGTACTACTAGAACAGCATAACGATGAGAAATTTACTTCGTTACTAAACACCGGTGTTGATTTTTTACCAATTGCGGACAAGGACGTAGACGGTTTGATTAAGCAAATCAAAGACTTACAGGATCGTATACCAGTAGTTCGTAGTGTGCGTGAGTTATGTGCATATCTTCGTTATAAGTACAATCATGAGCTTCCACATAAAGCTAGTCTAGTCGTAAGCGACCTTGCCGACTTGGAGGCTAAGCTATTGGAATTATCTTCGCATTTAGAAAATCATCCGGATCGAACCCTAAGTACACGCAGCGGAATTTTCTTTTTGCCAGGTGAAGAATTTCGGGATGCTAAGGTAGCTGTTTTATTTCCAGGCCAGGGCTCTCAATATCCAGGCATGATGAGGGAGTTAGTTGCGCATCGATCTGAAGCTCAGGAATTTTTACAACGAGTCAATCTCTGGAGAAACTCTCAGTCCTTTGAATCTCTTAACGATATTATATATCCGATGTCAGCTTTTGATAAAAAAACTCTGGAAGACCAGAGAGGATATCTAACAAGAACCGACAATACTCAGGCTAGCTTATCATTTGCAAACTTGGCCGCTTTTGAAGTCCTTAAAAACATGGGTCTACAGGTAGATGCTGTAGCCGGACATAGTTATGGGGAACTTAGTGCTTTGTATGCAGCAGATGTTGTGGATTTCGATTCATACATGAAGCTTACCCATCGCAGAGGTGAGTTAATGCGAGAATGCAACGCTAAGCAGGGTGGTGCTATGCTGGCGGTTCTAGCCCCAAAGGATGAAGTCCTTGAAGCATTAGCTTCTTTGGATAAATCAAAATATTTAGTTGAAGTGGCAAATTACAATGCTCCGGACCAGGTTGTTTTATCTGGCCATGCTGAAGCTATCGAGGCGGCCGAGTCTCGCCTACAAAGTTCGAATCTAAGGGCTATTAAACTTCCAGTGGGAGCAGCATTTCATTCCAGTTTGATGGAACAGGCCAGTAAGACGTTTGGTAATGATCTTAAAAATATTAAATTTGGTGAGGGAGTTATTCCTGTTTATTCGAACACCATTGCTGATGTATTCCCTAAAACTCGGAAAGATAAGACCACTCTTCTAGCAAGGCAACTTCGTGAAAGTGTTCAATTTGAAAAAATGATTCGTAAGATGGTAGATGATGGTTGTCGGATATTTGTGGAAGCTGGCCCTTCCGGTGTATTGGGTCGACTAGTAAGTCAGATTCTTGAAAATGAACCTCACGTAGTTTTAAGTATAGATGCGGGAGAATCCAAGAGTAGTGAACAAGAGATTGACTTACGCAAGCGTTTCCTACCTCTGACAACTTGTTTGGCTCATTTGACAGCTATGGGAAAGGTGCAACTGGACTCAGAATCACTGGGCGAAACGGTAACAGAGTTCCCTGAGAAGCGAAAGAAGAGTCCCGTAACTGTCCAGCTCAATGGGGCTAATTTTTTAAGACCAGAAATGCGTGAAGTTCCTACTCAACCTGGAAATATTCAGCTTGATATGATCATCTCAGAGAAGTTGAAAGTAAGTCAAAAGGTAGCTAAAGATGATTTGAAGGCTCGCATTCAAAAGGCAGACTCACAGCATACGATGGAGATTTCTAAGTTGCAGAGTGAATTAAATACTGTAAATCAACAGAAAAGCGAATTAGAAAACAAACTTAAGAACATGCAAAGTGATTTACAAAAAGCAAAAGTGCAGGTACCATCACAGCCTCCTGCGAGTGCAGCCAGAGGTGTTCCCAAGCCTTTTGGTAACGAAAAAGTAGTGAAGGGAAAGTCAAGCGCTCCCGTTTACCGAGCTCCAGTGAGGCGCTCGGAAGGAAAGATTATGAGTAAGAAAACCATCAAGCAGACCAAAGGCATTATTGAAGAATACAATGATTATCGTTTCAAGATGCTGGAAGTTCACGAACAGTTTCTGCAGATGCAAAGCGATGCGAATCGACTGTTCGAGCGTATGGTTTTCGATGATAATCAGGCTATTATTTCTGCAGAGCCAGAAATCGAGTATAGCCCTATTGAGTATACTGAAAATGTTCATGAATCGGTTGAGACATCCTTAAGTAGTCCAGCAGTTCAAAGTCCTACTGGAGTCTTTAATAAAACAAGTCAGACTCAAACTCATGTGCAGCCGACGGCTGATCAAGTGTCTATCAAACCACAGCTTAAAAGCTCTAGTGGGTGGCAAAGTCCAGAGCATAAAGTAGCTAGTCATTCGGAAAAGAATGGAAGTCTTCTTTCGGCAATGTTTGAAACAGACCAAGAGCAGCCTGAAGCTTCGTCTAGTCCCTTTACTTTACCTAAAATAAAGACCGAAGCCACCAAATCTGATGCGACCAGTGAGATTACACAGACTTCAAGCGCATCCAACTCGAATGAGATTCAGACTTATTTAATTTCAACTATCGCTGAGAAAACAGGCTTCCCTCAAGAGATGATTGAATCCGGAATGGATCTTGAAGAAGATCTTGCCGTAGACAGCATTAGAAGAGTTGAAATTCTGGGAGCTGTTCAAGAACAGTTTCCTAATGCGCCAACTATTGGGCCTAGCCAGTTGGGTGTATTAAAGTCTGTTGGTGATATCGCTGATTTTTTATCTACAGGTGCTGACGGTGCAAGTAAGGAAGTTTCAACTGCGGTAAATGATACGTTTCCTGCAGCAACTTCTAATACAGCTTCGACTTCCCAAACATCTAGTAGTGGTATTGCTGACTTTCTAATGCAAACCATCTCTGACAAGACAGGTTTTCCATTGGAGATGATTACTCCTGATATGAAACTGGAAGAAGACCTTGCGGTAGACTCAATTCGCAGGGTAGAAATTTTAGGCGCAGTTCAAGAGCAGTTTCCTCAAGCACCGACCGTTGGACCTGAGCAATTAGGAGTCCTACAAAGTATTGAAGATATTGTGAATTATCTGGATGATGGCGCAAAAGTTGATGAATCTACAGTTCCGACGGCAATAGCCATTGATTCTTCTAATTCAGGTTTAGCTGGTGATATTTTGAATGGTTTACTGGATGTTATTAGTGATAAGACGGGCTTTCCTCTGGAAATGTTGACCCCCGATATGGATTTGGAAAGTGATCTTGCTGTGGATAGTATTCGACGGGTTGAAATACTGGGAGCTATTCAAGAGAGATTTCCTCAGGCACCGACCGTCGGACCTGGTGAAATGGGAGTTCTTAAAACGATCGAAGATCTCGCAAGGCATCTAGGTGGCGCATTGGATGATGTCATTGCCATAGGTGAGAAAAAAAAAAGACAGTTGGTTTAAGTCAGCCACAATCAGCTCAAACGATAAATGGAGCGAAGTACATACAGCTTCGTCAGAATAAGATAGGTCGTTTTGTTGCTCAATTGCGTCGCTTATCTCCCGTCCGAGAAGATGATCTAAAGCATCTACCTTCTGGTCCTTATCTAATTATTGATGACAATTCGGAAGCTGGTTTGTATATCCAGCGAAGCTTGAAGGCCGAAGGCTTGCAAGCTAAGTTATTGATTCTGGAAGAGGGTCATTCAGCTCCAATTTTGGAAGAAGATATAACTAGGTTTAGTACTATTGAGCAATTGGATAGCTTACTTGATCAGTTTGAGTATCAAACTGTGATTCATTTGGCTGGCTCCGGCATCACTGATGGCCTTTTATCTCAATCCAGTGATAAATTAGCCGAGTTACTTAATACTCATATTTATTCAGCGTTTCGAGTCGCTCAAGGTTTGATCAAATCGAAATTATCTGATAAGAAATATTTTCAAGTAACTGCTCGTGGAGGCCATTTTGGCTTAGAGAGGCATGAGAAAGTATGGGAAGCGCAGGCAGGTCTGGGCGGTTTTCTGCGATGCTTTGCGAAAGAGCACCCAGAGATTAAGTGTCGAATTTTAGATTTTGAACCATACAATGATGAGGTTTCAGCTGAAGATCGAGCTGGACATCTACTTCTCGAACTACGTCAAGACCATGGATTTGAAGAGGTTGGATACAAGGAGGATGAGCGGTGGACACAAGTTCCTGTATTGGAACATCCTAATCAACCCTTGGAAGAAGATTCTTCTACGGATTTAGAACTTAAACCAAATGATGTAGTTGTGGTGACCGGTGGAGCTCGGGGGATAACCGCCACAATGGTAAGAGATTTAGGTTCTAAATTGCCTTTGAGATTTGTTCTTTTGGGACGCAGTCCACTGGAAGTACCAGAACTAAAGGATTTTAATCTTGCACCCGGTCTAAATCAGAACGAGCTTAAAACGCAGATATTTACTGCCATGAGATCCAAAGGCATCAAAGTTACGCCTCGTGACGTGGAAAGGTTAGCCAATAAGAAAGCCGCGATTGATGAAATTCAGGAACAACTTAGTGCTCTTAGAGATAATGGGTGCAAGGCTAGGTATTACAGCGTAGATGTTCAAGATGTAGAGGCTTTAAAAGCTGTCTTTAAACAGGTGACTCAAGATTTGGGCCCTATTAGAGGCCTCATTCACGGAGCTGGGGTTTTGCGCGATAAGTTTATCGCAGATAAAACTCTAGATCAGTTTCAGCAGGTGCTATCTACGAAGGTTTTGGGTTTAGCCCGCCTATTCGAGAGTCTTGACCAGGATCAATTACGATTAGTTCTTATGTTTT
>CAZYUV010000212.1:0-6133 GCA_964650625.1 uncultured bacterium
TGGCAAAATTATCAATACAAGTATTTCTCTGATACTAAAAACTTTGAGGACTCAATTGCTTGTGAAGATGATTCCACATTAGCTGCAGCCCATTCAATCGCAGAACTCAGTCATATTTATAGTCTAATGACCACTTTTAATCAGTATTCTTGGCTCTATTACGAACCAAATGATAACTCCCATTGGGAAATAAAAGACGGCTCGCGCAAAGATTATACCCCCACAGAAAATCCAAATAATACAAACAAAAGATTTAGACTTTCCAGTAATGGCTCAATCACTGATCGTAACAAAACCAATGCTAATGGGCGAGTCTGCAAGAAACCCTTAACTGAATGGCCTGCTAGACGTATGCATGAAGCCTTAGTTCACGATAATAAAATATTTGTATTGCCTGGCAATACTGGTGGTGGTGATCGAATTACAGGCGTGTGGTATTCAGATTCTAGCGCTGAAAATTGGCAGGTTTTCGACGATACAGCTAGTGAAGAACACGTTACTATTCATCTACGCTCAGACAATCTTAATAAAGACGAAATCTGGTATAACGGATCTGGCAAAAGTCACATCGGTACTTCGGTGGGCGACCCAGAGCATTCAACGAACCAGCAGAAATTCGGTAATAGTTCAGTCAAGTTCGAAACAACAGATCAAACCAATGATTACATTGAGTACGCAGATTCTAATGATTGGGATAAACTTGATGATAACAACTGGACATTCGATGTTTGGTTACGCCCCGATAACCTAAGTAATGAACAAGCTATAATTAGTCGGTATAAAGATAACGATACCTACTGGGCTTTGATATGGGATGATGATGGGAAAATTAAATTATACTCGAAAGGTGGAGACGGCTCTTCGCAAATCAATTTGTCATGGGATCTTGATCCGAGCACAGAGGCAAATAATTGGTATCACATTGCTTTAACCAAAAAACCAATCACCGGACCAAACAACGATGAATATGAATTGTTTTTTGATGGAGAATCCGTTGGTACTGAGACCGCTGAAGTCGAATTCGTTGATGAACTAACCAACAAGATCACAATTGGTAAAGCCCAATATGTGGATGAATCGAGCAACTCGCAAACATCTTACTGGAATGGATATATGGAGGAAGCGCGCTTAACAATTGGAAAACGTCTCTGGTCCAACGACTTTAAACCCCCAAACGCCCTAACTTATGGAATGTTCACTCCACGTTCAGACTATGCTTCGGTGGTATTTAATAACCGGATTTGGGTATTTGGTGGCTTCGATGGTGTCCTTAAAAATGATATTTGGTCTTCACAAGACGGGCAAACCTGGAGGCAGGAGGGCAATGCACCCTGGACCCCAAGAGAGAATCATACAGCCATTGTGTTTGATGACGGCACCAACAAGATTTGGATATATGGTGGCAAAGATGAGCAAGGCTACTTAAATGATGTTTGGTCTTCTTCGAATGGTATTACTTGGTCTGCTGAAACTTTAAATAATTCGCATTGGAGTGCTAGAGCCAACCATCAAGCAGTTGTTAATAATGGAAAAGTTTACGTAATGGGAGGCAAAAACAGTAATTCGGTGAATAATGAAATCTGGAAATCAGAAGATGGCCATACTTTCACCCAAATAAATGCGTCGGGTCATTGGGCTGCGCGACACGGCTTTGCCGCGGTTTCTTATGATGACAAAATTTATGTAATTGCAGGCGAAACAGATAACAATTCGCTAAAGAAAGACATCTGGAGCAGTTCTGATGGTAGCAACTGGACCAATCATGGTGATCAAGCCTTTGCTGCCCGCAAGAATTTTGCAGCTCTGGTATTTGACGCCGGTCGTAGTTCTGAAATATGGGTTTTAGGCGGTGAAGAGGCCAATAATGCAGTTAGTAACAGCACTTGGCATGGTAATTTTGAAGACTTTACTATTAAACAATTTGAAGATCGTAAGTATTTTGATAATGATACAAAGCCCTATACCTTCATTAGTTACTATTATGACAATGATCGTGCCGGCACTTATTTAAGTCACTACAAAGCCACTGATGCAAGTTATAGTAAAGGCGCTACTATTGAAGTAACAGATGCAGATGCTGCTAGATTTCTTTACTGCTCCAGTGACAAAGTATGTTTCGCTTCAGATGGATCAGGAGATATACATCGATTCAAAGCCTCAGCTGACGATATAGATGCAAGCTGGACGCTGAGCAAAAACCTTTCGGACTTATATGAGGGAGTAAATCTGACGAATGAAGAAATTATTCATATGACATCAACCACAGCGAGTGGTGAAACTAAATATCTATACGCACTTGCCAAAAACGGTAATCTATTTAGAATCCAGCTAAATGATGATGGTGGTGGTGATATTGCTGACGACGTTAGCTTTGAACAAATGCCTACAGGGCAAACACCTACTGAGACCTACGAATTAAATAAAGCTCGTATTAAGTTAACAGATGGTAGTAATGATGAAATCATTATTACCGGGCTCGATGAACACGTTCTTCTGATTAGAAAAAGCAAGTCTGGTAAATACGCCTGTTGCCGTGCCGGGCTAGATTAATAGGCCTATTAATCTAAAGAATCGGAAAACTCATAAATTGAAGTTTAACCTCACTTTTCTCTCGCGATTTAGAGGGATCCAGGCGTGTGTTCCAATTAACCGTCACCTCTACTTTTATTGCATCATCTTGTGGCTTATAAATTCGACTTGTACGAGTATAAATTGAAAACTGTTTAGCCGGTACATAGGATATTTTTTCAGACTTACTCTTTGCAGGCTCGAAAGTTTGTACCGGAGCCTCGACACATTCATGATAACCAGCGTTTACCACCTCTGTTAGACAATCTTTAGGAAAAAACTGTACATAGATTTCAGGATACTTGAGGGCATTAAATGGTTGAGCTCTCAGCCATTCAGCGGATTCGGTAGCTAAACCGAAAGCAATCGTTTCCTCTTCTATGGAGGACATTGACCTATTGGCCTGGGAAATCATATCAAATACTGGAACTACACCTACTGCCACAATGATCGCTGCTATTAGTGCTTCCAAAACACTAAAACCCTTTTGAGGCCTAGCAAGGTATAAATCAGAACTCATCTTTTACTCGCTCAAAAGACTGCGAGATTTTCAAAGTATAACCTAATCTGACCTGCTCTCCCGCTTGTTTAGCCTGTCTGAAAAATTCTCGAGCTACTTTACTTCGACTGTCATATCGCAGTAGCTTCTTAAAGCTACATCTTTCGATCAAACCTTTTCGCATATTGAAGTAAAAAGCGACATCAAACTGAAGTTTACCAGCATGCTCTGTGCGCTTGTCACGCGGTAGTTTAGACCTAAATTTTCCTTCGATTAGAGCAATATTTCCCCTTACGGATTTTAGTCGATAACGACCTTTTACTTTGTGGCCTTTTTTATCACCAGTGCTCAAATTATAGTGATATGTCTTGCTCCAACTATCGCCCACTTTAACTGCGTCATCAGGAAAGCTAACTACCATTTCCATAAGATCTTCAGGGTTAAAAGTTTCAGAGTTTATAACTTGTACCTTACCCATAGCAGGATCGAGCATATATTCGTACTTGATTCCCTGGGACGTGAAATCATCAATTTCCACCTCCGAACCATTATGCCAGCGTCTATTCACAACTAGGTGTCGCATAACTCTGGCCTGAAGATCAGAATTAATACCCAAAATCTCATCTTCAAAGTAGCCCTCCATGCGTTCATCTACACTTCGAATATCTTCTATGCCTACTAGACGAGCCTGATGACGACCTTTAAATTCATACTTGGTCTTCTGTCCCTTATCAAAACCATACTCAAGACGGTACGATTTAGCCTGTGTACACACTGTTAATAAACTAATAAATAAAATAATTCTAAGCATAGAGCCTGTCTCCCCGCGCCTGAAGCCGTGAAATGATATCACGATTTATTGAATTATGATGTAGGCTCAATTTTCTCGTTATTGTAGATCTTGTAATAATGAATTGGCTTGCCTAAAACAAGCTTGGGTTGACCATCCATGAACTTCGAATTGTAAGTAAGCGTACTACCCTGTTTAAGCTTAAAGAAATCCAGTCTGTCAGCACTCACACCACCAAAAATTTCAATAGTTGAAAGTGTCTTAGATATCGTGCCCCTAAAGCCCTTTCCAGGCAACGAATGACACATTAAATAAGCATCAATTCTTTTATGCGTCTCAATCACAATATGACCTTGATATGCGCGTGATACCAAAACAAGTCTATCCTCGTCAGGATTATCTGCAATAATACTATCTAAAATCCGAATCTTACCCATAACCAATAAGACGCCCTGCCCACGAATGATTGTTTTTCGATCAAAAATCACCTCATCAGCTAAAATCGCCACGATTCCGTCTATATTAAGGATTTGGCTACCATCTGCCATAGGTATTACGATATTGTTTTTCGCAATATCCCAAGCCTTACCTTTTCTATAGGGATACACTTGAGCAAAATCTTTACCTGCGTTGTAAGGTAAGAATGATGTGCGGGTCAATTCCTTGTCACTAATTGCCTCGTTATTAGAAAAGAGTGACCAAGTATTTTTACTAAAAGGGTCATTTTCGTAAAGTGCAGCTTGCGGTACTTTATGCGATATAATTAGCTCTGGTTTGTTATGATCAACATCATCGTTTTCCGTTTGATATTCGGTATTTACTGAATATTTATACTCACGAAAAACACTTCCTTCCACACGAAGTCCCTGGCCTAGCGGTGACTCTATTCTCAATGGTAGAGCATTACGATCTGGACCTTGATCGGCTGCAATTTCAAAACGTATGGCTGCCTCCCCTGCTCCTGTATGGAAAAAATGCTCAACCCACTTCAGTGCATTTTCTCTAGATATACTGGGATTGCCTGGAACTTTTCTGAATGCCCTATCTAGAGCGCTGTCACGAACTAGGACATCTAGAAAAAAAGTAGACTTCTCGCCCTCTTGAAAATCACTAGGATCAGTAAAATCCAGAGGGGTATTTGAATCTATACGAGCCTCCTGCAGATACCTTAGATCTGCTTCCGAATAATTCGAACTGTTTAATATATGGAGATTAGAGATGTCATCCTGTCCACCCAGATATATTTTTCCAGCCAGACTAGAAGCCCCAGGATTTGTTTTAACAGTTAATCCATAATTATAATCATTGGGACCTCTGGGAGAAGATTTTTGCTTGAGAAAAAGAGCATAATCTTGTCTTAACTTATCACCGAACAGGGTTACATGACGGAAATCTCGACGAGCGGTTACCTGTCTAGTAATCCCCCTACCTAGCTTACTTTTAATCTTTGCAGTAACGACGACTTCGAGAACTCCTAACGAATCCGATTCATCGAATTGTAAGTCTGCTTCAATGGGAATTACTTTTGCCAGAATCTTCACTTGGTCTAGGGTGAGTCCCATCCCATAGGCAACGTCCAAGTCACGACTCTTTAGACCTAACTGACCTGGCTTTAGTTTTACATGTTCTTTTCCCTCACCCTCCAAAAGCTTATTTTTAAAAAGTTCGGGCCTGGTTTTTAATCTGTAAAACACCTCTTCTACCATAGAATCTACAATGAAATAGCTTGTCTCGCCCCAAAACATTCTACGGGAAGCCAACTTTCCCTGACGGGATGTAAAATTGTAAATGTAAGCAAATACTAAAATGATTCCAAGAATCACCAGTGAAATCACAATAGCCATTCCCCGGCGAGAATTTCCTTTGAATCTCTGTTCAGGGATTTTATGCATCTACTTCCTTACTGACTGGGGTTATATAAACCTTCAAAATTAACTCGATCTTTTTCGAAATTAATCTTTTGTGGTTTCAAGCGAGTTGCCCTAAGTCTCCCAATAAGCTCATTATTTAGGCGTTGCTGATATTGTGCCAGCAATTCATTTAATTTCTGAACAACAAATTGACTTGCATTAAAATCTCCCAAGCGCAACTTCTCTACTGCTAGAATACTAAGACTTTGGTCAAATAATGCGCTCATTTTCACATCAATATTAACCCATTGTATAGTCTCTAAACTTTGCCTCAGAACCTCGGGAAATTCAGCCGGAATATATGGTGTCAGAATCTCACCTTTAATTGAAGCTTTGGCGTGTACAATACCTTGCTCAAAATTTAAT
>CAZYUV010000213.1:0-6078 GCA_964650625.1 uncultured bacterium
CGATGGGCGTGACAATACTTTCTTCAATTTCATCTGGAGTTGAGCCTGGATAAACCACATAAATTCTGATCATGTCGAATTCAAATTCAGGAAAAGTTTCTCTTGGAATTTGAAACCACGCTATGGTTCCCCAGAGGAGAATAATTGTCATCAAAAGGTTTGTGGCGACAGGGTTTTGAATGAATCTTTTAATGCTTAACATTAGATATTCTTTATCAATTTGGTTTGAACAGTTTCTTTGGGAGAATTGCGCTCGCTAAAATAAGCTACGATTTGCTCGTTAGATGCTACATCCGCACGAATATAAACTTGTTCGCCTTCATCGCGAACAATATCCACAGGAATAAAATGTAATTTGCTATTCCGTACTACTTGGATTTTAGATAATTTCAAACTGCTTCGAGGAACTTTTAAAACATCTCTGAGAATTTTGCCTTCAAAGTTCACTCTACAGAATGATCCAGGTAATATCTGCCGCAAATCTGTTTGTTTTTGAGAATCACTCAATAGTCGTCTTTTGTTAAATTGTATATAAGCCATAAGAGATCGTGTGGCATTATCTAATGATGCACCCAGGCGTTTGACGGTACCAAAGCTGTTGTGTGCAACAGGAGCTAAAAACTCTAACTTAACAGCCTTACCTGTAATACCAGCTGAGCTCGAAGAAGAGTAGTTTGAATCACTTACTTCGTTAGTCAGCCAAGGTATCTCAGAACTTGGGATTGGAGTGTGAATCTCTAGAGCATCGAGATCGATCATTTCACCAACTTTGCTTCCGATGTTTAAGTACTCCCCTATAGATATATTTTTGCTGGATACACGGCCGCGAAATGGAGCTCGTATTTCTGCTTTTTTAAGACGATTTTTAGCTTCAGTCAACTGGGCTCGATGCAGTTTAATGGTGGACTCGGCCTGTAATAGACGGCTAGGGATGAGCTTAAACTGATTTTCGAGATTCAATACTGCCAGCTGCTGAGCTTGTTTTAGCTTTTGAGAATTTTCAAGTGTTTGACGCGAGATTGTTTTTTCAGCGTACATTTGTTGTTGTCGCTTAAGTTCATTCTGACTAAGTTTATAACTTTCTTGTTGAAGTTTTAGGCTAGCCTGAATATTTTTAGATTCTTGCTGCAAAGTTTTGTAGCGTGCTGTGCTGAGTTCAAAATTAGCTTCTGCTTGTTGCATCGATAACCGCAGATCAGTCTTATCAATGCTGAGGATAGTTTCATTGCTTAATATTTCTCCACCTACGAAGAAGGCTGGATGTATCTTCGAGATGCGACCGGATACTTCGGATTTAATATTGAGCTTATGCATGGCTTGAACCGTGCCAAAAGTTCTAAATTGAGCAGCAAAATCTCCCTTCTCAGCTAAAAATGTTCTGAGAACTGAGGTTTGTATTTCTTCTGATTCCTTCTTTAATTTTGCTTTGGTGCTTTTTAAGTATCCAAAAATACTGATGGCTAGAAATAAAAAAACTACACAAAATACAATATTTACAAGCGATTCACGGCGCATAACATTCTCCAAGAACTTATGTGAGCCGGGATGTTATCATTTCACAGGGGGTTGAGCCAGTTTGGAACACAATAATGAACATAAAGTTTTTTTCATGGGTATTGAAGTGAGTCCATTCACCTACGAACAGCTTCATGAAACTATTAGAAAGGTGATTGAAAATAGAGGATCAGTCAAAATATTTAATGTGAATATTCATGCTATCAATCTATGCTTCAAGAACCGAACTTTTTTTAATTCTATGCGAGAGGCTGATTATGTATTTTGTGATGGGGAGGGTGTGCGTCAAGCAATGCACTACTACGGTGATAGGGTGCCCTACAGAATAACCTATGCAGACTGGGTCGAGATATTTTTCCCCTGGCTCTCGGAAAAGGGTTATTCGATTGCTTTTTTAGGAGCAAATCCTGATATTTTGGAGAAGGCGGTACAGAAAGTCAGGCAACAATATCCAGATTTAAGATTGACTGGGGTCGTCGATGGTTACTTACCAGAAACTGAGCAATTGACTAAATTACAGAACATCAGGGCAGATATACTGCTTGTGGGTATGGGCATGCCCATGCAGGAATTGTGGATTTGTAGGAATCAGAGAAAGCTGCCTTTTTCGATTTATCTTAGCGGTGGTGCAGTGTTTGATTATCTTTCGCAAGAAATTTCACGAGCACCCGTTTGGATGCGTAATTGGGGTATGGAATGGTTCTATCGGTTAATTTTGGAGCCTCGTCGAATGTTTGTTCGTTACATTTTGGGTAACCCACTTTTTGCGGCGCGAGTATTGCTCTCTAAAAAACCTTTTGATAATAGACTCTGAACTTCCCAAAAGAGTTGCTTTTTGCTACCTTGCAGAGCGATTAGGAAAGTAGCGTGTATGAGTATTGACCCCAAGTACATAAGAATTTTTTCGATTATTGCGCACATTGATCACGGTAAATCCACTCTGGCTGATTGTATTATCTCTAAGACGGAGACCTTGAGTGATAGACAGATGCAGAATCAGGTGCTGGACACCATGGATATTGAACGCGAGCGCGGGATAACTATCAAATCTCAGGCCGTTCAGTGTATTTATAAGGCACAAGATGGTACGACCTACCATTACTACATTATTGATACACCTGGGCATGTTGACTTTACTTATGAGGTTTCCAGAGCACTTGCAGCATGCGATGGAGCTATCCTTGTGGTCGATGCTGCTCAGGGCGTTGAGTCGCAAACTATAGCCAATATGTATCTTGCGCTTGACAATAATCTGGAAATTTTACCTGTGGTTAATAAAATAGATTTACCTGCTGCACGTCCCGAGGAAGTGGCAGAAGAAATTGAAGAAATCTTAGCCATTGATGCGACAGAGGTAATCCCCGTAAGCGCAAAAAATCAAATTAATATTGATGCTGTACTCGAGAGTATCCACAAGTTAGTACCCCCGCCAAATGCGGATAGATCTGCACCACTCAAAGCGCTTGTATTTGATGCAAAATTCGAAAGTTATCGAGGTGTAATAGTATATGTAAGAGTCTATGACGGAGAGATTAAAAAAGGCAGTAAAATTAGAATGTTTAATGCAGCTAGCGTCTATGAGGTCACTGGTGTAGGGGTATTTACTCCAAATGAAAAGACTGTGGATGCTTTGCAGGCCGGCATGGTGGGATTTATAACCGCAAGTATTAAATCACTTGAGGATGTTCTAATCGGTGACACTCTGATGGACTCAGAAAATCCCTTGGAAGAGGCTATGCCCGGTTTTAAGCCCATTAGGCAAATGGTTTTCTGCGGTTTATATCCATCGGAAGGGGATGATTATGAGAATCTTAAAGTCGCCCTTGAAAAATTAAAACTCAATGATTGTTCAATTTCTTTCGAACCTGATACGTCACAAGCTCTGGGTTTTGGATTTCGATGTGGCTTCTTAGGGCTTTTACATTCTGATGTTATCCAGGAGCGTTTAGAGCGTGAGTTTAATCTGGATCTTGTAGCGACAGCTCCTTCGGTGGTGTACCGAGTAAAAATGAGTACAGGTAAAGTACTAGAAATAGACAACCCGTCTAAATTACCTGAAGCAAATAAATATGAGTATATCGAAGAGCCTTATGTAAGTTTAGGTTTGTATTTACCTAAAGAGTACATTGGTAATGTCATGGATTTGTGCGACAAAAAGCGTGCTACCTATGTCGACATGAAGTATTTGGATAAAACTCGCGTAATTCTTAATTATGAGATGCCTCTGAGTGAGATGATCATTGATTTTTTTGATCGACTGAAATCATGTACGCAAGGTTATGCATCTCTGGAGTATGACTTTATTGGATACCGTAAGGGCAAGCTTGTAAAAATGGAGATCGCGATTTCTGGTAATCCTGTAGATGCATTCACAATGATTGTACCAAAGGAAAATGCTTTCTACAGAGGGCGAGAGTTGGTTGAAAAACTTAAGGATTTGATCCCCAGGCAAATGTTTGAGGTGCCCATACAGGCAGTCATTGGATCGCGCGCTATCGCACGAGTCACGATCTCAGCATTGCGAAAGAATGTTCTAGCTAAGTGTTATGGGGGCGACATCACACGTAAAAAGAAGCTTTTGCAAAAACAGAAAAAAGGTAAAAAGCGAATGAAGATGGTCGGTCAGGTGGAAGTGCCTCAGGAGGCTTTTCTAGCCATATTGAAAGTCAAAGACTAATGTTGTGACTGCTGAGCAAATAATTCATTCTGTAGTACGTCTTTTATTCACTTTGAGTGGCGTTTTTTTTATTACTTTCCTAGTGATGGCGTTTATCCCAGGAAACCCCGTATTCAGCAAAATTGATCGAGGTTTATCTCAAGAAGAATTACTAGAATACTCCCAAGAATATGACCTACGGCAAAATTTGTCGCAAAAACTTTTCGTGTATGTAAAAAGGCTCATTACGCTTGATTTTGGAAAGAGTTTGATAAGTGGGGAAGATATTTCAAGAGAACTTTGGCAACGTTGTCGCAATACTCTCAAACTCGCTTTTGTAGGTATGGCACTATTTGTTCTACTAGGCCTTGGTTGTGGTATTGTCGGTGCTATATATAGTGGGCAATGGCCCGATTTACTGCTTAGATTGTTGACTTCTTTGCTCATATCAACTCCTGTTTTTTGGTTTGGTCTAATTCTGATGCTTTTTTTTGCGGTATACCTTTCGTGGTTCATGCCAACGGGGACCGATGGATGGCGAGCTTTGATATTACCCGGGCTAACGGTTGGCTTGAGGCCAGCTGCCTTTTTGCAACGAGTTACGCAAACAGGTTTAATGCAGGTATTTGAACAGCAATACATTCAAGTAGCTTTTGCTAAAGGTTTGACTCGACTTCAGGTGCTTTTGAGGCATGCTATTGCTAATGCTTTGATCCCAATTATCACAGTGATCGGAGTCGAGTTTTCATCTCTTCTTACTGGTGCTGTTGTTGCCGAAATAATCTTCTCATACAAGGGTATTGGGACCTATATTTTGCAGGGAATAGAGGCTCGTGATTACAACGTGATTATGGCTACGGTTTTGGTTACTTGCGTAGCCGTTAGCGTGACTAATTTTACTTTGGAATTGATATACCGTCAGGTTGACCCAAGGTTGAAAAATGCTTAAGCGCTTTTTTTCAAAACTGACAGTTTTACAGAAATTCCAGACTTATATTGCCATGCTGATTCTTTTGTCGGCGTTTTCATTGGCAATAAAGCCCGAATTATTTAGCTCAATGGATCCTTTTACGCAGCAATTGAGCATGACATTTAGTGCACCAGACAGAATTCATCTTTTAGGTTGTGATCATTTGGGGCGAGATTTATATTCCCGTCTTGTTTATGGAGCAGAGTATAGTCTTTGGATTGGTTTAAGTGTAGCAACCATAACCATTATTTTTCCCGTTATTATTAGTTCGTTAGTTCTATTTGCATCGCCTGTATGGAGTCATGTTTATCTCCTTTTATTAGACATATTTCTGGTATTTCCACCTCTGCTACTTGCAATTCTAATAACAGCATCCAGCAATGAGCCCAGTTCGATGCAGGTAATTTTAGCGCTCAGTTTAGCCGGTTGGGCTGCTAATGGGAGGTTAATTCGTTCTTATTTAATGCAGATTCAAGAGCAAGATTTTGTTTTAGCGGCTCAATCGATCGGAGCGAGTTCTTGGAGAATTTATTTTCGTCACCTTATTCCAAATATTCTCAATCAACTGAGCGTGTTGTGGTCTTTCAGATGTGGTCAAATGATTCTTGCTGAGGCAACACTGAGCTTCTTAGGTCTCGGAGGTGGTCCTGATAATCTATCGTGGGGTTGGTTGGTCTTGGAAGGCAAGGCTCACCTAACTTCTGCATGGATATTATCTCTTGCTCCAGCAACTGCTATTGCATTACTGGTCTACGCTTTTCAGGTAGTGGGTGAAACTCTAGAAAAAATTCTTTTTCCGCAGGCTCCCTCACAATTACTCAAGGGCTAGCCCTACAGTTCATAAAAGGAAAAATTCATGACGAAGACAAGAAAGCTGTAAAGTTAAAGCTGGCCAGGTATCGGGTGGGGGGATGGGGGGTACCCGACCATCCTGGCC
>CAZYUV010000214.1:0-6028 GCA_964650625.1 uncultured bacterium
AAGCTATGCTGAAATATTATTATAATGGCTTGAATGTCCACTATGCTCTTTTAAGGACTCCAATGCGATATGCTGGACCAAGAGAAGCTATTTTTCATGCAATAATTCGTCGTAACCTCGGGTGCACACACTTCATAATTGGCAGAGACCATGCCGGAGTGGGTAATTTTTACGATAAATATGAAGCCCAAAATTTCGCACTTGATATAAGTCAAAAGTTTGATCTAGGAATCCAACTGCTACTTTTAAAAGAACCTTTCCTATGTAAAAAATGCAATCAAATGGTATCTGAGTCGACCTGTGCTCATGATGAAAAAAACTGGGATAAAATAAGCGGTACTTTAATCCGAAATCTATTATCTAGAAACGTTATTCCACCATACGAATATATGAGAAAAGAGGTCTCTAACGCAATAATTGCCTTAGGAGACGCCAAGTTTATCCAGGAGAATTAAATGAAACGTGTAATTGCAACTGTTGGTCCCTCACTTCTTAATAAATTTCCTCTAAATGAAATTCATAAAGATAATTACATATACAGAATCAATGGGGCCCATGGTTCATTTGAAAATATTCTAGAATATATAAATAAAATACGATCGCAAGTTCCGAGTGCTCAAATATTAATGGATCTACCAGGCAATAAAGTAAGAACTTCTAATATTGAAAATAATGGAATAAATATTGAAAAAGGTAAAGTCTTTTCACTTCACTTCGACCAGTTTAACTTTTTAGATTTCTATAAATTTATAAAAGTTGGTGATGTTATTTGGGCCAATGATTCTACCTACGAATTTCATGTTGATTCCATATGCGACAAAACAAAAAACATTTATTTTTTATCAAAATCAACGGGTACTTTGCTAAACAACAAAGGTATGCATGTTAGGGGTATTCACCAACATATTCCTTTTCTTTTCGAAAAAGATAAAAAATTAATTCAAATTGCCAATGATACTGGATTGGCATTTATAGGTCTTTCCTTCGTAAGACATGCAGAAGATGTCAATCAAGCTTTACAGTTATTAAACAAAGATATTGAAATTATAACTAAGGTTGAAACCAAATCTGCTGTACAAAATCTTAATAATATTCTCGAAATAGCTCCCTATATTTTGATTGATCGTGGCGACCTTTCCACTGAAGTAAGTCTTGAAAAAGTACCTCGTTTCCAAAGATATATCATAGAAAAAGCACTGTTTCATGACAGAAAAGTTTTCTTAGCTACTCAATTTCTAAAAAACATGGAAAATCATCCCATACCTACGATTCCTGAAATCATTGACTTGCATAACACTATGCAAAAAGGAATTTATGGAATTCAATTATCCGAAGAAACCGCTGTTGGAAAATATCCTTACGAATGTTTAAAAACCATAGAAAAGGTTTGCGAGGAAATCGACAGTTCAGTGTTATCTGAATTAAACAAAAAATGCTAAACGCCTGATAAGTCGTTACGCCCTTAAGTCAACGTTTGCTCCTTTACCTTGATCTAACCGAGACTCAGTAAATCTGTCCCGTTTCATTTGTTGTCGTTGTCTTGTTTTTTCAGCAGTTCTACGTTGTTCGGCCTCCTTAGTACGAAATTCTGATTGACGGCGTTGACTCTCGGCTTCACGTGATTCCGACTTTTTAGGGGATGGTACTTCTTTTGGTCGAGGTGCTCTTTCACGCGAAGAAGGAGACCTAGCTACACCCGAATTTAAAGATTTGGAATAAGATATACCAGCAGCCATCATTCACCCTACATATAACATTATACAGGCTTTCTTAACTTATTTTTAAGGCTTGACTGATATTAGAACTCGTAACCTAGACTGGTAGTAAATCTTGTATCCAGTTTTTCGACTCCAGGTAGAACTGTTTGCTGATACTTATTTGTAAGTGACAATTTTAAATTTGTATCTTTAGTCATTGGCGCCACGTAGGAAACTATAGAGTCTGCCCTCATATTGTCTCCCAGTTCTTTCAAATCTGGATAAATATGTACAGCACCAGTTAAATGGTTATCACCAAATATCGGGAATTTAAAATCAGTAGCCAAAAGAGCGGTAACGAGGGACCTACGAGTATTGTCTTCACGACTTTCTTTATCTGAATTTAAACCAAAACTAAATTGTAATTTACGTTTTGGAGTATCAAAATAAGTCCATCCAAAACCAAGCCCTAGCACTGAACGTAGATCTATCTTTTTAATCTTATCGTATTCCAAACTTGATAGTAGAAAATAGTACAAATCCTTTTGGTGTTTTAAATCAAAACGAGTTTGTATTTTTGCACTATTCGCATTTTCTCTGCCACTGGTTTCACCTTGTGTAGCTAATAAGTTGATATGAAATACATCAAATTCAGAAGTCCGTCGAGTACGTAACGCAAGATTAAATTGAGTATCATCAGTATTCCCTTGCTGAACAATTAATCCCGCATCAGCACTACCTTTCCAAGTCCTTCTAAATTTATGTCTTCTAGATTGAGTTTTTTCGCGTTCTTCTAATCTCCAACGATACAAAGTTTTGATTTCTTCTATTTCAGACTTTTTCAGAGCTACTCGCCTACCATCTTGGATTACAAATGATAAAAAATAACCTGACTCTGGACTACCTTTTGATCGACCTACTAAACGTGAACCATCTTTCAAATTGACTACATGTTGCTGACTCAATTCAATACCTATGACTTCATTCCATGGAATTTCCAAATTGCCTTCATAATACGAAGCATTTATTTTTCCAGATAAGAAATGTAGACCCTTGATAGTAATGGAATTACCATTTTTCAGAAGAACTTGAGATTCTTGTTCAGCGAAATTGGTTGAATATAACAATACTGCCAATACCAGAGATAAATACCTCATTTAAGCCTCCATAAGTGCTCCACAATCCAGACTAATTTCGACAAGCACCAATAGCTTATAAAGCACGTTTCAGCAATAATTAATTGAGCTTTGACGGCAGAGGCAATATTCTTTTCATTTAACTATTAATTTGTATGCCATAAGCGATATTATTCTTAATATATGGATCATTTTCCATTAGATTCCCAGTATGTTGATACATTACAGAAAGTATGCAAAAACAATACGTTTATTTTAATGAGAAATATGAAAGAAAAGCGGAGCGAATAATATTTGTTGATGGAATCTGCCCGGGCGCATTGACCAGCAAAGATATTGAACTTTCTCATTGGATGCCTAATAAAACACCTCTCAAGTACAAAAAAGATACTTCTACAGAAATATGCTTTTCGTTCTTAAAAGAAAAAGGTGAAGAGGGGTTTGGTCAAGTAAGTAGTAATCACTTTGACACTGATGGATTACTTGCTGCCTTTACATTACTGTATCCAGCTGTAGCTTTGAAGCATAGAGAACTATTAGAACGTGTCAGTCACATGGGCGACTTTGGTGCCTGGCAAGAACGCGAGTTTTCTATTTTTTATGAGGTACTAGCTAGTTTAAGAAAACGATGGAAAAATGAGGGCCTTAATAGTGAGCAGAGTTTTTTCAAGGGTTTTGAAGCACTTCCATATTTAGTAGAGAATTACCTAGAAATTGATTCTGAAAATGCTAACCAAAGTTTTAATTTTCTTGAACAACAACGCTCTAAGATTGAATCGAACGAAATTAAGCGCATAGAAATTCACCCTCGATTGACCGTTTACAGATGGTCTTATGACAAAGCTATAAATTTAGGACTTGATCCCTTTTATAGCGTTGGTTTTGATAGCGGATTAAATACCACCACTATGCTTCCTAATCAGCTTAGAAACTATTTTGATAGAGAACGTCTTTGTCTTATTGTTATTGAACATCAAAATGGTTTTTTTTACGATTTACTATTGCCTGAATATCTGTGGGCAGAAACCAGTACTTTATGGATTCCTTCTGGAATTGTTAATGAAGGAAAAACTAATCTTTTTCGATGGGAATGCCAAACTGAAGATTCAACGAAAACAAACTTGAAAAGAATGTGTGACAATTTGAATTCAAAAGATGCTGGCTTAGGTAAATGGGTTTTATGCCATGAATTCAATGCCTTTAAGACGATACCTGGTAAGAAGTTTCCTGTATTCATGAGTTATCTGAAAAATGATCAAGCCGCTCCTAGTAAATTGTCTCCAGAAAACGTTATTGAAAACTTGGTATCAATAGAATTTGTATAGATCTAATCAGCAATATTAATTTCAAGAAATTGAGCAAGATTTTGAGCGCGGTAAATATGGTCTAACAACTGCAAATAAACGATAGCCTATCCAAGCCAAAGCATAGAAAGGCTGTTTTCTTATTATGGCATTTGCAATTTTAAAAACACCCATCTCCTGCCACACTAACAAAAAAGAATCTACACCCACATGAACCTTTCCTTCGCTATCAATGGAATGCATCCAGCGATGAATTGCTTTTTCGTCGAGAGAATATTCTGCGGCATTAAAATCAGGCGACATTATATTCACCAGTTCGAGAACTTCGCCACTGGGGTCCCAGCGACGGTACATTTTCATTTCATGATTGCAAACATTGCAATCACCGTCATAGAAAACTTTTATTGTCATGCCTACATTTTAATTTATTGAACACTAGGTGCGCTTGCATGAACTAGTTTGGCTCATATAACAAAAAATCAGCGCAGCGGGCCCAATTGATCAATTACTTTCAGGTCCTTATCATCAAGCTTAAAATCGAATATTTCTAAATCTTCCTTCATATGTACTTCTGATGTAGTACCTGTTAAGGGAACTACCCCAATTTGAGTCAAATATCTAAAAAATATCTGAGCAGAAGTTTGCTCATATAATTCTGTAATTTCAATAAATTTAGAATCACTGAGAATATGTGGATTAGCAGTTAATGTCCAAAAACTTTGATAAAGAATATTGTTGTCTAAACAAAATTCACGAATTTCTAAATCATAACCTGATTGTGCATAAAGACGATTTTGAATCACTGCAGGCTTAATACGACTGACTTCAAAAAGATACTTAAAAAATTCAGGATGGTAACAATTACTGATTCCAAGCTGTTTCACCTTACCTTGATCTACAAATTCTTCCATTGTTTTCCATGCTTGCAAAGTTTCTTCCATGGTTGGAAGAGGAGAATGAATAACGAGAGAATCTATATAATCTACCTTCAGGTTTGTTAGCGAGGTACTCAAAGATTCTCGAATTTGATCTTCAAGCGAGTTTTGGGGGTTATAGGGAATTTTATTAGGATCTTGACCCGGTAAAGGAGTAAATTTAGTTTGTAAAAATATTTCATCCCTGGCGATTCCAGAATCAAAAGCTCTTTTAAGACCTTCGCCAACTAGATCCTCCTGATAATGCTTTGGCTGACATGCCGTATCAACCCCCTTAAAACCCTTTGAGAAAGCTTTTTCTACCAAATTTGTAGTGCGATCTTCTTTCCAGGCTGTACCGTATATCAGTGCTGGTACTTTGACCCCTTGTAAACTGTATTTAAATTCCATGACTTTACTCCACTAGCTAACTAGATGATTGATGCATTTTGAAGAATACTAACTTTTATCACTGAAGTAGCCGCTTTATTCAATAACTATACGATCTGTGAAGACATTGATTCCTAGCCTAAATTGAATCTCGACTATATTTCCACTGAGAGCTGAAAACCATAAATCTTTATCGTTATTATCAAAAGCCATTACTCTAAAAGTATTGCCATTGTCTTTGGAAATACGAACTAGCCTTCGTCCCACAGAGCCCTTTCTAATTAAAAATTGATTACCAGATTTTTCTAGCCATTCTGAACTTGGCAAGCTTGAGACACTATGAGACGTGACTTCATATTCGTACAATAGATGTTGATCATCCCATAGTTGTAATTTAACTAAATCTTCATCTGTTGGTAAGATTCCTATTATGCTTGTACTTATGGAATGATCCATCCTTCTACGATTGGCACTACCTTGAATTTCCAGGCCATTTTTAGTAATACCCACTAGTTTCAAATACCCTGTGTTTAACCCAGTAAAATCTATTTCTCTAACCGTAGTTAATTTAATACCTTCCGGTGAAT
>CAZYUV010000215.1:0-5995 GCA_964650625.1 uncultured bacterium
ACCAATCATTACCGGCACCTCCAAATTAAGCTCCATCGTGTACAAGACGATTTGTTTGCGTTGCTCCATACTGAGATTAAGAGCTTCACCCGTGCTTCCCAAAATAAGAACTCCATTGCCAACATGCTCTTGCTCTCTAAGTAATTTATTCAGGCTAGCGAAGTCGATGGAAAGATGCTCAGTAAGAGGAGTGATCACAGCAGTATAAACACAGGTCTTTTCTACAGTTTGTTTTAATCGCATTCTAACTCCTTATCGATTAGTGTTTCGAATCTTGAAAATCCGGGAGAAATAAGTCCTTGCTGTACCCACTGCAGTGCTAGAAGAGCTCCTTTTGCAAAGAGACTTCTGTTTTTAGCTTGGTGAGTTATTTGTATTGTTTCAAGCTCGCTATCGAAGTTTAATTGATGGAAACCTACCACATCACCTTCACGTTCAGCCTGGATAAGGCAGTCTTTGCCTAGCCATTCTTGCCAGTTCAGAGCAGTGCCGCTTGGTGAATCTTGTTTATCAATATGGTGTCGTTCAAGAATAGAGGGTTTGAAACCCTCGAGTATCTTTTCTGAATTGCCAAGTAATTTGATTAAGTTGCGGACCACACTCATTGCCGGTGAAAAATTATTGGCATGAATCCATACTTGGTTTCGCTGTCTTACTTGATCAGCAAAATCTTTAGGATATTCAAATCCAGTGGTTCCACAAATGACAGGGACTCCTGTTTCCACTAAAAGAGGTAGATATTGATCAAGAACAGGTCCTGGTACAAAGACAATTACAACCTCGCATTGCATTAATGAATCGTAATCAGGCTTATTTTTTGAATTGAACACCTTCCAGTTTAGATTCTTAGTAAGTTGTTTTACATAGCTGCCAGTTTTCCCCGAGCCAATTAGTCCAATCATAATTTGTGCTCCAGAAAATGAGCGTGTAATTTCTGCAAGGCTCTAGTGGACTGTTGCTGATCTACCAAAAAACAAAGGTTATTATCGGAGGCTCCGAAGCAGACCATTCTGACATTAATATCGCGAAGTATTTCAAATACTTGCGCAGCGAGCCCTGCTTGCCTAGTGATGCGATTACCGATTAATGCGAGTAAACACAAATCATGCTCCACCTTAAGTTCACCAAGCTGCTGTAATTCGTCTAATAAGCGATCGTTAATTTCATTGCTGGGATCTAAAGTGATGGCGACACTGATTTCGCTGGTAGTCACTAGATCAACGCTTAATTCATGACGTGCAAAGCAATCAAAGACTTTAGACAAAAATCCCCATGCATGTAGCATTCGGGGAGTCGTGATGCTCAAAAGAGTTTGCGAGGGTCGGTGGGCAATTGCTCGTACTAGAGGTTGATGATCGACCTTGCTACATATCCATGTTCCTTGATTGCTCTTACTTTTACTGCTTCCTACAAACACCGGAATTTTGGCTCGAATGGCCGGCCAAAGTGTTGTTGGATGTAGAACTTTTGCTCCAAAAGTAGCCATCTCGGCAGCTTCATTGTAGCTAATCTCCTTAATGGATATTGCTCTGGAGCATAATCTAGGGTCGGTAGATGCAATACCCTCCACATCAGTCCATATTTCAAGGGCAGATGCTTTGAGGGCTTCAGATATGAGAGCTGCTGAGTAGTCACTTCCTCCACGCCCCAAGGTGGTGGTAGATCCATCAGGACTACTTCCAATGAATCCCTGAGATAAGATTAATTGACCGTCATCTATAAGGGGTTGCAGTATTTGCTTACTGGAGTGCCGAATTTTTTTTAGACATGGTAGGGCTGAACCATGCCGTTGGTCGGTATGCATGACCTCACGAATATCAAAGCATTTTACCTCCGTATCTACTCTTTGTGACCAGCAGGCACTTACTAGAATTGAACTACTTCTTTCTCCTATAGATAACACCCTATCGCGAGTCTTTGATGAGCAGTCACGCAACATCAGAACACCCTGAAGTAAGGTTTGTAATTCTTCGCCTAAACTATTTATCTGAGAAGATACTTCTCCAAAGATTTCTAGCTCCTGAGCTAATTGCATGTGACGTGCTACGAATTTAGTTACAAGCCTCAGGCATTCATCACTTTTACCATCGCGAGCAGATGTACAGGCTTCAGATAATAGATCAGTGGAACCAGAAGTAGCTGAAACTAATGCCATTCGACGTCGAGGATTACGCAATAGAATATCTACACAGCTATGAATTGACGCAGCATCCTGAACACTGGTTCCACCAAATTTACAGATAATTAATTGATTTTCTTCCATCAACATTACTCCAATGGAAGTGGATGGAAGCTTAGAAAAAATCTCGGAAGCTCTCCACGAATCAGTGACAGCCTGCAGGTCTCTTCCTTTCAGGCCAGTGAAGCTTTAATCAAGATAAACCTCACTTCGGCGACAATCCCCATCTCCCATTCTCTAAGGACCTTGATGTCCTCCAACAGGTTCTCTGGTTGTCGCTCCTCTTCCAAGCAACACTTTAGCGAGGATGACCTGACACTGTCAAATTTAATTTACTTTGATACTGGCAAGGCTTGCCAATCCTTTATCCCCAGATAACTAAGATTAAAGACTTGAGCTACTGATTGACCTATGTGTTTTTTGAATTCATCCATTTGAATGTCAGCTAGATTAGCCATTAGATCACTGGAATAACCGCAAGGATTCATGAGTGCATAATTCTTAAGATTCGAATTAAAATTTAAGCTAAAGCCGTGATATGTAATCCAATGTCTACAGGCAATACCAATACTGCAAACTTTCTTCTGATTCACAAAAACACCAGTTTTACCTTCCACTCTATACCCTGTTATAGAAAATTCTGATAAACATCGAATTAGCGATTCTTCAATATTCCATAAAAACTGATGAAGATCCCGCTGATCCTCTTTAAGGCTGAATATGAAATAACCAGTGAGCTGCCCAGGGTCATGGTAGGTGATGTCTCCCCCACGGGAAACCTTTACTAAAGGGATCTCAGTCGAGCTTAGCAGATTATGCTTGCTACTTCGTGAAGCACCAAGGGTTATTACCTCAGGATGTGACAGTAACCATAGAATGTTATCAAGCGATTCAATTTTTCGTTCATCTACCCAACGCAATTGCTGTTCCAAGGCCTGGCTATAGTCCACCAGTTTGGAATTCAATACACGTAGATCGGGCATCAGCGATTCAGCATATGTATTGCTTCACCCATATTGCCTTTAGCAGCTTCCATAAGAATCTCACCAAAAGTGGGATGCGGATGAACAGTAAGCGCAATGTCATCTACAAAGGCACACATCTCTATTGCCAGAGAAGCTTCAGAGATTAGATCGGAAGCGTTGGCACCAATGATAGTAATCCCAAGAACTTCTTTACTTTCCTTGTCGCTAATAAACTTGACGAATCCGTCAGTTTCATTGGTGGTGAGAGAGCGGCCAACAGCAGAGTAGGGGAACTTACTAACATTAACGTTGAGGCCTTTTTCTTTTGCTTCTTTTTCACTTACTCCGGCCTGAGCGATTTCAGGATCACTAAACACAACAGCCGGTATCTGACGGACATCCATTACCGAATTGTGTCCTGCAATTACTTCGGCGGCTATCTCAGCCTCTTTGGAGGCCTTGTGTGCTAGCATAGGTTGACCAGCAACATCTCCGATAGCATAAATTCCTTGTGTTCTGGTCTGTAATTTGTCGTTTACTTTAATGAAGCCCGATTTCTCAGGTTCTAGTCCAGCTTTTGCTAAATTCAGTGACTTCGTGTTGGGCTGTCTACCAACGCAAACAGCTACGTGGTCAACCTTTAGTTCTTTCATTCCGTCTGGAGTTTCAACTCCCAAAATTACTTGCTTACCGCTTTTCTTAGTCCCTTGGGCTTTGGAGTTAGATAAAGTTTCTACCCCTAACTTTTTCAGTTTTTTCTGAATAAGCTGAATCACATCTTTATCAAAACTTGCCAAAACGGAATCCATGAACTCAACTATGGTAACTTTGGTACCAAATTTGGCATATGCCATCCCTAGCTCCAAGCCAATGTATCCACCACCTACAATTGCCATTGATTTTGGTAGGGCTTTGAATGCTAAAGCTCCTGAGGAATCAACAACCTTGTCCTGGTCTACTTCTAGCCCCGGAATCACAGTAGGACTAGACCCAGTCGCTATAATACAGTTTTCGAACTCTACAGTTTCGGTACTGCCATCTTTCTTGGTGACCAATAAACTCTTTTTCGAACTGAACTCAGCAGTTCCTTCCAAGATTTGTATTTTATTGCCCTTTAAAAGACCACGAATTCCAGTAGTCAATTTTTTGACCACGCTATCCTTCCAGGAGATGACCTTGGGAAAATCCAAACTTACACCTTCGGTAATTATCCCCATGGAGGAATTTTCATTGATAGTCTTGTAGTAAGTCTTGGCTGCATGGATCAATGCCTTAGAAGGTATGCACCCAACGTTAAGGCAAACCCCGCCAAAATATTCTTTCTCTACGACCAAAGTTTCGATGCCAAGTTGAGCCAGACGTATAGCAGCCACATATCCACCGGGGCCTGCACCGATGACAACTGTATTAATTTTCATATTTCCTCATTAACGTGAATCCAGAAGCAACCTGCCTGGACTTTCAAGATATCTTATTATCTCATTAGAGAACTCTGCACTAACGGCGCCATCAACCACACGGTGATCAAAGCACCAAGCCAGATTCATCATACTGCGAACAACGATTTCTCCATTCCGTACTACCGGTCGTTCTTGGAGCTTCGTCATACCCAAAATAGCCACCTCTGGATAGTTTATGATTGGAGTAACAAAAAGCCCACCTATAGCACCAATGTTAGAAATGGTAATAGTTGAGCCTTTCAATTCCTCAGGCTTTGCCTTTCCCTCTTTAGTGCGAGTTGCTAAGTCATTGATTTCGTCGGCTAGTTCCAGCAAAGTTTTACTGCGAACATCTCTTACTACTGGAACAATGAGGCCATTGTCAGTAGCCACTGCGATACCGAAATTATGGACTTTATGATAAACAATTTCTTGTGTACTCAGATCAATCGAACTGTTGGCTTGTGGATAACTGAGCAAAGCATTTGAAATTGCTTTCACGAAGAATGGTAAGTATGTCAGCTTTGTTCCTCGGTCTGCTGCATCAGCTTTGAGCTTTTTACGGAGTTCGACTAGTTCTGTTAGATCCACTTCATCGAAATAGGCAAAATGTGGCACAATGTGCTTACTCTCCACCATGCGTTCAGCGATAATTTTACGAACACCCTTTAACGGAACTCGTTCATCACCCTCAAGATTGTGAACAGGGGTGCTTACAGAAGGGCCAGCAAAAATTGGTACGGGTCCTGAGCTACCACCGCTCAAAAATAGGTCAACATCAGTCTTGGTTACCCGTCCGCCTTTACCTGAACCTGGCACCAAATTAATATCCACATTTTTTGTACGAGCATAGTGACGCGTGGCAGGGGTGGCCAGAGCCTTCTGCCCAGTAGGTCTTGAAATTGCAGGTTGAGATACTGCAGTCGGTTCCGCCTTGGCTTCTTCAGGAGCTTTGGGTGACTCGACTATTTTTTCATCAGTTTTGGTATCAGCTGGTTTAGCTCCCTTGGCTTCAACACTTCCATCTAATGTAATATCGTACAAAGGCTTGTCTTTAACAGCAATATTGCCTACGCTTATATACTGTTTGGATAAAACTCCGGGATAAACTGCTGGAAGCTCTACCGTAGCTTTGTCTGTCATGACCTGCACAACAGGCTCATCCTGTGCGAGTGTATCGCCTTCCTTCTTAAGCCATTCAACTACTTCACCTTCAACTACACCTTCACCGATATCTGGTAAATTTACAGTAAAAATATCTGTCATGGAGACTCCTATCAATACTTTGCGGTCTGCCTGATCGAGTGCAGAACGCGTTTCATATCAGGCATGTAATCATGTTCATGGGCATTCGAAAAGGGGGTATCGAAACCAGTACAACGATGCACTGGAGCTTCCAAATACAAGAAACA
>CAZYUV010000216.1:0-5900 GCA_964650625.1 uncultured bacterium
ACTCTGAAATAGGGCAGGAATTGAATCTTGAATTGAGTTGGAATCGATCAAAACGGACCAACTTTAAGTTGGGGTACGCTAAATTTTGGGGCGGTAAATACTTTACTGCTAATAAGTCATCTATCTCTGCAGGTCCAAAGCTTAATACGGCTTGGTTGCAGGCTGAATTTTTATTCTAGTTGTTAAGAATTCCATCGAAATTAAAAAATATAATCAAATTTTCCTGTGTTATACAAAAAATCACAAAATATGTAACTTTTTGTAAGGCTTAAATTTTAGTTTCTAGTAGAATAGACTGAGCGCAGATTCATTTTAATTAATTCAAGAATAGGGAGCATTTTTGAATCATTTGATTCTGCTTTTTTTGGGAGCATTCCATGACCATGAAATATATTTTGGGTTCTGTGAAGCATGGCAGTTTTAAGGCTATCAATTGCTTGATTTGTGTTCTTGCATTGGCTTTGCTTAGTAGCATTACTTGGGCTGCAGATAATTGGAATATTGCAATTGGCATCCATGGAAATCAGTGGGAAATAGTCAGCCAGAACGCAAAACTACCCAAAACTAAAACCATATATAAAGTTACACAAGATTTACGAACAGGCTACGGTTACTGGGCTCGTAATAGAGGTGAGAAAACATTAAGACCACTAATTCATTCATCAGATTCACCCTTAATTATTGAAATTACAAAACCAGGTCTTGCATTTGTTAATCCAGGTTTAATTGAAAACACTTCCCCCCAGAGTCTTTTCACGCAAGAGAATGGTATTGAATTTGTTTGGCAGTATGACCCTGCTTCAAAAATATGGAGATACTTTTCGCCAGTAAACTCTCATTCTGATGGAGAACTTTTGATGCAGGAGGTTCTTGCAGGTCTACCATTATGGGTGAAAACATCCAGGGCACATGCTCAAGTAAGACCGGAGGGAGCTGCGCTGATTGCAGTTGTAGAAGGTGGTGCATCCACAGCATCTCAAGTAGGAATTAAATCTAGTGCATTATTTATTTTCCCAGAAGAGATTAATCAAAAATTCAAGAGAAATTTAAACAGTAAGAAGCTTAGTTATAAATCTCGAATAAATCATTTAGCCGATGGGTTAGATCTCGATATTGTGGGTGATTTTCAAGGGTCTGATTCTTTGAAAAAACTTCGCGTAACTCATCACAAACCAGACGGTAGCAGCGAGATATTAAATTCTTATTCATTGGCCGGTAAGTCTCGCAAACTGTCTTTGAATCTGGCAATGACCCAGACTGGCTTTCATCAAGTGAAAGTACAGCTTGCCGACGAAACCATGTGGCGAACTGTGAATGAATTTGAATGGGAAGTACAATCAGCCGCCAAAGGGTACCTTGCGCTATTTGAAAGACTTCAACAACCACGAGTAACTCAGGCGTTTTCAAGTGCTAGCTCGGAGAAGAGATCATATTTAGAATCTGACCAGGTTCAGGAAATCCGTGTGCGTGTAAGCGGCCCGCAAATGCAGCCTATGGAGCAAATATTTGATGGATTTCCTAATACTGGAGTGCTGAATATTCCCCCCGGTCTTAACCGTCAAATTGTTGTGGATTTTTTAGATGATTATGGGGATGTAATTGTATCTGGTTCCAGTACAGTCAATTTAACATCAGTTACAGGTTCAGGGCCTATTCAAGTGAGCTTAGAAAGAAAGTCCCTGCAATTACCAGAAGTCAATTTAATAGCTCCAGAGCCCGGCTTGTATGTGGCACCTTTACAGTTAGGTGTCCAAGCAAATGGTGCAGAGATTGTTTACACGCTCGACGGAAGTGATCCAAAACAAGAAAATAACAGCAACGTAACCATGGTGGATGATCTTCTGCAGATTAGCTTAGAGGATAGTGCCATATTTCGTTACTTTGTCCAGTCTGATGACGGTATCCGCAGTGGTGTAGAAACTTTACAGTACACTGTAGTGCCCCCACCAGAGGCAGAAGTAGAATTTTTAGATGACACTGTTGATGGCGTTTATCTTGAGAAATCTCCAGTGAGATTACTTGCTTCAGAGCCTGACACAATTATTTACTATACCTTGGATGGTAGCGAGCCAAGTAAAGACAGTGAATTCAAGCTTGGTTCAGTTAATTTTCTTTTTACAGAAGATACTGTTATCCGATATTTTGCAGAATCTAGCGCTGGTTTTAGCAGCGATCTTAGTACTGCTACCGTTGATGTAGCTGAATTGGAAGATCTTTCTTCCGTCAGTTTGAACATCCCGCCTTCAGGTCTTCATATGGCCCCATTAACAATGGATATAAGTGCTAGTGGAGTACAGATTATTTATACACTAGATGGAAGTAATCCTAAGAATCCACAGAACCAGGCCGTACAATCTGAATCTGATCATTTAGAGTTAAATTTCGAGCAAAATACCGTCTTTCGATATTTTTTTCTCTGGCCTAATGGAATTAACTCAAAAGTAAGAAACTTTCAATACGCAGTTGCGCCTCCACCTAATATCAGTTTAGAAGTACTCGACCCTGATTTAAATGGCGTTTTCTTGGAAAGAGTAAAAATAAGATTTACATCTCTACATTCGGGAACCAAGGTTTTTTATACCACAGATAGTAGTCAACCAAATCAAACTAGTCTGAGCGATACAGCACCTTTCAATTTGATATTTAATCAGAATGTAACTATTAATTATTTAGCCAAATCTAGTGCTGGATTTCTGACTGAAACAGAAACGGCTCAATTCACAGTAAGACCTGACCCTATCATCACTGAACAGCAGCTTGCTTCAGCCATGGCTCCTCTAGAGACTTTACAACTTCAGGGTATGCAATTTCCTGGCCAGGAAGTAAAGGTCAGGATAAATCAGACTCTGAAAACAGATTCAGTAGCGGTAAATGCAGATCAAACCGGATTTAATATTTCTTTAAACGATCTTCAGCAGGGTTCGAATCATGTTCGCATAGAGAAACATAGTTCCACTGGGGAGTTGTTAAAAGCAATAGAATTTCAATTGAAAAAGCCTGTTGTGAACGAACATTTAGGCTTCCTGGGCTTTGATATGCCAACTCCATTTTTCTCGCTTGATCGAGTCGGTGGAGCAGCGAGTGTTAGCTACGATGAAGTGGATGAAGATTTAGTATTTTACAATTCTGAGACAGGAGTTTTATTCAAGCGCGACTCTCAAAATGTAATGCGACTTTTAACTTATCTACCCGATGTTTCTAACTTAAATTTACAAGCTAATTCTGAATATCAGTTTTATCGCACAATCTTGCCTTATCCATTGATTTCGCATGACGGTGTCCAGTATGTGGCTGGTCAAAAGGGTAGTTTTATAAGCTTTACTTATGATTCCTACGAGCCTGAGCCTGCGGCGGGTTTGGTAGTTATCCGAAAATTTGATGGTCAAAATATAGTAAATATAGCGGGTCATAATGCCCAGTCAGTTGATTCGAATAGAGCGTCTCGACTAATTAAAGATATTGATCAATACCCGGGAGCAAAGGTTTTTTTACCAGACACTTCATTTGTAGGCACCAATCAGACAACCGCAGCCGACTCATTGCTACTAAGTCCCGAGTTGTATGCCATGGTAGACGTGCAGGGATTAATCTATTTTAATCAAGGAGATGCTATATATAGCTTAGACCCATCGAATAATACCGTTGGCTGGGTTTTAGGTTCTCCGGATATTTCGAATCCAGTACAATCTCAATCTGCTATGCCTGCTAGTACCTTGAACGGTATTATTCAGAATTTACAAAAATTTGATAATTCTAGTTTAGCAATTGCTTTAGCTGATGGAGACGATAGTAACGATACCGTTTCTCTATATAAGGTTGTAGTCGCAGGACCTTCAGCAGGTAATTTTGAATTACTGGGTACATTTGGCGGCGGTGTAAACTCTATTGCTGGGAAGGATAGTTTCAACCCCGCCACTGCTCGCTTGGATTTATATGGTCTGATGGTTCATCAGCAAGTACCTTATTTACTGGCTGCACCCTATGATAATGATAATACCTCACAAAATAGTGAGCCACCCAGTGTATACAAGCTAAATGCTCAAGGTGAAGCTCAGAAATTAATGAATCCATTAACGGGCTTTGCGGATGCGCCAGCCGCCATAAGTAAATTACGACATCCTCCGTTAGGTCTATTTTCAGTTGGTTCGGATATTCTGATGCTAAATATGTATATTTTTGGTGATGAGGATGATGATAGCAGTGGCAATAGTGATTATAATTCTGAAAATGTTGCAGTTAGCCATAATGAAACTGAGGAATCTAGAAATTCTGACTCTGATTCCGATGAGTCCCAGTCCTACGAAAATATTGCTTTCGATTTAGATTACAACTTACTTAAGGCAGACGGTCGCGTAGAATTTCTTATGAGCAGTGATGGCTTGTTTGAAACTGGTCTCATTAATCAAACATTATTATGGCCTAATGGCGACATTACAATGCTATTGGCACCCGATGAGAATTCTATATCGCAGCCGTCTAATGATGATCCCGAAAACACAAGAAATGCTTATGCGATAATTCATAAAAAAGCGGGTAAGTCTTTACCTTTGCATGACATGACTAGCCATTACTACAGTCCCTCCACCAGAGAATCTCTAACAGAGCTGATTCCCTGGTTTAATAACGGAGAGGTACAAATTCTCAATATTCGAGGGACAGCTCATCAGCAGAGATTAATTTCTATTGATCCTGATTCTCATCAGGCTAATGAAGTTGGTCTTGATTCAGCTGAATTTGAAGAGTATTTACAAGATTTAGAACGTCAGACTGGCAACAGGCCTAGCCTACAAGCTATTGATGCTCAACCTCGTCCAGGCTCTATTGACAGAAACACCTTAAAGTATGCTTCAGAAAATCAGTTGGGGCTTAAAGATATTGTATTACCAGATGTGAAGCATCTTGATTTTGCATTGGACTGGCAAGATAAAAAACTCATCATTGTAGTGAAATCTCTTACAGAATTAAGTTTTTACGAAGTCAATTTAGAAAATCAAAACTTGCCGATCACATCGCTATTTACAAGCACTCAACTTCCTCTTGGATCTCAACAAGTACAATTTACTTTTGATAAGCAAAGTACTGAGATTTTCTGGGTTGGAGACCAGCTGGTAGTAACCAGTAAAGGTAGCGTAGTAAGAGTAGATCTTGACGACATTAATCAAAGTGAAATCTTTATGGTTTCATCAGCAGACACTTTGAATGCGAATAAATTCAGTAATGCTGTTGAAGATTTGCGAGTGATTGATGTAGTTGCCAAACAAGATGGCTCAATTTTCGCTCATATTGAAGATTTATCAATCACGAGTCCTATACGAAATCATTTCATTGCACAAATTATTGATCAGACTCCGCGAGTAATCATGACTTATGGCTCGCCTAGGAAAGCTTTACCGCCTTTTGGAATTAATGCTCGAACAGCAATTCAAGGTAAAGATCCTTCGGAATTGCGACTCATTCTTGGCGACCCACAATTGATGGTGTCTGAAAATCACTTGTTTTTAATGGGACGCGGTAAGAAGCAATCTGGCTTATTGGTTATCGATGATCGCGAGCCCGCTAACCTAAATATTTCGATTAATAATCTCAGTATTCAAAATAGTCAAAGTCAGACTGTAGAAGCGAATGATTTATTACAATTTACTTATAATCCAAGTAACGTTGATTTAGATTTGTTTTTTGAGATTGGCGGTCATCCAGTGAGCTATGAAACGGGAGTAGCTCAACTAGAAGTTAATCCATACACGCATGGATTTTCGGGTACCTTATTAGATGGAGGAGTTGCTAAAGATCGTTACGGTCGTAATAGTCAAATATTCCAAGGGCATAATTCAGGTCTCACGTACACACAAGATATTATGGATTTTGTGCCTGAGCCTGGAGATCTTCAGTTAATTCCAGAA
>CAZYUV010000217.1:0-5891 GCA_964650625.1 uncultured bacterium
TTAGCTACTTAAAAAAAGCTCTCAGTCTGGAACCAACGAACCCCACAATTTTCAAGCATTATGAATCGACCTACTATTTGAAAAATCACGAAATCATGCCTAAGAAAGATCTTACACCTTCCATGCGAAAAAGATCTTCTGATCAATCTTCTGACAATGCTCTAATAGACAGATTTATTGCAAATGAAATGACTCGGAATGACAGCCTAAAAAGTACAGAAATTGACATTAGAAACTCCCCAGAAAGAGAAGATACAATACAAACATCATCGGCAAACGATAGTAAATTCTTCAATAAGCTACTCTCTAAAGAAAGTAAATTAATTCCAGCGAAAACAGAACAAGCGAAAAAGAGTTTAGAGAAATCTAATGCAAAGCCCAAGCCAGTCTATGAACCCTTACCAGAAGTAAAAAGAGATAGAAACATTGAGAAGATTGATCTCATCAATAGAGCTCGCGAAGCCTATAACAATAAAAATTGGGTAATTGCCGCCACTTCCTACGGAATTTTGTCTGAGAATAATCCTCAAGATAAATTGTTTAGCAAACGTTTTGAAGAATCCAAAAAGTTTGATAAATTCGAGCGCAAATTCCGAAAAGCTCGCGTACTATTGCAACGTGCTAAGAAAAATCCCAGTATATTTAATCAAGCAAAAGAAGAGTTTAGAAAACTAGACACGCGCATTTATTACAAACTCTATCAAAAAAGTAGTTTCGACAACTACTTAGCATCCATTGCCTTTACTCAGAGAGAATTCAAAGAAGCTGAAACATTATTCCGTTCATGGCTACGGCATGATCCTAATGATTTAGATAGCCACTATTACCTGTTGCTATGTCTAGATGCGTTAAAAAAGTACGACGCCAGTTACAAAGTTTATTTATCTGCAATGAAAATCGACAGTGAAAAGTTGCTGCAACTTAAAGGTGTCAATAAGATAAGACTAAAACTGTATCTCTTTAGATACTGGTGGATATTACTAATTTTTCTTGTAGCCTGGGGCCTTATTACTGCAGGCTATGCAGGGAATAAACTTATCAAAAGACGCGAGCATTCGGATCGTAAAAACCGACTGCAAAATGTACGAAATTTAGGAGCGGACAGAAACTGGCTCGAAATGATTCGTGCTATAGACAAATTACTTTTGGATAGCAAAAGTAATTCGGAAAATTACAATCTACAATACATGCGAGCAAACGCACTTTATCAATTGTCTAAATTAATTGATGCAGAACGCCAAATTAATGCATTGCTATCCAAAAACCCAGATGATCAACAAGCACTAACTTTAAAAGCACGAATTTTTCTGGATCAAAACAAGACTGATCTAGAGGCACTTAAACCTTATCGACTTTTAACTATCAAAGACCCTACAAATTTGGACTTAATGAAAGTTTTACTTCAAACCCTAAAGAAACAAAATATTTTTACTGCTGAAACCGAATCAGTAGCACTACGAATTTTAGATATCGAAAGCTACAATAAAGACACCTTAAAAGACTTAACTGAAATTTATGTAAAATCAGAAACTTATAACTCCAAAAGCTGCGAAATAATGCGTAGATACTTGGAGATCTATACCCGTGAACCATTAGTTCTACTGCATTATGTGAAAGCCTTAGTTCGTACAGAAAATTACATTGAAGCTATCCGTAACGGAAAGAAGCTCATCGATATCAATCCCGACATCGAGGAAGCTCACAGACTACTTATTGAAGCTTACGACCATCTTAATATGCGAGACGAAATGAATTCTTATTATCACAGCCTAAGTCTCGAATTTAGTTCCTCTAAAATCGTGGAACAAATGTACAACATGATTCAGACTACGTATAAATCATCCGGTATTGATCATAATAAACTTGATGATAATCAAGAGATGGAAATAACAGAGGTTGCCTTTAGGGAAGCCTTAAACTTGCTTGAAAAGAAAGCTTATAAAGATGCTAGGCTCAAGTTTCAAACTGCTGCTACTGATGATAGATTCACTCTGCGAAGTCAAATTCTTTCTACTAAAGCCAGCTTAAATTTGGATGATTTCGAATCCGCCTGTTTTTATCTTAAAAAACTAAATTTACAAGAACACAAATTAGACGAAGAGGCTTTAGATACTTTATATTCTGTGGCTGAACGCTATTGTAAAGATGACAATAATGTACAAGCGCTTCAATTATTTCAACTAATTGCTAAAAATGATGTTAGCTTCAAAGATGTAGTTCAAAAAATAGAACTATTATCGAGTAATTCTTAGTTATTCAAAAATTGAGAGTCTTCAAATTATTCCAATTATCCTACTTTTTGTAACTTTAGTATCACTCATATTTTCAAAATAGACGAACAATTAACTATGAGGAAATGGACGATATTGTTGTGCTTAGTAGTTGCTATTCCTGTACATGCAGTGAAAGTTTCTCGTGCCAAAGTTGAAATTCGCGAAAACCGCAAGGTAGCTCAGCTTTCGCTATTCTTACAAATTTCAGAAAACGAAATAATTCCGGACGGCAAAACTTACGAGATGGAATTAATTCAGGAAATGAAAAAAGCTCTGTACAAAGTAATTAAATCGAAGCGAAAACTTAAATACCATGATCGCTTTACACATGTCTTTGTAACTGCTCTAGAAAACGAAGGCGCTGAACGCATAGCGGCATTAATCTCCAAAACTCCACGTGAGAGATTCCCCGTAGTCAGCCTTTTTCCAAGAGAAGCTGAGTTCAGTGAAAGCGAGACTTTAGCACAGCAAATTCCGCTGACGGTAGCAGAACAGATCGCCTCGCGTGATTCCTAGTTTTACTCCGAGTCTTCAAAACCTCTCATGCTAGATCTAATTTTGGATTGAAAAAAATCGTTCAATTCTTCAATCAGAATTCTTTTCTGATTCATACTATCTCTAAAACGAACCGTAACCCGATTATCCTCAAGTGATTCAAAATCAAAAGTAACACAGTAGGGAGTGCCTATTTCATCCTGACGACGATAACGCTTACCTATTTGACCAGCTTGATCATATTCGGTTCGAAAACCTTCATTTCTGAGACTTTGTTCAAGCCTAAGAGTGGGCTCAGAAAGTTTCTTCATTAGCGGCAAAACCGCGATCTGAACTGGGGCAATGTGCGGCTTAAAACGCATCACATTTCTAAACTCTTGCTTACCATTACTATCCTTTATAACTTCCTTCTCAAATGAATTACAAAGTATAGCCAAACTTAGTCGGTCTGCACCTATTGAAGTTTCGATCACATGCGGAATAAATTTACGACCACTGGACTCATCAAAATACTTCATTTCCTCTCCAGAAAACTTTTGATGTTGACTCAAATCAAAATCAGAACGGTCGTGAATACCTTCAACCTCTTGCCAGCCAAAAGGAAATTCCACTTCGATATCTTTAGCTGCATTTGCGTAATGCGCCAACTCCCCTTCGCCATGCTCATGAAATCGTAATTTAGAATCTGGCAATCCTACTCTTCTAAAAAAGTTAAAACGTTCTTTGAGCCAGTACTCAAAATGATCTGTTGAATCATCAGGATCTACGAAATACTGCATTTCCATCTGCTCAAATTCACGAGACCTGAAGGTAAAGTTCCTAGGAGTAATCTCATTTCTAAATGCCTTACCAATTTGTGCTATCCCAAATGGAATCTTTTTCCTGCTACAGCGCTGTATTACTCGATAATTTGTAAAAATTGCTTGGGCAGTTTCTGGCCTTAGAAATGATTGTGAACTCGAGTCAGTATTAGCTCCAATGTTCGTTTTTAACATTAGGTTAAAAAGTCGAGCCTCAGTAAAAGAGTCCTTTGCTCCGCAAGTGGGACAAGCTGACGTACTTTCTAATTGATCAGCCCTGAATCTCGATTTACACTCTTTACAATCCACCATAGGATCGGTGAAATTTTCGACATGTCCCGAAGCTTCCCATACTTTTGGATGCATTATAATAGAGGCATCTTGTCCCACTATATCACTTCTTCGTTGGACCATCTCTTGCCACCAATACTGCTTAATAGCATTCTTGAGTTCCACCCCATAAGGTCCATAGTCCCAAAAACCATTAATCCCGCCGTAAATCTCGGAGCTTTGGAAAATAAAACCTCGATGCTTACATAAAGCGACCAATTCCTTCATTTGAACTTCACTCATAAGAGTCCTTTCACTGATTTTTGAGACGGTCGAGTATAGCCTTTTTGTCCCTCTTATTCCAATCCAACTACCACAGCTCAATTAAATTTACGATACATTATAAGCATTAAATCATAATCTTTTGTATGTATAACACCGACATCAAATGTATGCGCTTACCTATCGCCATGACTCCACTAAACCTACTTTTAATTGCCTTGATGATAATTGCTCCGCAACTGGGCAAGGTAGCACGTGAAATCGTTGAAGAAAAAGAGAATAAAAAGAATTTGAATACTGTAATTTCACGTAGAGTCAAATCTCAAACTAATCTAAAGAGAAAAAAGATAGAAAACGGAAAACGTAAGAAAACTATCAGTCGATTGGCTTTACTTGAAAAGGCCGAAAAAAAGAAAAAAGATGTTTCGATTCAAGCCAAAAACAATATCGAACGTTCTAAAGGTGCATCTCCATCAAAATTTGATGACGGGAAAAACCTATTAAGTGCTATAAAATCTGAACATAAAATTTCGAAGCCTAGTGCACGCCCCCTCAAAAAGAATTTGGATAAAATATCTTTTATGAATCAACTGAAGGGTTTAGCTCGAAATAGAAATTATGAGCAAGCTGAAAAAATATTTATGAGCCGACTCGAAGACATGCGATTAGCTCCTTTAGAATCTTTAGAAAAGCAATCCAAGTTCAGAGACCATTTCTCTCGATTGGTGAAACAACTAGACTCCCAATCTACCAAAAACTAATCTTTACTTAGCCTTATCAGGCTCTTCGTTAAGTAAATCCGAATAAGATTGTATCAAAATCTGGAGATCGGTCCTCAACTTACGCTTTATGGCCTTATAACTACGGATATCATCAGTAAGTGCCTTGAGTTCAAGGCGAGCATCATCCAGCATTTTTTCAGCCTTCAATTCAGATTCCTTAAGCATTAAAACACTCTCACGCTGAGCTTGATGACGAATCTGCCCTGTAGCCTTTTGCGCCGACAGCAATGCATCTTTCAAGGCATGCTCCAAAGAAGCATTCTCTCCCAATTTATCACGAACTAACTTGAGCTCCTCAGAAGCTTTTCGATGATCCCTTTCCAATGCCTCATAATCGCGGGTTACCGTATTTAAAAAGTCTTTCACAGCAGCCTCATCTAAGCCGCCAAACTTCTTCTTTGGAAAAACCATATTTTGAATATCTATTGGTTTTAATCGAATACTCATTAACCCCCCAATGAAGACATTACAACGCTCTCAAACATTTGAATCCCAATCAGAACAAAGATCAATGAAAAATCTAGTCCACCCAAGGGAGGAATAAGTTTTTGAAATGGGAGACATAAAGGATCTGTAATCTCATTAACAAAAACTGTGAAATCATATATCGCATCCCCTGGTGAACTGGGAACCCAACTAAGAATAAAACGAGCAAAAATGATCATGTAAAGACAGCTAAACAGCAATTGAATAATCTGATTAATCTCAGCGGACATGTTAATTCTCCTGCCTACGGGAACCAAAGATAAGAGAACCTAGCCGAACCACTGTGCTCCCATATTCTAACGCCAACTTATAATCTGCTGACATTCCCATGGATAAAACTTCCATCTTAATGTGCTTAAATCCTCTATTTTTGAATTTCTTAAATAAGTGCTGCATGCATTGAAATTCCGAACGTACCACGGCTTCTCCAGCCAGATTAATCGATGATCCAATACACATCAACCCTTTTATTTTACAAAATTGTTGCCCCTCTTCGTCGATCT
>CAZYUV010000218.1:0-5883 GCA_964650625.1 uncultured bacterium
CAGTACCTAACTTGTTGCAGAGTGCAAAAATCAGGAGGCAAGTCTACGATTTAGGAATAAAGTCAGTCAAATGAGACGGAGATTAATTTGTAATCAACGAATCATTAAAGCGTTTATTGGTGTCAATGTCCTTCAAAATTTCTGGCCAGTTCTCAACATCGGCAGCATCTTTGGAGATGTGTACTGGGGTTAATTTCTCATCAACCAGAGAGAATACTCCGCCTAATTGAAAGCCATCACCCACCAAACGACCAACACCATGACCCTTTAAAATACCGGCTAGAAAACCACGCCACCAAATACGGGGGCCAAACAATTGCCACCAATTGCCTCTCTGCAATGAAAAGGCCTGATAAAACTTACGATCAGGGTCAGATATTATAGTCATCTTTCCAAGACTGTAAGTTTTTCTAATTGACTCGCTGGATTCCGAATCGCTCATGTGAACGAGAACAGGAGTGAACCCAGTTTCTAAAATTCCATAGGAGAATTTTGATAGTTGAGAGATTGCCTCGCGACAAAACGTACAACCTTCATGTCTGACCAATACAAACAGTAGATTTCGGGTGCGGCTTGCTAATGGAAGTTTGGTTCCATCTGGAAGACTGAGCTCCTGCCAACGGGGCTGATTTGGTATATCTGTAACGATGGCATGTGCCTTTAGAGCATCCATTAATAACCATGCGAAAGGGATCCACCAAATTAGATCATTGAAGATGATTACTGTTCCAAAAGCCAAGTTGAATTGACCATCAGCGAGTGCCCAAAGGAATCCAATCGGACCAAAAACTTTTCCTAGAAATCCCACGAGTACTATTGGCCAGTGTGTTTTGTAGTCATAGCTGGCAATAAGGTAACCTATGCCATAAACTCCAACAATCATACCGATACATTGCCACAGCCCAAGATAGAGTGGTTGCTGCAATCCCGCCCAACTGAATATGGTCGATGGCCAGATGATAATGAAGGCACCCCACAGTAGATTGTAGGCAGCCGCAAGTTTTAAAGTTTTGGATTCAAACATGACACTACACTATACCGAGAGGAACTGACTGCGCAATCTGGTTCTAAATCGGAAAATCTAATAGTGTATCTGCATAGTGATTCCACACGAATCAATGGAAGGATTGGGATCTACTATTTTCAAGTTGCCTTGGGCAGCTCTCATTGCCAGTGCAAGTGCGTCTAAACAGTCCTCTTTAGGGTACCCTTGAGGAGGTGGCCACTGAAATTTGTGTGGCTGTTTCTTTAGCAGTTCCATTCTAGCCAAGCGTCCCTCTGAAGACTTCTTGCTGGGGCTGTCGATTAATCCTAAACTTTGAAAAACAAGCTCGGGATGTGCCTCAAAAATTTGAGCACTGACTGAGCTTCTAATAAAGGAATCAATTTCACGAACTTTTGATAATAAGTGAAAAGATTGCAAACTGATTCCGCCACCCTCCCTATTTAATATCCTTTTACAACTATCATAGTCTGTTTGATTAAGTACAGAACGAGAAGGAGCAGAGAAAATACTGGATTTCTTATGCCGAGGAAGTAGCTTTCTTGCTAACTGATCGCAGACTCTTCCACCGGGCCTATATTTTGTTAACAGACCTATGGGCATATCGAGCAAAACAATATTGGCTAGATCCAAAACGATTTTTAGCTCACTAATTTGATAGACTTTATACCAGTTGAAATCAGATTTATTAAAAACAGCAGCGACCCAGCCACTAGGACAACCATCTACGCCAACGAATATCATGGATTAAGTCTGAACTTTTATGCCAAGATTTACAATCTTATCTTTTTTATGGACCGCTTTTGAGATGTTATATGAATGCGTTTTAAGCTAATTACCTAACGTAGTTAATGATCGAAATAAAATGGAAAAATGTACCGGCCATTACCCAAAGGTGCCAGATTCCATGAGCATGATTGAATCGTTTCAAGACATCCAGGACATAAAATATTAAACCTATGCAATAACAGGCTCCTCCCAAAGCTAACCAGAAAAATCCGAGGATAGATATGGCCGCATAAATTCCATTGAAGTCGAGGCATACGGTCCAACCCATTAAAAGATAGATGCAAATTTGTAAGGTCTCGTTCCTGTTTCGTTTAAAAACATCAAGACAAATGCCTATGACAGCCATCGTCCATACGAATGTTAGAATCCAAATTCCCTTATTTTCCTTCAAAGCTACTAATAAATAGGGGGTATATGTACCAGCAATTAAAATATAGATCGCTATATGGTCGAGTTTTCGAAACAGCCGTTTCAGACTGACGGGATGAAAACTGTGGTAGAGCGTAGACATGGTGTATAACAAAACCATACTAAACCCAAATATAGTGTAGCTTACAAGCAGTTTGGTATTACCGGAATTAACACCCACCGTAACCAGCGCGCCCAAGCCCATTAAAGATAGGGCCGCTCCAACCAAATGAGTGATGCTATTGAAGCGTTCGCCATAATACATGCTATGAGATTAACATCACAGAATCATAGTTTCAAAGGGTTTGACTAGCATTATTAACTAGATTTGATAATTTCTAGCAATTCATCCCCATACTTACTGATTTTTGAATTGCCCAAACCATGGACTAGAGCAAGTTCTTCAATGTTTTTAGGTACTTTGTTGACTAAATCGACAATTGTGCGATCACCAAAAATTATGTAAGCAGGTTTGCCCATTATTGAAGCTTTATTTTTACGCCATTGTCGAAGGTTGTTAAACAACTGCTCGTCCTGTATGTCGAAGTTATAGCTAGGTTTGGGGCTTTTATTTCTAGAAGTCGAAGAATTGGTTTGACGGAAAAGTACGTCTTCTCGAACTTGCAGAGTCTGATTAGATTTTAGAAATTCAATCGCTTTCTTTGTCAGAATCAAAGTGTTGAACTCAGAGTGTTGTTCATCGATTAGTTCTGCAACAAACATTTGTCGAACGATACATTGCCAATGTTTTAAGCTCAGTTCTTTGCCGATGCCATAGGTACTCAATTCGTCATGACGCCATTTCAGTATCATTTGATTTTCACTACCTCGCAGGATATTGATTATATGTTGTGCCCCAAACCCAACACTCTGCCCTGCACTAACTTGCAAATTTCGGCTCTGAATAACTCTGATCGTACATGAAATAAATTGCTTTGCAGCCAAGGTACCATCTTGCATTGCGGCCGGGTTCAAACAACTATCGCAGTTTCCACAGCTTGTATCTGTTGATTCGCCAAAATGCTCAAGCAAAGTTTTGCGTCTACATGAAGTGGTTTCACAAAAGCTTAGCATTTCACGTAATTGGCTTTTTCTGGCTTGAAGAATTTCAGCTGGTGCTGTGCTCGTACTGATTAACATTTTTCTTGTCATGACATCCTGAAGACCGTAGATCATATGCGCTACAGAAGCTTGACCATCTCTTCCCGCACGCCCGCTTTCCTGATAATAAGCCGACAAATTGGCAGGCATATCGTAGTGAAAAACGAAACGTACATCTGGTTTATCAATACCCATTCCAAAAGCAACCGTGGCGACCATAATAGAATGGTCCGATTGCTGAAAACGGGATTGAGCCATATCTCTTTGGCTGGTATTTAGACCAGCATGGTAGTAATCTGCCTCAAAGCCTGCTTTTACAACATGAGAATGAACTTTCTCAACGGATTTTCGGGTGGCGCAATAAATTATTCCAGATTGATTTTTGTGATTTTCCAAGAAGCTCGCTAATTGTCGCATTGGATTATCTTTGTATTGAATGCGATATTCGATATTAGGTCGATTGAAGCTGCTTACAAATTGCTGACCCCCTACTAAATTAAGATTCTGAACAATATCCATACGAACCATAGGATTCGCTGTAGCAGTAAGAGCCATTCGAGGCACGCGTCTTGGTAATTGATCAAATGCATCTGCCAAATCGCGATATTCAGGCCTGAAATCATGACCCCATTGAGAAACACAATGAGCTTCATCAATAGCAATCAATGAAGGTGGATGCTGCTTCAACCAATAAAGGTTGGAAACAACACCTTCGGGTGCCATATAAACGAGTTTGATTAAACCTTTAGCAACTTTTTCTCGAATAGCATTTCGTTGGGCTACTTCGATACTTGAATTTATGAAGGCAGCCTCAATTTCAGCTTCACGCAGACTATCAACCTGATCTTTCATGAGTGCGATCAATGGTGACACAACAAGATTATAACCAGATTTTATGATTGCGGGGATTTGATAGCAGAGTGACTTTCCGCCTCCAGTTGGCATTAGTACAAGGCAGTCACGACCTTCAATGGCTGAATTTATGGCCTGTTCTTGATTTTCACGAAAAGAGTTGTAGCCGAACACATCGGTCAATATCTGGCGAACTTTAAGCATGACTTAATGAACACATTAAAATGTATTTTGGGTCAAGATTAATCAAGAGCTAAGAGTTAAATTGATTCCGAAAAGACTCCAGAAAACGGAGTTTCCTATTAGCCAGAAGGGGCGCATCCAAGGTCTTACATAGGCTTTCAAACGCATCCTTATTCCATTATCTTCCTTGAAAAATTGAAGTCTGATGGGACGAATCCATCGAAAACTGAAGACATAGGAACCGTAAAAATATTCCAGATCACGATAGTTGGCAGAGATATCTCCAATCCGCCCATGAACACTCAAAAATGGCCCATGATGAATATTTAATTCTCCTACGTTAAAAGGGCCCGACTGTTGTTGTGCGTCAAACTCTACCTTGTAAGGCGGAATTTGTGAGTCTACAAACGTCTCTCTTTGTTGAAGCGCTTCCCACACCTTGCCTAATTTAATTTTATCTAACGGAAATACTCTCTCAACCAAACACGTTTCCATTGAAACCGGGCAAGCGCTTTGCAAATTATTACCTTCCATTTTACAAATATATCATTGTCGTCACATTTCTGAATTACGTGGACTGTTTCGGAACCAGTGCGTATGATTATAGTGTGAATTCTAAAACTGTAGCCATTATTGGAGCCGGAATTTCGGGGCTTTACTGCGCCAAACTGTTGTCGCCTGACCTAGATGTTACTGTCTTTGAAAAAAACGAAAGAGTAGGGGGACGCATTCAAACCGATTTTATTGATGGCTTTTTGCTTGATCATGGGTTTCAGGTCTTTCAACCAGCATATTCGGAAGGGAAAAGAGCCTTTGACTATAGCTCACTCGATCTTCATTATTTTGACGCTGGTGCTAAAATCCGCGTTGGAAAAACATTTTATGAGGTATCAGATCCATTCAGAAATCCCAATAAAATTGTGGCGACGTTAAGGGCACCCATTGGCTCATTATCAGATAAATTGCGCATATTAAAGTTGAGATTTATTGACCCAGACGATCATTCCCTAGACGAAATATCAACGCTCCAATTTCTTCATCAACTTGGTTTTGGATCAGACATTATTGAGCGTTTTTTCAGACCTTTTTTCTCGGGTGTCTTTCTCGAGCGAGAACTGCAAACTTCAGCACGTTTTTTTGCGTACTTATACCGATTATTCGCTGTTTCGGAAGTCGCGATACCTAAACACGGAATGATGCAACTAGCCAATCAACTAGCAAGTGATGCATCTTTTAAACTAAGACTGGGTGAAGCGGTCGATCCAAATGTATTAAAGTCAGACTTCGATTATGTGATTCAAGCTTACAACACATGGGAGTCAGGCTTTAGAAAAGTAACGACGGACTACTTTGTTTCAAGTACTCTAAAGATGGATTCACCGCTGTTGTATTTAAACGGCAATACGAATGGTTGTATCAATCATTTAGCACCCATGTCTGCCGTATCTAAATCTTATTCCATGAGTGGAAAGTCCTTGTTGTCGGTCAATCTTTTAGTTCCGCACATTGATGTATCTGTGACTGCAGTGAATAATCAATTATACGAT
>CAZYUV010000219.1:0-5865 GCA_964650625.1 uncultured bacterium
TTTGTTGATAAAAGCTTTGGATATAGCTCAGAAAAAATCATCGAATCAAATACGTAAAAGAGTCCTTGAGCTTAAGAAGGGTTCAAAATCCAGTAAGCTTGCATTTTTAGGTAGTCCTGGTTTTCAAGTATTTACAAACCCTAACTATATAGCAGAGTTAATATTTCTGGATCGCAATGGCTTACTCTCGAAGTTGCCAGAGATTATTGATAATCTAGTTATACTTTCTGATTCACGGTTTTACAAACTTCATGACGAAGTGACTAGTTTTTTGGCTATAAAGTCTAAGGCCGTAAAGAAACAATTGCATAGGGTTCAAAAACAGCGAAATGATCGTGAAATTTGTTATCAAAATATGCTTAGAATTATGGAAAAACGGGCTGAGTATAATTTAATGTATAGAGAACCTATAAATCTCCAAAACCCTGAAGCGCGTAAGCGACTATTTGAAATGTTGGATAATTCTAGTGAGATTACTTGTCCTATGGGTGGGGTTTATAGTTCAACTGAGTATGGTTGGGTATATTGCTCCGTCCATGGAAGATCTCCGGTGCCCCAATATGAATGAAAAAATAATAAAAATTATTAAAGATTGGCGAAATGCAGACACAGGCTTAAAACGAGAACTAATTAAAGAGGTTGTAAAAACAGGTTCTTCGGATGGTCTTAAGCTTCTCTCTCAGATAGTAAATCGCGATCGTGATATTGAAATTAGGCAAAGTGCGAGAAAGGCTTATAACAGTCTTTATAACTATTGCTATCCTTCATTGGATGATTCTATTGTAGAACAAAATATAACGGAATCACTGGATGAGCAGGAATTGGTTGAAATGCTTAGTAGTAATGATCCCGAAATGGAAATGCGTGCTTTGATTTATTTACAGATTAAGCCAACTGAGGATGCGTTTAGCTACCTAAGGAGTAATTTTGATCGGTATTCTGATGACCATGTTAAAGCGACCTTAGTTAAAACTATTGGAATGCACGGCACTGCCCAAGATGTACCTGCTTGTTATCGTTTTCTTGAAGACGAGAGTCCCAGAGTTAGGGCTAACGCGATTGAAGCATTGGAGATCATAAATCATCCCAACACTTACATGATTTTTGTGCAGTGGTTGAGTGATTCGGACAATCGAGTGAAAGCTAACTGTATTAAAGCGTTACGAAAGTTAGGGCAACAATCGGTCAATAGAATTCTAGAAGAGATGTTGTGCTCCGAGTATATGGCTTATAAGGAATCAGCTTTGTATGTAATTTCGCTGTCTCCGTCCAGACAAGGTTTAAATTTAATACAAACTTTTCTGTCTGAGGAATACGATCCGGCTTTGATAGAGCGCGCTTTACATGTTATTCATGAATTTTCGAATGCTAATGTTCCCGGAGCCGCTGAGTACTTGGATGATTACTACAAAGATTGTGAATATCAGGAAGCTTCTGAGGTGTTTCATTCTGATTTTAAGTTACAAGACCTAAACTCTGCAGACCCCGACGTTGTACTGCGCTGTTTATCTAGGATTTTAGAAAATCAATATCTTAACCATGGTGAATCCATGGATGCTCTTCTAAAGAGCGATTCTTCAGACGCTAGAGTAATCAGTTTTGTAATTCGAATCTTTGGGGAATTGAAAATGGTGGAATTCCTACCGAGTGTATTAACGTATATTGACTCCGAAGATAATCGAATTCGGGCTAATGCGGTAGAGGCGTCGGGTAGACTAGGTTATCAAGGAAAAGAGCTGTCTAAATATTTAGAGGATCCTAATAATAGAGTAAGAGCTAATGCTATTGTAGCGCTTGCCGGGTTGGTAGATGTTGCTGAGGCAATTAATATGATGTCTCAGCATCAAGACCCCCTATTTCGTCAAAGTCTGCTTTATGCAATAAAGCAGATTCGTGACGAGTGTGCTTTAGATGCGCTTGAGTATTTGATACATGACAATGAGATCAGTATTCGTAATCAAGCTCTAGAGGTTCTCCAATTTTATGAAATTTGTGGAATTGAGGGTGCTACCCAAGTTCTTCAACAGTACGGGCAATCTCTTTATGGGTAGATGAGTTGAGCTCCTCAGTCAATATGCTTTAATCAGCGTCGAGCAAAAGGTGCTGGGCCGTATAGTTGACTGAACAGGTTTACAAATGACCAGCTAGTCTTTCTTTGTTTCGTTGATGTTCTGATTGACTTGGGTACCCGATTGGTCACTTCCGTTTTTCTAGGGAAATCTATTTTGCTTGAAACAATAGAAAGTTTAGGTTTTCTGGTCATGAATTTTTTAACGGGATTTTTTTTAAAATTGGTTTTTATGGACGAGTTTTTTGAGGCGATTTTTCGATTGAAATTTTGACATTTTTTGAATAGTTCAATCAGTTTGTTGGTTATTTGTGAACCCTGCTCACTTGGTATAATGGATTTCATAGTTTTGGATTCAGCTAAAATTTGATTAGGCAAAATCCAAAAACTTAGTAAACTGAAGAAAACAAATATGTATCGCATATCTTGATTTCGACAGAATGGTTACTTGCGCCAATAGCTAGGTTGCATTATTTTCCTAGTAGAGTGCGATCAATTTTGTATATGTTTGAAGAGGAATATTATGATCGAGGCTGTTAGAAATAAAACTCGAGAAGTGCGGATAGGGGACTTGCTAATTGGTGCAGAGCATCCAGTTGCAGTTCAATCTATGACCACTACAGATACGAAGGATTTTGATCAAACCTTAAAAGAGGTAAAGGCGTTAGAAGAGGCTGGTTGTGAATTAATAAGGGTTGCATTTTTAAATGCTAAGGCGAAAGACGCTTTGGCGGAAATAAAGCGCCAAATGAAAGTTCCTCTAGTTGTAGATATCCATTTCACTGCTCATTTGGCATTGGTCGCTATGGAAGTTGGGGCTGACAAGATAAGAATCAACCCCGGTAATCTTGGCGGTGAAGATAAGCTAGACAAAATCCTGGAAATGGCTAGAGACAAAGGTGTTGCTATTCGAATAGGGGTGAATTCTGGATCGGTTGAACAGGATCTCCTTGAGAAGTATGGTTATCCATGCTCTGATGCAATTGTTGAGTCAGCACTTAGATGGGTTGAATACTGTGAAAATCGTAATTTTTACAATATGGTTTTATCGCTCAAATCCAGTAATGTTCAAACTGCTGTGGAATCGTATCAGAAGATTTCTCAGGAATGTGATTATCCTTTGCATGTGGGAATCACAGAAGCTGGTTATGGACAGTATGCAAAAGTTAAATCAGCAGCTGGTATAGGAACAATTCTCATGCAAGGTATTGGCAATACTATTCGAGCGAGTCTGATGGGCGACCCGGTTGAAGAGGTAAAGCTTTGTTATGATATTCTAAAGGCTACAGGCGTTAGAGTAACGGGTCCTGAATTGATAGCTTGTCCTACATGCGGACGCATTCAAATAGACTTAGGCGAGTTAGTGGATAAGGTTTCAGAGCGAATTAAAGGTGTTAAGGAGCCAATAAAAATTTCAGTTTTAGGTTGTCCAGTGAATGGGCCGGGTGAGGCCAGAGAGGCTGATATCGGCATAGCTGGAGGTAATGGTAAAGGCTGGATTTATAGAGATGGTGCCGTTGTCAAAACTGTCCCGGAAGCTCAACTGGTAGATGCCTTAGAAGATGAAATTAAAGTCTTTTTAGCTCAGAGAGAGGCTGCACGTCAAATAAGACTCAAATCTTGAGAAGCAAATGATAGCAAATAGGAACTTATTGATATGGGTTTCTTTCTGGGGATTCCTCGGACTTTTCCTTTTTACTGTGGGAGGGCGATTATTTTACCCTTACCAATTGGAGTGGATGGAAGGTGAAACATTAATTTACCTGGCAAGATTATGGGAAGCTAAGTCATTCTATAGTGCACCGACACTGGAGTGGACCCCATTCTTGTATAACTTTCTATACTTTTACGCCTGTTATGCCTTCAACTTTTTAATATCTGATGGTTTTATTGCGGCTAGATTAGTCTCAATTCTTTCAATCCTGGTTACTGTCTATTTACTTTTTTTGATTGTTCGTGACTGGTGTGGTGAAAAGATTTATGGAGTCTTGGCGGCTGCGATCTTTCTCGCGAGCTATGTTCCATCTGGTGCTTGGATGGATTTGGCGCGAGTTGATAGTCTGTTTATTTTTTTTATTACTCTGGCCTCATGGGGATTAACATCAGAATCCAAATTTCGTAGCGGGACAATCTGTTTTACGGGTTTGCTAATGGCGTTTTTAGTTAAGCAGTCTGCTTTGAGTATAGCCCCATTTCTTTGTTTAGCGCTTTATTTGAAATTTCAAAGGACGGCGCTATTGGTAGGTGGAGGGCTACTAGTATCAATTTTTTTAATCACCTTGGGGATGGATTTAGATACAGGTGGATGGTATTCATACTATATTTTTCAATTGGCATCTGAGCATAAGTGGATTACACATCGTTATTGGTCATTTTTTACCCATGATTTACTTCTTTGGTTTTTTCCCTCTTTTCTAATTATAGGCAGTGCAATTAGGGGTAATCAGAAAGTATTAAGTTCTTCGATTTACCTTCTTGCTATTGGATTATTTGTTTGCGCTTACTTATCTAGACTTCACAATGGAGGATACGTTAATGTCCTTATGCCAGCACACTTGGCTATTGCGATGCTCACGAGTCGGGCGGTTTTTGAAGTGTTTCAAGCCGAGAAGCCTGGTTTACATGCTGTTACTTGTCTTCTGATTGCTACGCAAATGGGTATTTGTGTTTATAATCCTTTGTTTTATTTGCCCAGCCAAGATGATCTCTTTGCTAACCGAAAAGTAATTCATTTATTAAAGAAGTCTCCCGGAGAAGTGTGGATACCTTATCATTCATACCTTGCTCACATGGCTGGGAAGCCGAGACATTCCCATATTCTTGCTATGGTAGACGTTAAGCAAAGTGATGGGGAAGGTGTCGCCCATGCTATAGAAAATGAGCTTCTGAATAAAATTAAGAATCAATTGTTTACACTAATTATTCTTGACGAGTGGGACCGTTATGAGATGGGTAAGGCATTTCTATCAGATAAATATGAAAAAATTGATATGTTATTTGAAAATAAGAATACTCTACTTCCTAAAAGTGGTTACCGCACTAGGCCACAGTGGATTTTTCTACCCAAAGTTAATTAGATAGGTGTTTTGTGCACGACAATACCTTCAAAACTAGGTTACAATTAAATAATGCTAGAGTCTTTTGATTTAGAAATCTTAAAGGAAGGTGCTAAAGAGCTTCAGGAAATAAGCACGCCTTGGGATTTTGCTAATGATGACTCCCAAGTTCTTAATGATTTGATTCGGCGTATGAAAATCACTATGCGTTCGGAGGGGGGAATCGGTCTTGCAGCTCCTCAGGTAGGGGTAAATAAACGACTATTCATAATTGAAGTTCGAGGCAATGAAAGATATAGCAATCTGCCTAATGTGCCTTTTGAGGTTTTTATCAATCCTACTATTTTAAGATATGAAAGGCGCACCAGTGACTTTGTTGAGGGGTGCCTTTCGGTGGATAATTTTAGGATTATGATTAATCGACCAAGGGGGCTCTGGGTTCGATGGCAAGATCAGACTGGACGTTATTTTCGTCAGAAATTAAAAGGGATTAGGGCGAGAATTTTTCAGCATGAGTATGATCATCTCGACGGAATTCTAATTACTGATTATTTAATTTAAATAGTTGTTGACAGTTTGTAAGGTCTTCATTATTTTATAGAACCCTCATGGCGCGGTACTTATTTGACCGTGGTTGGGGGCAGAGAAATAAACTCTGGGAAAGTTGGGAACCAGATACAAGAAATGGTTCTTGCAAATTCCATTAGCAATTTGAAAACGGAATAGGATTCATTTGAGTTA
>CAZYUV010000220.1:0-5778 GCA_964650625.1 uncultured bacterium
TAAAGTTTGTGAAGTACATGGCGAGATATATTTTCATAATAATAGCTTGGATGATTGCCTTATCGGTTACGGGCGCTGAAGTACCCCGGACAATAGTCTATCAGGGGCGACTTTTGGACCACGACACTTTGAAGCCTGTGGAGGGTAATTTCACTAAAAACTTCTTAGTTCTTATTCGAAAACTTAGTAGTCCAGACCAATCTTCAACGCCTCTTTTATCAAGAACTATCAATGATGTGATAATTAATGACGGTCTCTTTACCTTAAGTATCGATGTCCAATCTGTTGGGAATGAACCCGTATTGACGTTTGATGAGCCTTATTTTCTTGAAGTAATTATGGGAGATCAATCTTCTGGTGGAAAAGTTGGGCAGCAGATACTTTTCTCAAATCCATATGCAATTGGGTCCGAGAATGTATTATTGCTAAACGGTAATAGCCCTTCTGCTTACGCACTTCAGTCTCATGGACATTCAACACCTGCAACATCAACATTTTTGATTGACGGGTCTAATCAAGTTCTTAGTGGTGAACCGCAGTTCATAATTTTAAATGATAATGGTACGGTTTTTAGTGTTGATGAAAACTCTACAATGAGTTCACTAAGAAATATTAGAGCAAGCGCTGATATCATTACAAATGATTACTTCATGACGGGTACAGATCTCGGTACTGATAACGCTATTGCAATTGTACAAGTAACTCGGACGGGTGACTTTTTAGCTACTCATGATATATCAAAAGGAACTCTTTCGGTTGCGGGCCATGTAAAAGTTACAAATGGACTTTATGGTTATAATTCAGCGAGTAGTCAGTCAAACATCACCAATAGCTTTCGCTTCAGTAAAATTTTATTCGATCCAGGAAGTATACCCACGGATTCCATAAGATTTTCTGATGGAGCTACCATCGTTCAGCAGGGTTCAACAAATATTATAGGTAATTCCCATGCTATTGAAGATCATGTGTTGGCAGAGAATTCTCAATTAAAATCAGAGTTAATGACTCTAGCCGGATGTATAGTTGAACTAAATAGTCAGCAAGTAGTTTGCGACCAGCCTACTATTACAGTGGAAGGCTATCACAGTCATGTTTATGAAAATAAAGAGTTAAGCTCATTTCCTACTAATTTTGTTGAATCAAAACTAATCTTGGATGGTGAATTAAATAATCCTAAGTTCAGTAATGACCCCAATAGCCTAATTGATGACACTAAGTTAAGCACAATATCCACGCCGGGTAAAATCGGTCTTTCGGCTGTACCTACGGAGGTTGCACTTACTAGCGAGAATAATGACTTCAGTAATCCTTTTCCCCTGACTCAGTCAAATTTTGACAAGTTTTTGAGTAAGGCTTTAACTGTAGCGTCATCTATTGATGATAGAGTGGATAGTGCTTTTCCTTTACTAAGTTTTCAAGACCAGAATGTTACACAGGCTAATCTTTTCAATTACACCTTCAAAAGTAATGGAGATTTTATTTATTCGAGAGCAGTGACGCCAATATCATCTTTTGCTTTTGAGAGTCCCGGAAATCGAAGTGTTACTTTCTTTAGAGCAAATGAGGTTCGCTTTGAAGATTTGGATGGAGCACCATCGGTTAGTTTCTTTGACGGTTCTGTTATTGCGGACGGTAGTATTACGAGTATAGATTTAGCCAATAATGCTATCACCAGTTTGAAAATTTCAGATTTATCAGTAAGTACAGCTGATATTTCGTCTGATGCGATAATTGAATCTAAATTATTTGGTCAAATTACCAGTCGTTCGATTGATACGGGAGCTGTTACCACTGACAAAGTTTCGGATAATAATTTGGCTACAGTTGACTTTCAAGATAATAATATCACTGCCAATGATTTTGCGGATGGGACTCTAAGGGCCAGTAGATTTGCATCTGAAACTATTACGGATGGAAAGATAGCTGTTGGAGCCCTCGTTAATTCAAAGTTTTGTGATGATATCAATTGTTTAGCCTCTGAATTATTAGAGGCTTCTGTTTTTGATGATAAGGCGTTTACTTCTGAGAAAATCGTGACTTCTGCTAATTTAATTTCTAACCAAAAGCTGTCAGCAGAAGTACTAGCTAATCGTACGCAACCTATGCAAATTTCCACTGATGCGATGCAAATAGTTACTCTTGGGGCTTCCAATTACATGACTATGATAGATATGACATTAGATACTCTAGTCGCGCAAAATGATTTTAGCGCTGGTTTCGAAATCACTACTGCTAGTGGTGGGCGTATCGCTAGTCTAAATAATAACGGAACAATCTCTCTTTCATTTGCACGGAGTAGTACTAATGCAGCACAGGTTACTTTAACTCCAAAGTTTGCTGCAATTCTGTCTGGAACTTCGGATTCCTCAGGGAATTGTGGTAACGGAGATACAAAAATGATAGTACTGACTAGAGGCTCCATTAGTGATTGTATATCTTCTCAAATTAATCACGGAATAGCTGAGTTGGCATTCTTGGATGCTTTAAATGTTTGCAGATCAAATGGATACCAGTTGTGCGATATGAATCAATATTACAACGCTTGCAAGAGCGGTATACTATCATCTACTGAAGAGTCTCTGGGGCGTCAACTATTAACAAGTACTATGGCTCCCGTTTTTGAGGTTAAGAATTCCAATCTTTGTGATAATGCCGCGAATGACTTTTCTATTGATAGAGCGGATATTACAACTTCCTCGAAAAACTTTCGTTGTTGCCTTAAACAGTAGCTAGGGAAGAATTAACGAACGCTTTGCATTCCATCTTTGCATCTTGTAGTATGCACATCGGCTGAGGGTAGATTGTATGAAATATTCATTATTTGAATTATTTATGCTGACTAGGAGAACCAATTTTGGCGCTATTACTTTCTGTAGTTTTTTATCTTTTAATTATTAATCCTCTAATAGCAGTAGAAACAATTCTGTTTACCGGAAACACCCAGAGTTATCTAGAACCCTGTGGTTGTGTTCAAGGGATGCTAGGGGGTATTGCACGACGCAATAAATCGTACGCAGATGAAAAAGATTATATCCTTGTAGATAGTGGTAATTTTACGGATATTAAGCATGAATTGGATCGTACTAGGAACGACTATTATTCCAGATCATTCAGTGCCCTATCCTATTCTGTGGTGGGCTTATCCAATCGTGATTTGTCACGCTCTAATTCTGAATTGCAGGTTTTGGATGCCAAGGACTTGTTTGTTATTACGAATGCTGTAAGCTCCGAGGGTAAAAAGACATTTAAAAATGCCAAAAAAAGTTCTGGTTTAGAATTTATTTCTCTTGTGAGTCCTAAAAGTGATGTCCATCAAGATTGGAAAATTCTTGACCCTATACAGGCTGTAAAGGAGTTTGAACTGGGAGAGCGAAATCTTGTGCTGTTCTCAGGTCTTTCAAAAGATGAGTTAAGTCCAATTATTAAAAAATTGAAAAATCGCTTAGTACTAGTTATCGCGAATCAATCCACAGGAGACTTTACAAAAATAGAAGGAATCCCAGTTATTTTTCCAGGTGAAAAGGGAAAAATGGTTAAAAAGTTTTCGCTGAAAAGCGGGAACTATACTTCTTTGGCTGTCTTGGATACATACGAAGAAGATGCAAAACTGAAAGCTATTATAGATCAGTTTTATCAAAAGGTTTCCAATGACCCGGAATTGCAAAAAGGGTATGAAAAACTGTTTGGAGAGGACCCGCACGATAAACTGGTGACTGAGGGTAAAAACAGATACGTTGGTAGCGAGAACTGCAAAACTTGTCATGAGCCAGAATATAAACAATGGAAGTCAACCCCGCATGCTACAGCCTTCAATATTTTACTAGAGAAAAAGAGAGATTTTGTTCCTGCTTGTGTAGTCTGTCATTCCGTAGGTTTTGGCTACGAAAGTGGTTATGAAATTTCCAAGCGACAAAAATGGCTAAAAGGAGTGGGTTGTGAATCCTGCCATGGGGCTGGGCTTAATCATGTGCGTAATCCAGGTAAATCAAATATAGCCAAAACTGTGGATCAATCGCGTTGTATGAGCTGTCATAATGCTGAGCACTCACCACATTTTAATTATACAGCCTTCACCCCCTTGGTGAATCATTCGATTAAAGCTATCGCTGAGGAAGTAAGTTCAAAACCTCGTAAGAAACAGACTACGGTGGATTTGGATTTGTATGTGATGAGTCAATGCCCATTTGGTATAAAGGCTCAAAATAAGTTACTGCCTATGGTAGAAAAGTATCATGATCGGATCAACATGAACATGCGCTATATAGCGACTGATGTGGAAGGTAAGCTTAGCGAGCAGGAAAAGAAGGCCAGGCAAGAGTTGGCAGATGAGCAAAAAAAGAAAATGGAATTAGAAGCCACTAAGAATAAGGAAGAAGAGAGTGGCCAGCCTGGGTGTAAAGCGAGTTTCGAGATAGATCCAGAGGCCAAATTTCAATCCTTGCACGGGCCCTCTGAAGTAGATGAGAATATAAGGCAACTAATCGTCTCGAAGTTATACCCTGATCAATTTCTAAATTTTATTCTAGAGAGAAATAAAAATATTTATGGGGATTGGAAGGCGGTGGCTCAACGTTTGAAAATTGATCCTAGTAAAATTGAAGCCGCCATGACTGATGGAAGGGGAGACGCTTGGTTTAGAGAGAATATTAAACCAGGAAATCAAATGGGTATAAGTGCTTCTCCGACGATCAGGATAAATCAGGAGCCTTACACTAATACAATTGAAGCTACTACAGTTTTATATGAGATTTGTCAGGGAATGGATGACCCCATGCCAGAATGTAAGAAAGTTTCGATGTGTAGTCAAGACAGTCATTGTAATAAGAAGGGAAAAAACGGCTTCTGTAAAAATCCCGGTACACCTCAAGCTGTGTGTGAATTCAAAGATCCAGTGAAAGTCAATCTGGTCATGATACGTGATGATCAATGCGACTTGTGTGAATCAGGTCGCTTTTTAACACAACTTTATCAGGTGTTTCCAGGTCTAAGTGTAGAAAGTTATGATCGGAATTCAAAAGAAGCTCAACAGTGGATCAAAAAAGTTCAGGCTGATCGTTTCCCACTTTTTGTTTTTCCTGATATGACTTTTCAAGACTCGCCGCGGGTCAATTATATTCAGCGGTATCTCGCAGCTAGCGGAGGAGTTTATTTTATCAACCCATTAGTTCATGAGTTAGCCGCTCTCAATCAGAAACCTCAACTGCTCAAGCTCAAACTGTATACAACTGCTTTTGGAAGAGCGGTAAAGATTCAGAAAGATGTTACTGAGGTAGTGGAAAAGATCGAGAAAGATGGGAAACAAAAGGTGGACTTTCAAATCGTCTATCTTACGCGTCAAAGTCGTCAGAACTCTAACTTAAACCAAACCGATGATAAATTTATGGTGAATTATACGGATGGCAATGGGAATACTTTCCCACTTTACCTAGAGTCACAGAATGGCATTAAAGAGCTAACGGAAGGGATCACTCAAGCTTGCTTGTCCAAGAGTCTTAAACGTGATAAGTATTTTGATTATCTTAAACGTTTCAGTGGTAGATTGAGTGATCGTCTGTCAAAGCTTGGACAAAAAGAAACCGCTAAATTTTACAAAGATTTCAAGATTGACGAATTTCGCTCACAGATTTTTGATGATGCCGGAATTAACATTTTGGAGCGACAGAAGGCCTCAAAATGTGTTAGCTCAAATGAGGCTGCTAAGCAGGTCTTGAATGATTTGATTGATTCATCTAAAAATAAGATTTTTGCAGCTCCGACCGTAGTCATAAATGATTATTA
>CAZYUV010000221.1:0-5777 GCA_964650625.1 uncultured bacterium
TTCCAAAATTTGTTTTTTGATACAAGGGCATTGTGGGTACCAGGCAATGAGCCCAGGTAACATCTGGTTTACCGCCCGCCAGAAATTTCTGAACAAAAATGAGAGCTTGAATAGCAACACAAGCAAAAAAATAAGTGATGAGAAAGCTTAGAAATGGTTGGGATTCTGCGGCCTGATAAGCTTGAAACAATAAAGCGAAGGGGAGAACCAATAAGATAAGGGCCGCCCATGAGGCGCTTGGACTTTCAGGTTTTGGAAGATCCGCACCTATGATTTTCTTCCGCCCATGGACCGGGTCAAAGGTAGAGCGAGCACTTTCCTCTTCGTCGGAGGGATCATTGCCACTTTGAAATTGGGCTGGTAGTCCGTCTGAGCCACTGTCTTCAAATTCGTCCTCATCTGGTAAATCAGGCACATCAGGTATATCGGGCAAAACATCGGTAGGTTCGGGAACTTCTGATTGAACTGCTTCAGTTTCCATGGCTTCATTAGGTTCACTTACAGGTTCTTGATTTAGGTTTTGATCTGCATCGATGGAAGGCAATTCGGGTACATCGATCAAATCAGGTTCTGGAATCGCATCAGAAACTTCATTAGTAGTTGCTTCATGATCAAGAGCCTCGTGGCTATTTGTCTCTGAGTCAGTCTCTTTTATTAAGTCCTCTGAGGAAGACTGTATATCAGTGGGCTCTGGAATTTCATCCGGCTCTGGTAATTCAGGGGATTCCGTTGCTGCTATTGGCTCTGTGAACTCTAAATCATCTTCAGCTGCAGCTTTTGGTAAGCTATCTATGAGAGGTTTAAATTTAGTGAAGACTTTAGATAGAACCTCATCGTTCTTTTTGGTTTCAATCCACTCTAAAATATTTTTCTGAGATTTAGTAATTAGCTTTATATGACTTTTTAGCAATAAAAATTGCTCTTTATTACTGCCACAATGATCAAGTTCAGTAATGAATTTAATTTCTGAACTTGTGTCAAAAGTATCAGTGAACTTTAGTTTGTGCTTGTTAATTAAAAAAACAGAGGTTTTTAAGCAGGCTTTTCGCCAATTCATGGGACCTTCAGAATTGTGAAAATGCGAACGGAGTTCAGCGCAGAATGAGCGCGCTTCATGTTCTTCGGCCAAACCATGGGCCAAATTCTTTAAGGCCGCAAAGCGCTTTTTTAAATCTTCGATAGAATTTAGTTTATCTAGTTGACTCATCTAGAACTTCATCAATGTTTTTAGCAAAAAGTATATGATCTTTACGCACAGTATCAGCATATTTTACTGACTCGGAAACAAGACTGGAAATATTATTTTCGAGATAGCGCGACAGCTTCTTTCTAAATAGCTTGGTATTATACTGAAGACTATGTCGTGCACGAAGGTGGCTAATTGCCATGATTTCAGAAGCACACTTGGTGATCATATGCAGGTCATTTAGTGATTGAATTAGCTTGGTTTTGATGGAACCCACATACGGCAACATCTGGCGAACCAAATAATAATCTCCATCAAACTGCAGGTCTGTTTGAAAAGGAAACAATGCTCCATATAAAGCTTGCTGAGCAGTAAGATTGCGTAGAGCCTCATTTTTTGGGTAATGATTGTTGAACTCTGCAACCAGACTAGGATTATTAACCGCAACGCTACTTGTCACTTGTTGTTTCAATTCTAAGATTAAATCATCCTTCAGATCCTGGCTCGGGCCTTCAGTTAATATGTAAAATCGTTTGACTCCCAAGGAACCCAGTCCGCTGTAAACTCGAGCTTTGATATCTAAAATATCTAATTGTTTGGCTTTTGTATGAGGCAGCTTCAGTTGCCACAGTCGCCAGCTTCGGCGCAGCATAAGCTCTTCTTTTTCAGACAAAACTGCTAGCTTGGGGTTTTTAGTATTGAATTGGCGCTTTCCATCATTTGAAATTGTCCATTTATTCAGAAGTTTTTTATGAACTTTAGCAAACTGTATCTTTTGTAATTCCTTGTGCATTTGTTTTAGCGGAGACTGCTTAATCTTTTTGTCTTTGGCTTTTTTCAAAACTTTTCGATACGTTCTTACGAATTCATCTAAAGTATTCAAACGTTCATGCCTAGAGACTTTGAAATTGAGTCTGTCCATAAACAATTCTAAAGAGACAAGATATCTAAATAAATCCACCGTTACAGGCAAGACTAATGATTCGTCAAAATCGTCTAGAAAATAGACCGTTTCTGGTTTAAGACTTTGCTTTGTATCCCAATATGAGATGTTCTGCACATGCATGTCTGCTATGACCCAAGAGGCATGAGATTTCTCATTCCATCCTTTTGGGAGCTCAAGATCACCGCTTTCCATATCCGCATACATCAGATGATTAGTGGCCCTAAAAAAACTATAGGGCGAATTGGCCATAGCTCTATATTTGTATGCTAAAACCTGATGATCACTAATGAATCGATTGTGCTTGTTGATGTAGTTTTTAATGATTTCAAAACGATAGTCATTATCACTGAGAAAAAACTTGTGGTGCAATTCGGAAAATCGACTTTGCTTAGTAAGGCTTTTTGCGGAACTGATGCTGCACGTGAAGATAAGCATTAAAGAGAATAATTTTATAATCATCATATCCTTAACAATTGAAGAAATTTAATGTTAACCCGTGGCCTTTAAAAATTCACAGTCTTTAAACTGATAAAAAAAAAATCATTTTATTTTTAGCAAAGGGGTATACAAAATCGAAAACGTCATTAAAAAAGTGGCCAAGAAAAGCCATTAGATATTCTAGGAGAATGGACATGAGAAAAAAATTACTGTGCGGACTGGGACTTGCGGGTTTGTTATCTCTGCCTACCTTTGCCGCTGTTGACTCAGATGATTTAAATAGAACAGGATTGTTTAACGCACTTCACAGTGAAGAAACTATAAGTGTCCAACAATCGACCAGTGATTTAGTTGCTGCCATGGTTGATAAAACTGATCCAGAACGATTTGACATGGCTAATCAGTATATCCAAGCACATGATTTGACTACTCGCCGTTATATGAATCTTATTGAAGCATTAAGACTGTTGGGTATGCAGTCATCATTCACCAATGAGCTCACGGCCCTCTATGCCATCAAGCGTGAGGGGAAGTTTACAATTGATACTTTGTATAAATTACTCAATTCATTAAGTTTGCAGGCCTATTTTGCTGACTCTAGTGACAAGAACTGGGCTGGACAAATTGTATCGGTGCATTTAAAGAATCGTTCTACTAGTTATTACAGTTTTAAAAATCTGGTTTGGCGTGCACTTAAAAGGCGTGATATGAACGCCCAACAGCTAGATCAATTGGTTTTGCTAAGCTATGTGAAGAGCCAAGGCGCAAAGTTGGAGACTAAGGAGTTTGAAAAAATAATTCGTATGTCAGATAAAACTTATCTTGGAGTTCAATCAAAAGCGCTCTTAGTAGAAGAATATATAAAGAAAAATGCATACCGTCTGACTAACCCAGAATTTCGTCAGTGGGTTGTTGATTATCGTAGCAAAGTACCTGTGGGTCAGGGTGTATATACGGTTAATTCTCTTAGCGTAGAGGCTCGAGATAGACTTTATTACTGTGAAGATAGTTATTTTGGTAGTCTATTTTTTGGAATGAACTCTGTTATTGAAGCAATTGAACAGGGTCTACAAGATTCCGAGTGGAAACCAGTATCTAAAATGTTTATTGAGCGTAATAAGCATCGTCTGGGAAAATATCAAACAGATAAGTTACGTAAGGCTTTTCCTTAGGTACATGTGATAAATAAATTTCTAAAACCCTCTGAGAAATTCAGAGGGTTTTTTTTAGGGCAATTATGAATCCATTAAACTTTATAAAAGATCCATTCGGATTTGGTAGAAGAAAAATCAGTCGAATCAGAAAACCTTTTGAGACAAGGCAAGATATCGATCAGTTGAACATTTTGGTCACCGGTGGAAGTAAAGGTATCGGTGCTTCAGTCGTGGATAAATTAGCATCTAGGGGAGCAAAGATAATTTGTGTATCTAGATCAGAACCGAGTACTTCCAAATCTGTTACTCACCTAAAATTAGATTTATCTGAACCAGAAGATCTCAACAAATTGGTAAGCAATTGTCCCACGCTTGATGGTGTAGTTTTTAATGCCGGAGCTATGCCGCAAAAAAAACCATCACAGTGTAATTTGATAGACAGTGACCGTCTGTATCTTCTTCATGTTTTGGGTCCAGCTTGGATTACCAGACAATTGTTCAAATTAGAAAAGCTAAAAAAGCAATCTCGTGTGATTGTAGTGACTTCTGGAGGAGCACTACCAACACCTCTAAATACGAATTATATGGGTGAATTAGTCAACCCTTACAATAAAATTAAACAATACGCGTTTCATAAGCGGCAGCAGATTCATTTAGTGGAATACTTTGATCAAAGCTATGCAAATTCTGAATGCAATTTTTATAGTATGCATCCAGGTTGGGTTGATACTCCTGGTTTAAGTCAAGGAATGCCGTCATTCTATAATTTCACCCGTGACATGTTACGCCAGCCAGCTGATGGAGCTGATACAATTGATTGGTTGATGTGTTCCCAAAAACAAGAATCAGGCAAACTGTATTTTGATCGTCGCAGGGTCCCTACCAATCCTTTATTTTGGGTGCCAAGAATCCCTAAAAATACGATGCTTTTCATGCACAAACTAGAGAGACAATTGGATGAATTAGACCTAACCTTAGGTTACTAAAGGCATATCAGTTCATTGCAATGCAGCATCCCAATGAGAGTCTAGGGGTTCAAAAATTCGATATAATTTTTCAGGCTCATACTGAGGCCCACACGGCGCGGTTGCTGATAGATTGAAGGGAATATTCAATTTACTGAAAGCCGCCGAATAATAGTCATATCGGGTAGGGCAATTACGCAGAGTACATAATAAGGTAGAGACTTGTTCTGTTTTTTCTTTGAGCAAAATAAGCACCAACCGCTGTAAATCACGGTAACTAAAAAGTGCCAATTGTTGACCTGTGGGAATGGGCGGGATTTGACCAGTTCTAGATAAATAAGCAAACGGTCCTCTACCGGGTTCAAATAAACCACCGCATCTTAGAATCCAGCCTGTATCAAATGAGGCTTTAAAAGCATGCTCTAATTTTTGGCAAGCGATTGAACGAGGTGTATTACCACCAGCTGAAGCCTCATTTACAGGACCTTGAACTCCTTGATAATACGAAGTTGAACTAATCAGAATAGCTGTGCCTGAAAATTTTGGATTCAAAGAAACAAATTGCTCAACCGCACTGAGCTGATTTGGACTACCACTTGTTGCGAAAATGACTGATTCTAAAGAAAGCCCAGTAGGTATTTTAGTACTGCCTGAGATACCAGTTGCAGATAACTCGTTTAGAGAATCTTGACTCCGCACAATTCCTAGAAATTTGCCTTGCCAGTTGTCAAAAATTCGCTTACCTAGGACACCGCATCCAATGACAATTAACTCGTTAGCCGACATAAAAAGTTCCTTTGTTCAAGAAGGTCGTCCACTAAAATGTTACATTGTTTGCGTGCAATGTCAGCTTATATTTTATTGTGATCTAGATGGCGTATTAACTGATTTCGAAAATCATATACTCAAAGAAATTCCTCAAGTTTTGCCGCCACATCCCACTTGGGCGCATATGCCAGCCTTTGATTCTATTGGTGAACTTCGGGAACATCTGGGTAGTGATTGGTATAAGATGACAGCAAATTTGCCTCAGTCCTTTTGGGAATTTATGCCCTGGTTATCTGATGGTAGATTACTTTGGGATTTTT
>CAZYUV010000222.1:0-5724 GCA_964650625.1 uncultured bacterium
GATTTTTTGCTTCAATTTTTCAGAGAGTGGTATGGTGAGGACGAGATCCCTAAACAATTTAATTTAAATCGATTCGAGTTGAAAGAGAGATGAGATGTTAACCATTGGAATCGAGTCATCATGTGATGATACATCGGTGGCAATTCTAAGGAATGGGAATGAGCTACTCTCTTTGGTTAAGAAGAGTCAAGTGGATCTGCATGCTCCATTTGGAGGAGTAGTTCCTGAGTTGGCCGCAAGAGGTCATATGGATAGTATTTTTCCTGTGATGGCAAAGGCTTTGCAGCAATCAGGGGTTAGCTTGCAGGAAATAGACCTCGTAGCTGGTACGACTGGGCCGGGGCTCGTTGGTTCATTACTGGTCGGTTTGACGGCAGCTAAGACATTAGCATTGTGTCTTAAAAAACCCTTCATCGCAGTTCACCATCTCGAAGCCCATTTTGCAGCCAATTTTATCGAGCATGAAGGATTAGAGTATCCAATGCTGGGTTTATTGGTTAGTGGAGGACATAGTTGTCTGTATATGTTGCAGAGTCCAGGGGATTTTCAATTACTAGGTGAAACGCGAGATGACGCTGTAGGTGAAGTTTACGATAAAATTGCTAAAAAACTGGGGCTAGGAATGCCTGGTGGGCCAGTAGTTGATAAAGTGGCTCGAGAATATGTAGCTGAAAATCCCCTTGTATTGACTCCCCCTATGCTGCATACCAAAGACTATGACTTTAGTTTTAGTGGTCTTAAAACAGCCTGTCTTGTTGCTATGGAACAGGGTTACAGTGCTGAACAAATATGCCAAGCACTACAAACTGCTGCCGTGAGGGTTCTTACCCATAAAACTATGAAAGCCTTAAAGCAGTATGATCTCAAAACATTACTTTTGGCTGGAGGAGTTTCGGCAAACTCAGCTTTGAGAGGTCGATTTCAGGATTTATGTAAATCGGCAAAGGTTCGATTGGCAATGCCGACTCTCAAGCTGTGTACTGATAATGGAGCAATGGTTGCTAGAGCTGGCTGGGAACGCTTTGTTCATCAGAAGCAGCATAGTAGGTTGTGTGTGGACGCTTTTTCGCGAATGCCACTACAAAATGTTGAAGGAGGGCCTCTTTGGCAAAAATACGAGTGATGGATCCTGCCTTAGCATCTAAAGTTGCTGCTGGAGAGGTTATTACGCGGCCATTGAATGCGGTCAAAGAATTGGTGGAAAACAGTCTTGACGCAGGTGCAGGTAATGTTCAAATTGAGCTACAACAAGGTGGTAAAAGACTTATTGTTGTTGCTGATGATGGAGATGGTATGTCAGCAGAGGACCTGGAACTTTGTATTCAGAGCCATGCGACCTCTAAGATAAGCCGATTGGAAGACTTTCTGGATCTCTTGAGCTTTGGTTTTCGAGGAGAAGCATTAGCTAGTGTAGCAGCCGTGAGTAAATTAAACATCGAAAGTATCGTAGATCAGGGTCAAGCGCGTGTGATGAATGTCTTGGCTGGTAAAGTTCAAGGCTTTGGTCCCAGTGCTCGCTCTAAAGGAACTAAAGTAGAGATAAAAGAACTTTTCTACAATATTCCCGCTCGATTGAAATTTCTGAAGTCTGATAATTATGAGAAGGCTTTAGTAGTAGATTTGATCCAGTCTTTCATAGCGACTCATCCTGAGGTTGGATTTCAGTTGAGTCATAACGGTCAAAGAGTTCTGGTATCAAGCGGGCAGGGTAGTTACCCAGAAATCCTTTCCGCTCTTTTCGGTGCTCGTGAAGCGCGCAAAATGATTGAAATACCTAGCAAGAAGCATCCGATTTTGGGGATGCAAATTCATGGATTTCTCTCACCATCTGTAATGTATCGTAGCAATAGTAAAGATCTGCGATTATTTATAAATCGCAGAATAATTAAGCATCCTCCAATATTGAAAGCAATTCAGTCGGCATATGAAAATTTAAGTGCTATGAAAAAGTGGCCTCTAGGTTTAGTCTTTCTTCAGATACCCCCAGCAATGTTAGATGTAAATGTACATCCTATGAAGTTGGAGCTTCGTATAGAGAATGAACCATTGTTATTGGAATTTATTGCTAAATCTTTGCGTAATGCTCTGTTGGAAAGATCCACTGTTCCTCGGGTGGAATTAGTTAAAGAGAAAATTAAACCCTCTCCCAGCACGAATGATTACATGAAGATTGAGGAGTCAAGATCTAGTCAGTTGGGTCTTCAGGATTTTTTTGTGGAATCGCCTTTGACTGATAGCCTTTCCGAAGATCAAGGATCAATATCTTCAGAGGCTCATAAAATTGATACCGTAGATTCGACATCAATAATTCCTAAGTTGAACCGTGACGGCTTAGAAGAGGTTTTATCTCAGAATAAATCTTCTGTGGAAGGGCACAAAAATTCTATAAAGATTCCTTCCGTCATCGAAGTGGAAAGTGAAGCTAAAGAAGGATTATTTCCTGCTGATTTTAACCAGATGAGGATTATTGGGCAGCTTAAGAAAACTTTCATCCTAGCCGAGTATCAAGACTCTTTGGTTGTGATAGACCAGCATGTAGCGCAGGAGCGTATTCTTTTTGAAAGCATATTTCAGTCATTAAATAGTGGTCGAAGTAGGCGATCACAGAATTTACTAATCCCAATCAGTTTTGATGTTAGTGCAGCTCAGGTTGCCCTTTTAGAATCTCGCAAGGAATTGTTAAAAGGTCTAGGATTTAATTTTCATTTGGAAGAGAAGTACTTGAAGATTCTTTCAATACCAGAAGGGCTATCCGACGATCTAGATCATAAGTTTTTGGAGGAATTGATCGACAGTCTTGAAGACTCTTTTGGTTTTACAAAAATTGAAGAGCATTATACGGAACTAGCAGAGAGCATGGCCTGTAGAGGTTCAATTAAGGCTGGCGATAGTCTGGGTCAAGAAGAAATGCAGATTTTATTACGAGACTTGGCCAGATGTGAAAATCCTTTTCACTGTCCCCATGGACGACCCATTTTGGTGGAAATGTCATACAAAGAGCTATACAAAAAATTTGATCGAGTTTACAAAAGGCAAGAGTAAGTGTCTTTAGAATCACCCCATATATGGGTTTTATGTGGCCCTACTGGGATTGGTAAAACAGAATTCAGTTTAAATTTGGCCCAAAGAATAGGTGCAGAAATAATCTGCCTCGATGCATTTCAAGTCTATCGGGATATTCCAATTTTATCTGCTTGTCCTAGCAAGGATGAGTATTCTAAGGTAGTCCATCATTTGTTTGAAATTATTGAACCAGCGCAGAATTTCTCATTAGCCGAATATTATGAATTAGCCGTAGGTAAAATTTTTGACTGTTGGAATCGCAAAGTTATCCCCTTATTAGTTGGTGGTACAGGACTATATCTCAAAGTTTTGAGCAATGGATTTGAACAGCCTGGACTGGAGCAAAATCCAGAATTACGCGCGCAATTACAGTTGCTAGCAGAGCGAGAAGGTAGATCTGCTGTTCACAAAATTCTTGTAGATAAAAATCCGTCTAGAGCTAGTGAATTGCATCCCAATGATTTGAAAAGAGTTATTCGAGCCATTGAGATCGCAAATCATTCGAACTCTGCCAAACAAACGCGTAACGATCTAAAGAGCTTTTGTCCAAGATGGCGAAAAATCTGCCTGATGGAGAAGCGCGAAATTCTTTATAATGGGGTTAATTGCAGAGTAGAAAAGATGATAGAAAGAGGCGTAGAAGTTGAAGTTGAAGCCATTTTAAGGCGCAACATCAAGACTGGTTATACTATTTGTCAGGCAATCGGATTTCCTGAAACTAGGGATTACATAAAAGGGTTGATCTCTAGAGATGAGTGGGTGGAGCGGTTTCAGCGCAATACTCGTCGCTTTCTTAAACGACAGCTTACTTGGTATAGATCGATGAATGATCTCCAAATAATTTGGCAAGAACAGAGGCAGGAATGTTTGGATTCGTTAAGACTTTAACAATTATTTTCTTTGTATACATAATTTCAGTTTTTGAATGCTTAGCATTTGACTCAGAGCGTCACAAGCTATTCAGACAACTTTACAGTGACGGGAATAACTCAAATTACAATCTGGGTACTCAACCAGGTCAGCAGTTCAATGCTCCCTCCACTTTAATCCATACTTTTAACCCAGCTTCAGCAGGCTTGAGTATGATTATGGGCTCTTTTTCGCCAGAGCCTGGTCGAGGTGCCAGCGTGATCTTGAAGAGCAGTCCTTTTCAAGGAAACGGAATAGAACAGCTTTATACGCGTCAATTTTTTAGCGGATATCGGTGGTTCTGGATGGAGATTGATGGGCAGATAGTTTCACCTGTGCAGGGAGGATTTTATGATTTGAGCTCGCTTACATTACCAAGCAATGCTTCTTATACCTATAGTAATCATGTGTTTCAGTTAAGTTGGACAGGTCCAACAGCAGCTGACTATGGTACAAAGCTAGTTTTTAGAGAGTCCATGAAGTTGGAATCGATGGAGAGCAGTTCTGGTCCAATTATTTTTGAAGGTAATGGTACTAGTGCTATGCATGTTCACAAACCAAGACCAGGTTCTTTTCTACACTTTGCATTTTTTGGGAGTTACCCATTAGGTAGTCTGCGGGTTGACTCAGGGGCCGGTAATCAATATTGGCCAAACCTTTCTGGAGCTTATGAGGCCATAGGAGGTGTGCATCAATCTTTTGATCTAAATAAATTACGACTACTTCTGGTTGTTGCAGTTCCATATATTGAGAGATTTAATAAAAACCTTTACAAGATCAAGCCGAATTTTGCTCCAGATATTACCGATGGAGACGGTAATATCATTGCTTGGCCCAAAACTGATAGCCACCTTACAATTTATGGCCAAAATTGGTCGGCCGAAACTCATCAGATTACTGAAAATGGTCAAGCTATGGACCCCAGTCGCATCATTCAATGGAGTGATGAGCATATTCATGTAAGTCTTCCAGGGAGTTTAATTACCACCACAGAACCTTGTCTCGATATAGAATACTCTATAGAGAGTAAAGTGGATGCAGGGCTAGTTTCTAATCTTGTAAAAACGAGACTGGTCAATGCTAATTATAATTATTCAATCCTTTGTGATCGATAAATTGGCAACTTTTAGGCGCTTTCGAGCGTATACCAATAGTGGCTAATCTATGAAATTTCTTGCGCTACTTTTGTTTGTAATATGTTTCGGTTGTACTGGCTTGAACTATGCTGTTTCTGATTTTCCTGGATATGATGGACTGTCGGATGAAGAGAGTAATTATGAGCAGGAGTCCGTTCAGGAGTCTCCGCCATTAGATGAAGTCAATGATTCTTTAAATCTAACCCTCTGGGGCAGAAGCCTTAATTTAGAAAACTCTCAGGGACCTGATCTTTTTGAACCATTCATGGAGTGGGCTGATCGTGTGAGGGTTTCTATGGGTATCACTCCCAGAGATGCTACAAATATTTCAAACCGCAAAGAAATGTATGCTTTACGAAAATTTTTGTCAAAGTTCGTCAGCTACAAGGAACCAGATAAGAATGACCCTCAGGCCAAACAATTAAAGCGTAAACATGAATACTATCTGCATCTTGAGCGCTTAGCAGATAAATTAAATAATAAAGGCTTAAGTTCACAGTATATTACTGTGAATCAATTGATGGATTTACATTCAAAAGGTCGAGGGAGTAATAAAAGAAATCCTGATGATACTTTGAACATTCGCAATATTTTATACTCTTTAGAGTTATCAATT